>JBGVFC010000018.1:0-2722 GCA_045120755.1 Agathobacter sp. | reverse complement strand
CGGAGCTGGTCCGGCTGGACATGGAAATGCTCTCGGAAGAGGAAATCGAGCGCATTGATGTGGAGCTGCTGAAAAAATTAAAGAAGGAATGTTCCACTCAGATCTGCGACTGCTCTTTTGCGGAGATGTATCATAGAAAGCTGCAGAGGGAACTGCAGGAGCAGATTATCCAGCTTGTCCCGGCAAGACCGGAGATGGAATTTACCGAAGCGCTGAAGATGAATCGCCATTTCATTCTACATGTCGGTCCGACGAACAGTGGAAAGACCTATCATGCGTTAGAGCGGCTGAAGGATGCAAAGAGCGGTGTGTATTTGGGACCGCTGCGTCTGCTGGCGCTTGAGGTCTATGAGAAAATGAAGGAATATGGAACTCCGTGTACGATGCTGACCGGACAGGAATGTATCGAGGAGCCGGATAGCAGGATTACCGCATCGACGGTGGAGATGCTCGATATTGACCGTGAATATGAGGTCGCAGTCATTGATGAAGCACAGATGGTAGCGGATGAATTGCGCGGTCACTCGTGGACAAGAGCAATTCTGGGAGTGCGCGCGTCGGAGATTCATGTATGCATGAGTCCGGCAGCCGAGCAGGTAATCACACATCTGATTTCCCTGTGCAATGACGAATACGAGATACGCCGCTATGAGAGAAAGACGCCGCTTGAACTGGAGGATGCGCCGATTTCATTTCCGGAGGATGTACAGGAGGGGGACGCACTCATTGTATTTTCCAAAAAGGCGGTGCTCAATGTCGCCGGACGGCTGGAGAGTCAGGGAATCGATGCAAGTGTAATCTACGGAAGTCTGCCGCCGGAGATTCGAAGAAGGCAGATGAATCTGTTTAACGGCGGGCAGACGAAGGTGGTGGTTTCCACGGATGCAATCGGAATGGGACTAAATCTTCCGGTGCGCCGGATTATTTTCATGGAAGTGGAAAAGTATGACGGCAAGAGCACACGGGCACTTGAAATTCCGGAGATCCGGCAGATTGCCGGACGGGCAGGCCGTTTTGGAAGATATGAGACCGGATATGTCAACGCCATGGACGAATCAAAGCTGGGATTTTTAAAACGGCAGTGGAAGCACGAGGAGCAGCCGATTACCCGTGTCAGCCTCGGATTTCCGCAGGTGCTTCTGTCTATGGACGCTCCGCTGGATGTGATTATTCAGCTCTGGCATGAGCAGAAGCCGTCAGAGCCTTTTGAAAAAATCAACGTCGAGGACATGCTTTTTCTGTATCGCGAAGCATACAAGATGCGCATGTTTATCGCAGATTTTGATGACAAATATATGCTGTACCGCATGATTACCTGTCCGATTGATATCAAGGACCGGGAGGTCGTTCAGCTTTGGGGAGAATACTGCATGAATTACACCGCGGACATCTCACTGGAGCGTCCGCGCAGCTTCAGCCATTATCAGGGACTGCAAAAATACGAATCCTACTACAAGAAACTGGATTTATACTACCAGCTCTCGATGCGTCTGGGCAAGCTGGTCGACACACAATGGCTTGAGGAGGAGCGGGAAAAAACGCAGGATGCGATTATGCAGCTTCTGTCCAAAGACAAGCACGAATACATTCTGCGCTGCAAATACTGCGGCAAAATTCTCCCTGTCGATTCGCCGTACCGTATGTGCGAGCGCTGCAGGAAGCAGAACGATATCATGGGATACAGCCGCGCGGCAGCACAACACGCAGAGCATAGGCATCATCGTCGGCGCAGGAGGAGATAAACAGCGCCATTGACAAAGCTGTTCTTTCGTGCTACGATTTTTTCATAAAAGCACATTTTCTATGAAAGCATAATCAGCAGGATTGCACGCAATCATGTGCTTAAGCACGTGATACCTTGAACTGATATGTACATTTATGTGTGATATAATTTTAATACACTGCACGGTATATGTGTATTTCTGTTTTGACAAAAGACTCAAAAGCAAAGTTTTTGAGATTATATCACAATCTTATAATTCATTTCGTATATTCAGAAAATTCTTGCTTTTAGATACCAATCGATAAAAGCAGGGATTTTCTTTTTTATTTGTAGGAAGCTGCGAAGGCATACGAATAAAATCCTTGCTTATTTACAACACAATAGGAGGATTTTGTATGGGAAGAAACACAAGAACTTTGCAGGAACTGACTTTTAAGGACGGCTTTTTGTTTGCGGCGACATTGCTGGATGGAGAGAACTGCCGGCTGGTGCTGGAGCGAATTCTTGAGATACCGATTGACCATGTGGTGGTAAGCCGGGAGAAAAGCATGGTGTACCATCCGGATTATAAGGGCGTGCGCCTGGATGTCTATGCGAAGGACGATGAGGGAACGCATTTTGATGTGGAGATGCAGATAGAGGCGCAGCATGTGCAGAAGCGGGCACGATACTATCACAGCCAGATGGATATGGAACTGATTAGTACAGGAGCAGAATATGAGACGCTGCCGGACGGCTATGTAATATTTATCTGTGACTTTGATCCGCTTGGACTGGGGAAATACCGCTATACGGTTCGGCATACTTTGGTGGAAGATTCCGGCTTCCGGTATGAGGATGGAGTACATACGATATTTCTAAATACAAAAGGAACCAATGAGGACGAGGTTCCGGAGGAACTGGTCAGGTTCTTGCGGTTTGTAGGAGCAGACCGTGAAGCGAGTACCGGTGACTTTGGGGATAACCTTGTAAAGCGTCTTCAGGATTCTATTGAGAAGA
>JBGVFC010000017.1:0-7880 GCA_045120755.1 Agathobacter sp. | reverse complement strand
GTATAGGCACCGCTCGCGCGCGAAGAGTTTGCAGGCAAACTCTTTATTAAATAAGAGGAGGATTGGATTATGAAAGAATTAGTCATGTTGATCAGACCGGAAAAACTTGAGGATGTTAAAAAAATCTTAGATGACATTAACTGTGGAGGAATGACACTGTCCACGGTTATGGGATGTGGAACACAGAAGGGAATCACTACCGACACAGAGGGAGTTGTCAATGAGCTGAAGGGCTTTAAGACAACCATCAACCTGCTCCCGAAGGTGCGTGCCGAGGTAGTCGTTGAGGATAAGGATGTGGAGCCGATTATTGAGAAAATCCGTGAGGTTTGTGCGACGGACCGTGTCGGAGACGGCAAAATCTTCATCCGCAATATTGAGGATGCAATTCGAATCAGAACAGGTGAAAGAGGCGTAAAGGCCCTCTAATACATGGAAAAGAGGTGATCCCATGGGAAAAATAGTTGAAATTGAAGGGGTAAATAAAGTATATGGGAGCAATCATGTAGTAAAGGATCTGAATCTTTCAATTGAAGAGGGAGAATTTTTGACACTTCTCGGTTCTTCCGGCTGCGGAAAGACAACAACACTTCGGATGATTGCCGGATTTGAGGAACCTACAACCGGAACGATTAAGGTTGAGG
This sequence comes from Agathobacter sp., assembly GCA_045120755.1. GTDB lineage: Bacteria > Bacillota > Clostridia > Lachnospirales > Lachnospiraceae > Roseburia. The sequence continues at coordinate 7,236 of JBGVFC010000017.1, read as the reverse complement.
GAGAGAGAGTAGAGGAGAAGGAGCCGTATGAGAGAAATGTCAATACCGTGTTCCAGTCCTATGCACTTTTTCCGCACAAGACCATATATGACAATATTGCATACGGACTGAAGATGAAAAAAGTTCCCAAGAAGGAAATCAAAGAGCGGGTGCTTGAGATGATGGACATGGTACAGCTCAACGGATTTGAGAAGCGCTATCCATCCCAGCTCTCCGGAGGACAGAAGCAGAGAGTTGCAATTGCAAGGGCTTTAATCAACAGGCCGCGGGTGCTTCTGCTGGATGAGCCGCTTGGTGCACTTGATTTAAAGCTTCGCAAGCAGATGCAGCTTGAACTGAAAAGGCTTCAGAAAAAACTGAATATCACATTTATCTATGTCACACATGACCAGGAGGAAGCACTTACGATGAGTGACCGGATTGCGGTTATGCATGACGGCATCATTGACCAGCTTGCTACTCCGACAGACATCTACGAGCATCCGGCTACCAAGTTCGTAGCCACTTTTATCGGAGAGACAAACATCTATGACGGATGTATCACAAGCATTACCAACGGTGTGGCAACGATGACACTGGAAAATGGTGCGGTATCGGTTGCCTGCCCGGATGATTTTTCTCTGCTTGAATATGCAACCATTTCGGTAAGACCGGAAAAAATGAAGTTTTCTACGACACCGGTTGAAGGCTTTGGGCTGACTGCGCAGGTAAAGGATTATATCTATGTCGGTTCGGTATTAAAGTGTATCGTGTCTCTGCCGAATGGTAACGAGCTGAAGATAGAACGGCTGGCAGGGCAGGAATTGCCGCCAATCGGAAGCAGATGCTATCCGTACTGGAAGGTGGAGGATGCGGTGCTGATTCACAATGAGAGCCATTATATTTTCGAGGCATTGAACAACATAATGTTAGTATAATGTTTTTTAATTATCTGGATTTTATTGCTTGCCTGTTTCCGTGATAGCACATGCTCAAAATCCTCGGCGTAGCCCGCTACGCCTTCGTTTTTGAACATGCACTCTCGCAAAAACATTCTGCGCAAAAAATCCAGCTATTAATAAAACATTATACTCACTTAGGAGGTGCTGTTATGAAGAAGAAGGACAGACTGCCAGCAATGATTATGGTTGGACCGGTTACTGTGGTCATGGTGCTGTTAGTGGCAATTCCGCTCATCTATGTAGCGGTCATGAGTTTTTGCTCCATTGATGAATATTACAATGTGGTATTTGATTTTACACTGGACAATTACATCCGGCTTGCCAATGCGGATTACCTGAAAATTTATCTGCAGTCGCTTGTTATAGCACTGGTAACCACCATCATCTGTATTCTGGTCGGATATCCGTTTGCCTATATCATAGCAAGAACAAAGAGCCGGAAAAAGAAAATTCTGTATATGCTGGTCATCATTCCGTTCTGGACGAACTCACTGATTCGTATCTACGGATGGAGAACCCTGTTAGGGAGCAGCGGATGGATCAATTCCCTGTTGATGGGAATCGGGATTATAAAGGAACCGCTGGAACTTCTGTATAAGCAGGGAACGACCATACTTGGTATGGTGTACTGCCTGATTCCGTTTATGATTCTGCCGCTGTACACCGCGATTGAGAAGCTGGATGGTTCCCTGCTGGAGGCGTCCTCGGATCTGGGAGCAAAACCGGTCAAAACCTTTTTTGAAGTCATCCTTCCGCTGACTTCCGGTGGAATCTTCTCCGGAAGCCTGATGGTATTTATCCCGTGTCTTGGTTATTTCTTTGTATCGGATATCCTGGGCGGAGGCAATTCGGATGTCATCGGAAATCTGATTGAGCGCCAGTTCCAGAGTGGAAATAACTGGCCGCTGGGAGCCGCACTGTCCATCATATTGATTGCGGTAACCCTGATTCTGGTAAAAATCTATCAGAAGATGGGCGGCGACATGGATGCACTTGGTGTATAGGAGGTGGTGTGTATGAGGCGAAAGAAAAAAGGCAAAAAAATAGGAAACGTCATCTATTGTGCACTGGTATATCTGTTTTTGTTCCTTCCGATATCGGTTATTGTGGCAAACTCCTTCAACGCAACCACTACAAAGCCTTATATGAGCTGGAAGGGTTTTACCTTCGACTGGTACATAAAGCTATGGGAGAATACTTCGCTGTTGGAAGCCTTTGGCAATACAATGCTTTTGGCAGTTATCAGTACCGTGCTTGCAACCATCATCGGAACACTGGGTGCAATTGGAATGTACAAATATAAGTTTAAGGGAAAGGCAATTATTGATGGACTTTTATATATTCCGATTGTCATTCCGGAGATTGTACTCGGTATTGCGCTGCTGACCATTTTTGCAAAGGCGAATATACCAAGAGGCATGCTTACATTGATTCTGGCGCATGTATCGTTTTGCATACCGTTTGTCATTTTTAATGTTCGCGCAAGCCTGTCCGGTTATGACCACTCGATTGAAGAGGCGAGTATGGATCTGGGAGCCAACCGGCTGGTGACCTTTTTCGAGGTGACACTTCCGGTACTGGCTCCGGGAATTTTTGGAGGGGCCCTGCTGGCATTTACCATATCCATCGATGATGTCATCATCAGCTATTTCGTATATGGACAGACAAAGACCTATCCGCTGAAGGTTATGGAGAGTGTCAAGAGCGGTGTGGCGCCGGATGTCAATGCACTATCAACCCTGATTCTTATTGTAACAATTCTCTTTGTGGTACTGACGCAGGGAGATTTGTTTAAAAAGAAAATAAAGAAAGTGTAAGAGGAGGAAGCATTATGAAAAAGAAGATTTTAAGTTTGATTATGGCAGGAACTATGGTCTGCGCATTGCTGGCTGGCTGTGGAAGTTCAGGAAGCAAAGGGGAAAACGGCGAACTGAATGTGTTTGTCTGGACCGAATATGTATCCGAATCTGCAATCAAAGCATTTGAGGAAGAGTCGGGAATCAAGGTCAATGTATCGACTTATTCATCCAATGAGGATTTGCTGGCAAAACTCAAATCGGAAGCGGAAGGTACCTATGATGTCATCCTCCCATCGGATTATGCGGTGGAAAGTCTGATTGCACAGGGCAAGCTGGAGGAGCTTGACAAGGAGAAGCTGACCAATCTGTCAAATATTGATGCGACATATCTGGATGAAAGCTATGATCCGGGCAATGTATATACGGTTCCTTACGAGGGCGGTGTCGCATGTATCGCGGTCAATACTGCAAAGGTTGATATGGAGATTACCTCTTACGCAGATTTGTTTGATCCGTCCCTTGAAAATCAGATTGTTGTGCTGGATGATTATCGCGCTGTTATTGGAATGACGGAGCGTGCCATGGGCTTGTCGATGAATGAGAGCGACCCGGATACGCTGGCAGAGGTGGAGGAGAAGCTGTTGACCTTGAAGAATAACATCAAGCTGTATGACTCCGATTCTCCGAAATCTGCATTGATTTCCGGTGACTGTTCCGTTGGAATGGTATGGTCGGCAGAGGTAGCATTGTCCATGGACGAAAATCCGGACATTGAGATTGTATATCCTTCCGATGGTGCTTATGTGTTCCTGGACAACTGGGCAATTCCAAAGGGCGCAAAGAATTACGACGAGGCAATGAAATTTATCAACTATATGCTGTCCGCAGAAGCCGCACAGATGAACATCTCGGATTTTCCATATCTGTGTCCAAATACCGCAGCACTGGAGCTGATGGGAGAGGATTATGTGAATAACACAGCCAAGAATGTACCGGCAGAGGTTATTTCAGGCGGTGAATTTGTAAGCAGTCTGGATGCAGATACGCTGGCTATTTATGACAATATGTGGACAAAGCTGAAAGAATAGAATAGATGGGATGGGTGAAGCATGAGTTATCCGAATATAGATTTTCTCTATCTGAATGAACAGGACATGATTGCGGCCGGCGTGCTGGATGCCGTCGCATGTGTGGAAACCATGAGGGACACATTGTCCCTCTTTGGAAAAAAAGATTTTCTGCTGGGAGGACCGAAGGCGGATGAACACGGTCTTCAGATGAATTTTCCGCAGAAATCCGATATTGAGGGATTTCCGCTGGATGACGGACCGGACCGGAGATTCATGGCGATGCCGGCCTATCTGGGCGGCAGGTTCCATATCGCAGGACAGAAGTATTATGGCTCGAACAGTCACAACTCGGCGTTGGGACTTCCGAGATCCATTCTTATGGTGACACTTTCCGATGTTGACACCGGGGCACCGAAGGCAATCATGTCGGCGAATCTGTTGTCGGCGATGCGGACAGGGGCAATGCCGGCTATGGCAGCTACCTATCTGGCAAATCCGGATTCTAAGGTGCTGGCACTGCTGGGACCGGGGGTAATCAACAAATGTGCGCTGATGTGCTTCATGGAGGTTCTTCCGAATATCCGGAAAATCAAGATACGGGGAAGCTCCTCAAAATCAAAGACCGCACTTGCCATGAAGGAATTTATCGAGGAAAATTATCCGCAGATTACAGAGATTACCATATGCGACAGCCTGGAAGAAGCCTGCCGTGATGCGGATATTGTGTCCGAGGCGATGTCTGTCACCAAAGAAAATATGGAAGAGTTTAAGCTGGAATGGTTCAAAAAGGGAGCTACCGTATTCAGCATGGGTTCTTTCCTTTACCGCAAGTATGATGATTTTTTAAATACAACCATGGTCGTGGATAACTATGGTATGTACCAAAAATATCTGAGCAATTTTATCGCAAGGGGTCCGGTGGATGAGTTCGGCAATAAGCGCGAATGGGTAATCATGGGGATTCATTTTGTGCATCTGGTGGAATCCGGACAGACACCGCGTGAGAATGTCATCAATCTGTGCGATATCGTCAATAAAAAGGCACAGGGAAGAAAGCGTCCGGATGAAATCGTTATGTGTTCCATCGGAGGAATGCCGCTTGAGGATCTGTCCTGGGGATATGATTGTTATCAGAATGCCCTGGCAAAAGGCATCGGTACATCCTTAAAGCTGTGGGACGAGCCGTATATGAAGTAGCAGAAAAAATGAGGCAATCTTCGATGGAGGGTTGTCTCTTTTTTCACAGAGGAGGAAGAATATGAGAAAAGTGAAGGTGGCGGCTACGCAGATGAGCTGCAGCTGGGATGCAGAGGAAACATTAAGAAAAGCGGACCGTCTGGTGCGGGAAGCCGCACAAAAAGGTGCAAATATCATATTGCTGCAGGAATTGTTTGAGACACCGTATTTTTGTCAGCTTCAGAAATTTGAATATATGGATCTGGCTGCCACTCTTGAGGAAAACAGGGCAGTCAATCATTTTAAGCAGGTTGCAAGGGAACTGGATGTGGTGCTTCCAATCAGCTTTTTTGAGAAAGTGGGCAATACGCAGTTCAATTCGATTGCAATCATTGATGCAGACGGAGAGATTTTGGGGGTATATAGAAAAACGCACATCCCGGACGGACTTCCATATGCGGAAAAATTCTATTTTACTCCCGGAGATACCGGATTTCAGGCATGGAAGACAAAATACGGAACCATCGGAGTGGGAATCTGCTGGGATCAATGGTTTCCGGAGACTGCCCGGAGCATGGCATTATTGGGAGCGGAAATTTTGTTTTTTCCAACAGCAATTGGTTCAGAGCCGACGCTGGGTAAGGATTCGAGTGTTCACTGGCGAAATACGATGGCAGGGCATGCGGCGGCAAATATGATGCCGGTGATAGCTTCGAACAGAATCGGAACGGAGGCAGATGGAAATTCTGAGATGACATTTTACGGGCAGTCATTTATTGCGGACAATTATGGACAAATTGTAGAGCAGGCAGATGCCTGTACACAGGGTGTGCTGGTGCATGAATTTGATCTGGATGCGCTTGCCAGGGAGAGACGCGAGTGGGGAATTTTCAGAGACAGACGTCCGGAGATGTATCAGACACTTTTAACATACGGAAAGTAGAGGACAGATATATGGCAAAAAGAATAACAGGAACAACACCCAGACAGGATGGTTTTCGGATGCCGGCAGAATTTGAACCACAGGAGCGCATCTATATGATATGGCCGCAGCGCACGGACAACTGGCGAGCCGGTGCAAAACCGGCACAGGAAGCATATGCCAATGTGGCAGAAGCCATCAGCAGATTCACACCGGTTACGATGCTTGTAAATTGTGACCAGTATGCCAATGCAAGGGCGCGTCTGTCGGAAAATATCCGGGTGTTGGAGATGAGCTCAAATGATGCATGGTGCAGGGATTGCGGCCCAACTTTTCTGGTAAATGATAAAGGAGAGCGAAGAGCGTGCGATTGGAGTTTTAATGCGTGGGGAGGACTCGTGGACGGATTGTATTTTCCGTGGAATATGGATGATGCTTTGGCGCAGAAAATCTGCGAGCTGGAAGATACCGACAGCTATCGGACGGATGATTTTGTGCTTGAGGGTGGCAGTATCCATGTGGACGGGGAGGGAACCGTTCTCACCACAGAAATGTGTCTGTTGTCAGAAGGCAGAAATCCCCATCTTTCCAAGGAAGAGATTGAGGAAAAGTTAAAAGAATATCTGGGCTGTGGGAAGGTGCTCTGGCTGAAGGATGGAATTGATCCGGATGAGACAAATGGGCATGTGGATGATGTCGCATGCTTTGTAAGACCCGGTGAGGTGGCATGCATTTATACAGAGAATGAAAGTGATCCGTTTTATCAGGTGGCGCAGGAAAATTACAAGGCACTTTGTAAGATGACAGATGCAAAGGGGCGCAGGCTGAAAGTTCATAAAGTATGTACACCGGCAAAACCGGTGCTCATGGAGGGAGCGGAAACGATAGACAGGGTGGCAGGCTCGGTGTTAAGAGAGAACGGGGAGCTTTGTATTGCGTCCTATTTGAATTATCTTGTAACCAATCGCGGAGTAATTGTTCCGCAATATGATGATGCGCATGATGAACTGGCACTGGCGCAGCTGAAGGAGATTTTTCCAGAAAAAGAGATTGTGGGTGTCCGGACACGAGAAGTAGTATTCGGCGGCGGAAACATACATTGTATCACACAGCAACTGCCGATGAAATAACTAAAAAGTAGTAAAATAATAGGTATTTTGTGTAATTGTAAAACTGCTGAAAAGGGCTACAATGTTTTTAAATTGAAAAGTAAGAAAATGCAAAGGCGCAGTCGCGAAAGTGATTGCGCCTTTATTTGTATTTATGAATGAAGGAGGATAGGACATGGGTGCAGAGTTAATTCTTTATTCAGACGCAATCTTTGATTC
>JBGVFC010000016.1:0-4196 GCA_045120755.1 Agathobacter sp. | reverse complement strand
TATGGCTGAACTGTTACATTATTTTTCCTCTAACATGGAGGTACAGTTCGGGCAGCGGGTGGCCGCAATTGCAATCTTGGACTTGCAGTATGGGCATTCCCTGGTATCCGGTGCCTTCTGATCTTCTTTTTTCTTAAAACGGCCTGCCAGTGTATTCATTCCCTTGATGAGAAGGAACACAATAAATGCCATGATAATAAAATTAATTACATTGGTCAGAAACATTCCGTAATTGACCGTCACATCCTTCGTAATATTCCACACATACTTGTCAAAGTTCATTCCTCCGAACAATCCCAAAAACGGATTGATGATGTCGTTGACGAGGGAATTGACGATTCCGGTAAATGCCCCACCGATAATAATACCGACTGCCATATCCATTACATTGCCGCGGCAGATAAATGCCTTAAATTCTTCCAAAAACTTCTTCATAATCTTCTCCTTTGCATCCTTTTGATTTTTTATAAGTGACAATAATTTTTATATGCGAAAGCCTTTCTGCATATCCTTTTTGGTGCCAAGAACCAGAATGGTATCACCTGCTTCAAAAACCGTCTGCGGTGTGACATTCATCTTGAGTTCTCCGCCTCTCTTGACTGCCAAAATATTGATTCCATGCTTTTTGCGGACATCAACCTCCCCAACACTTTGTCCAATCCACAGTTCCGGAACCGTAATTTCAAAGATTGCATGCTCATTGTCAATGGCTATGTAATCCAGAATATGGTCTGCCGTGTAGCGGATTGCCGTCCAGTTTGCAAGCTGCTTCTCCGGATAGACTACCTGATCCGCGCCGTTGCGCAGTAAAAACTTCTCATGCACATCCCTCGCCGCACGGGCGACAACCATTTTGGCACCGAGCTCCTTGAGCAGTGAGGTTGTCTCCAGCGAATTCTGAAAATCATCTCCAATCGCGACGATGCACACATCAAAATCCCTGACTCCGAGCGATTCCAAAAAATCTTCATTGGTAGAATCGCCAATCTGCGCATTCGTCACATAGGGCAGCACCGCATTGACTCTACTCTCGTTCCTGTCCACCGCCATCACCTGATGGTGCATCTCATTCAGCTTGATGGCGATATTTTTTCCAAATCTTCCAAGCCCGATTAATAATACTGATTTCATCCTCTTACACTCCTATCCAACCGTTATTTTTTCCTGCGGGTATTCGGAACCATTTTTCTTCTTCTCTGACATTGCAGCAAAAATCAGGGTAAGTCCTCCGACTCTTCCGCAGAACATCAGCCCAATCAATATAAACTGTGACACCAGCCCGAGCTGCGGCGTTACCCCAAGGGAGAGTCCCGCTGTGCCGATTGCCGATGCCGTCTCAAACATTGCCGACAGCATAGGGATATCCTCCACCCGGCAGATAATCATGGCACCGCCCACAAACAACCCGATATACATCAGAAAAATGGTTGCCGCGGTTCTGACTACATCCTCCGGAATCCGTCGCTTAAAAAAATGCGTGCATGCCCTGTGCCGGAATACTGACAAGGCGGTGGAAAGCATGACTGCCATGGTTGTGATTTTCATACCCCCCGCCGTAGAGCTTGGCGAACCACCGATGAGCATCAATATCATAATAAGCACCTGCCCCGTAGGTGACATCTGTGTCAAATCTGCCGTATTAAAGCCTGCGGTTCGCGGGGTGACTGCCTGAAAAAACGAACACAGCACCCTCTCTGCCATCGGCAGCCCCGAAAATTCAAAAAAGAAAAAATAAAGTGCCGGAAATACTATGAGCACCGCCGTCATCACAAGAACCACCTTTGTCTGCATACGGTATTTATGGAAATGATACTTGTTGGTCTTAATATCCTCCCATGTCAGAAACCCGATTCCGCCGATGACAATGAGAAGCATGAGCGTGATATTGAGCAGCGGCTGGCCGGCATAGGCAGTCAGCGAGGAAAATGCGCCTCCCTCCCCATTCAGATCAAAGCCAGCATTGCAAAACGCCGACACGGAATGAAAAACGGAAAACCACAGCCCCTTCCACGGCCCGTGTTCCCTGCTGAACACAGGCATCAGAAAAGCGGCACCAATCAGTTCGATTGCCGCAGTTGTAAGCAGTATAAACTGCGCCAGACGCACAATTCCGCCAATGTGGTGTGCGGAGATTGCTTCCTGCAGGGTGCTTCTTTGCATGAGTCCGATTTTGCGGCCGGATATCATCGCTATGGCAACGGACACGGTGACAACTCCCATACCTCCAATCTGAATCAGAAGCAGAATCACTCCCTGACCAAAGCCTGACCAGTAGGTTGCGGTGTCTCTTACCACAAGCCCCGTCACACAGGTAGCGGAAGTAGCTGTAAACAGCGCGTCCGTAAAAGTTGCCCCTCTGCCATCCCTCGTTGCAACCGGCAGCATAAGCAGAAGACTTCCTGCTATGATAATTGCCAAAAATCCCAAAATGATGATTTGTGCAGAACTTAAATGTCTGTGTATTGTTGTCTTTTCCATGATATATGTACCTGCAAATTTTCTTCATCCAATCTTTTATTCATATAATAGCATTCACAGTCCGTTTTTGCAAACAAACTGTAACGTTCAGCCATAACCAGCATGGTGAACAAATCATGTTGGTTATGGCGCGTTCTGAACGCTTAGACTTCTTCCTCAATCCGAAGAAGCTGGTTGTACTTTGCCGTGCGCTCCCCTCTGCACGGTGCTCCGGTCTTAATCCATCCGGCATTGACCGCCACCGCAAGGTCCGCGATGAAGCTGTCCTCCGTCTCTCCCGAACGATGTGAGATTACCGCGCGGTAACCCGAAATCTGTGCCAGTTCAATTGCATCCATCGCTTCTGTCAATGTTCCAATCTGATTGACCTTGATGAGCACGGCATTGCCGACCCTCATGCCAATACCGCAGCGAATCCGCCTGGTATTGGTGACAAACAAATCATCTCCGACCAGCATACATTTTCCTGCCAGTCGTCCGGTAAGCTGCTGCCAGCCTTCCCAATCTTCTTCGTCCAGCCCGTCTTCGATGGATATCAGAGGAAACTCCTGCACCAGATTCTCATAGAGTTGTATCATTTCCTCCGTGGTCCGTGTCACCTCTTCGCCTTCAAACGCATACAGCCCCTGCTCCTTGTCGTACAATTCACTTGCTGCCGCATCCATGGCAAAGGCAACTTCCTCTCCCGGCTTGTAGCCAGCCTTTTGTACCGCCTTCATCAGATAGGAAAATACCTGATGCGCACTGGTAAAATCCGGGGCGAATCCTCCTTCATCCCCGACAGCCGTAAGCATTCCGTCTTCCCTTAAAATCTGTTTCAGATAATGATAGATTTCTGCTCCCATACGAAGCGCATCACGAAAGCTTACCGCCAGCGGCACAATCATAAACTCCTGAAAATCCAATCGGTTGGCTGCATGCACTCCGCCATTGATGACATTCATCATAGGCTGCGGCAAAATTTTGGCATTACAGCCTCCCAAATAGCGGTACAACGGCAGCTCCATTGCTTTTGCCGCGCAGGATGCGCAGGCTAAAGAGACTCCCAAAAGTGCATTGGCGCCGAGATTTCCCTTATTGTCCATCCCATCCAGCTGAATCAGCTTACGGTCAATGGCAATCTGGTCTAATACATTCATACCAAGAAGCTCGTCCCGAATCCGGGTATTGATATGCTCCACAACCTTCTGTACACCCAGCCCAAAATACCGCCTGTCCCCGTCGCGCAGTTCAACCGCCTCAAACTGTCCGGTACTGGCCCCGGACGGTACGGATTCCCTTGCCATCGTTTTTCTTCCGGTTGTGGAAGTCTCCGCTGTCACCTCCACCTCCACGGTAGGGTTACCTCTCGAATCTAAAATTTCTCTTCCATGTATATCCACGATTTTGATACATAATGACATAAAAAAGCCTCCCTGTGTTTTCTAAATAGAATACCCAGAAAGGCTTTGTCTTATACTTAAATCTCGTCCTTATCATCCGGTTTTTCGGTTCGCTTGTACAAAATATACTCCAGAATCTTCGGATCGGATTTGCTGATTAAACATCCTACCAGCATATGTCCCCCCTGCTGCACCGTACGAACCGAGGTGCAATGTACATGCAGATGAAAATTCTTTCCTCTTGCCGTATCCGTCCATTCCAGGGTATAAGGACGCTTTTCTGCCGCTGCAGACCCTCCAATATAAAATGCGATGCCGCTGTCACTGATATCATGG
>JBGVFC010000015.1:0-40195 GCA_045120755.1 Agathobacter sp. | reverse complement strand
TTTACCATTCACAGTATTCGAAAGTTTTCATATACCTTTGACAAAGAACTATATAAGGTGATGTCCGGCAGCGATACCTTAAGTTATACTTTCGTCATGAATGGAGAGATTGATGAGGTGCGTCTGCGATGAACTGGCTGCTGATTTTTGTTCCGGGCAATCATGTCATTGAATTTATGACACTTCTCATCTGGCTTAAGATGGGAATGTGCGGATTGAGCATGTTTTTGTATTTAAAGTACCACTTTGCACTTGCCGACAAGGATGGCCAATTTCGTAAAAATACGGTCTGGGTAGCGTTGGTCTGCGCTGCTGCGTATGCTCTGTCCGGTTTTGTGGCGGCATATAGCTGGAACATTATGTGGATGGACAGTGTAGCTCTTTTCCCGCTGATTGTACTTGGTCTGGAACAACTGGTCAAAGAGAAAAAGGTGCTTCTTTATTTTCTTACACTGGCGCTTGCCATCTGGTCGAACTACTACATTGCGCTTATGATTTGTATGTTTGTGGCAGTGTATTTCGTGTATCTGTTTTTCTGTCAGAAAGGGGGCAGGGCGGGGGCGTTTGTCCGCTTTGCAGCCTGTTCGTTGCTTGCAGGCGGCGTATCAGCAGTCATTCTGATTCCGGAGATACGGATTTTAGGTTACAGTGGTTCTTCGGGAGTCTCCTTTCCGGAACAGGCAGAGTGGTACTTTTCGGTAATCGGGGAGTTGTCGCGAACCTGCGCGGTGGCGGATGCCTATACCGGAAACCAGCACTGGCCGAATCTGTACGCGGGAACCTTTGCGCTGCTTGCGCTGGTTCTGTTCGCGCTCAACAAATGCATTGACTGGAAAAAGCGCCTGCTCGGAATTGCAGCGGTAGCATTTTTCTATGTCAGCTTTGCCAGCAATTATCTTGATTTTATCTGGCATGGTTTTCATTTTCCGAATTCATTGCCGGGAAGACAGGCATTTTTGTATGTGTTTGTGGTGCTGGTTCTCGGATTTGCAGCGGTGCATAAGTGGCAGGGAATTCGAATCTGGCACATATTGATTGCACTGGGACTTTGGCTTGCAATTTTGATTGCAGGCATGTGCACCATGGACGAAGCGATTACGGACACGACCGCGTTTTTGGTTACACTGGGCTTGCTGGTCATCTATGCAGTGGGTATGATTGTGCTTAAGAAGGTGAAGGGAAAAAATGCTTTCTTTCTTCAGGTGTTTCTTGTGCTGCTTGCTTTTGGTGAGCTGATTACGAATATGGGAATTGTCGGTTTCTATACAACCAGCCGCAGCGCTTACACCGCGAAGATGGATGATTACGAGGTCTTACTGGAAAAAGCACAAGAACTGGAACAGCAGCAGTACGGAGAAGATGCGGTATTTTTCCGTGTGGAGGATCCGCAGAGGATGACCAAAAATGATTCTGCGCTGTATGGCTATTCATCGGCGACTGAGTTTTCGTCCCTGATGAATATTCATGTCAGCCATCTCTATCAGAGTATGTATATGGAGGGCGGCAAAAATTTCTATTGCTACAACGGCGCGACGCCTCTGACCTCTGCACTGTTTTCCGTAAAATATACGATTTTAAACAGCAATCTGGAGGAGAATGAATTTCGCAGACTGGTTGCACAATCAGGCGACTACTATTTATATGAGAACATTTATACGCTTCCGCTGGGCTATATGATGAGTGAGCAGGCGGTTGAGCAGTGGGATAACAGCAACCGGAGCAGAAGGATACAGAATCTCAATGCATTCACACAGACACTTGGAATCGAAGAACCGATGATTTCATCGACCTATTGCAAGCAGGAGATTGCCGGGGGGAACACTACCATTCAGATTTCCCAACCGGGCTATTATTATGCAGCCTACAAGACCTGTGCAAGCGACACGCTGACCGCTGAAATGTCGGACGGAAGGAAGCGTAAATTCTCAAAGACGACGCACCGCTATCTGCTGGAGCTTGGCGCCTGCGAGGCGGGAGATGAGATTGTAATCTCCAACACCAAAGACGAAGCAGTGGAATTTTACCTGTACCGGATTGACAGCGACGTTGTCCGTCTGGCATATGAGATTTTAAGCCGTCAGACACTGGAACTGCAGGAAATCACCGATACCAGAATATCCGGTAGTGTTACCGTGCAGGATGAGGGCAGGCTGATTCTCTCGGTTCCGGCAGAATCCGGCTGGACGCTTTGGGTAGACGGACAGGAAACAGAGATTGAGCCGTACAAGGATGCGCTCATCAGCGTGCATCTTGACGAGGGCGAGCACGAGATTCTCCTGCGCTACCGGACTCCGGGACTGCTCGCGGGGGGAATCATCAGTATCTGCTGCGCTGGAATTTTTGCGCTTGGCTACTGTCTGTATCGGAGGAAAAGTACAAAGAGGCAGGACGGAATCACGACTTAAAAAGGACGGTTGATTTCCCAACCGCCCTAGTGTATAATCTACTTAGAAAGGTTATCGGAATTGAGTTTCCGATTGCCCTCAGTATTTAAAATGAATTACAAGAATAGCATCTTAAACTTTCTGAGGGTTGGGGATGCTATTTCTTTTTGTCATTATGATGATCTATGTAAGACAGTGCCGCAAAGATAACCAGCAATAAAGTCAAAATTTCCATTGAGTTCATGGGCATCACCCTCCTTTATGTACTAGAGGGCATCTAACATCGGAAAATCGCATCCGCTTTCTTTTCAATTATACAGTTTTATTATAACGGGTATCAAATTTGATTGCAAGCGCAAAACTCAATTGAGCATTTTACGAAAGAAGAATTTACTTTTCCCCCTCTTCGTGGTATAGTAATACTGTTTGTTATATAGGGAAAAGCCTCATTGTAAAATCAAGGCTTTTTTAAGGAGGAAATATAGAATATGAAATTAGGTATCGTCGGACTCCCGAATGTCGGAAAAAGTACATTGTTTAATTCTTTAACGAAGGCAGGTGCGGAATCAGCCAATTATCCATTCTGTACCATTGATCCGAATGTGGGAATTGTTGCAGTGCCGGATGAGCGAATCAAAAAGCTCGGCGAATTATATCATACCAAGAAGGTAACCCCGGCTGTGATTGAATTTGTTGATATTGCAGGACTTGTAAAAGGGGCAAGCAAGGGTGAAGGACTTGGCAATCAGTTTCTTGCCAATATCCGTGAAGTAGATGCCATCGTGCATGTTGTGCGCTGCTTTGAGGATACCAATATTATTCATGTGGATGGCTCGATTGATCCGGCGCGTGATATCGAAACCATCAATCTGGAATTAATCTTTTCCGACATTGAAATCTTAGAGCGCCGTATCTCCAAGGTGGCAAAACAGGCAAGGATGGACAAGACACTTGCCAAGGAGCTGAAGATGTTAGAGGAATTAAAAGCACATCTGGAAGCCGGCAATATGGCAAGGAATTTTGAAGTGCCGGAGGATGAAGATTTGCAGGCATGGTTTGATTCCTACAATCTTTTGACCGCGAAGAAGACTATCTATGCGGCCAACGTAGCTGAGGATGACCTGGCAACGGACGGCAATAACAATGCCAATGTCGCAGCAGTACGGGCCATTGCAGAAAAAGAAGGCAGCGAAGTATTTGTCATCTGTGCACAGATTGAGCAGGAGATTGCGGAGCTGGACGATGATGAGAAGCAGATGTTTTTGGAGGATATGGGACTTTCCGAGTCCGGTCTTGACAAATTGATCAAGGCAAGCTACAGCCTGCTCGGACTAATCAGTTTCCTTACAGCGGGCGAGGATGAGTGCCGCGCATGGACCATTAAGAAGGGAACGAAGGCACCGCAGGCGGCCGGCAAGATACATAGTGATTTTGAGCGCGGTTTCATCAAGGCGGAGGTCGTCAATTATCAGGACCTTCTGGACAACGGAAGCCTTGCGGCAGCAAGAGAGAAGGGAATCGTCGGTATGGAAGGCAAGGATTATGTTGTGAAGGACGGAGATGTCATTCTGTTCCGATTTAATGTATAATCATTTCAGGTGGACCTGTTTCCATTCGTTGGAAGACGCATATACTAATCAGAGGTGATTGGTATATGCGTTTTTGTGATTTAACAAACAAGGAAGTCATCAACATCAATGACTGTAAATGTCTGGGCAATGTGCGGGACCTCGAGATAGGAATTGAATGCGGCGAGGTGGAAGCACTGATTGTTCCGGGACCGGGAAAATTCTTAGGCTGTTTTGGAAGGGAATTTGATTTTTTCATTCCGTGGTCTAAAGTTATTAAAATCGGACCCGATATAATACTTGTAGACTTTCATGACAAAGACATGAGAAAAAAGTTATAACATTGACAAAGACCATCTGCAGGGCTATACTGAATGCAATAATATCCTGTGATGGAGATGGAGGTAGCAGATGAAGTGCCCATTTTGCAGCAGTGAGAATACCAGAGTGATTGATTCGCGTCCGGCAGATGACAATAATTCCATTCGCCGCCGCAGACTGTGTGATGACTGTGGCAAGCGTTTTACTACATATGAGAAGGTGGAGACAATCCCCCTCATTATTATCAAGAAGGATAATAACCGCGAACAGTACGACAGAAGCAAGATTGAAGGCGGAGTACTCCGTGCATGCCATAAGCGTCCGGTATCCACATCGCAGATTACCAAGATGATTGATGATGTTGAGAATGAGATTTTTAACCGTGAGGAGAAAGAAATCCCAAGTACAGTCATCGGAGAACTTTTGATGGATAAGCTCAAGGATTTGGATCAGGTAGCTTATGTAAGATTTGCATCGGTATATCGTGAATTCAAGGATGTGAATACATTTATGAATGAATTGAAGAAGATGCTTGTATAATGAAAGGAAAGCTTATCGGTAAGATAAGCTTTTTTATATCGCAGAAGGAGTACACTATGTGCAGTTTTTTATATCCGGGAGAGTATCTGCCATCCACATACAGCATTGATTTTGACAAGCTGTATAAAGAGGGATACCGGGGAATTATTTTTGATATTGATAATACGCTTGTTCCGCATGGAGCACCGGCGGATGCACGCGCAATTGCGCTGTTTGCGCATTTGAAGGAGCTGGGATTTTCCTGCATGCTTCTGTCGAACAACAAGGAGCCGCGTGTTCGGACCTTTTATGATGCGGTGGGAGCCTCTTTTTATATGCACAAGGCAGGAAAACCGAAGCCATCCGGATACCGCAGAGCGATGGAGCGGATGGGGACTGATACCAGCAACACCATTTTTATAGGGGATCAGATTTTTACGGACATCGTGGGTGCGAACCTGACGAAGATACGCACGATACTGGTCAAACCGATTCACCCGAAGGAGGAAATACAGATTGTGCTCAAACGCCTTCTGGAAAAGCCAATCCTCGGATGCTACCTGCTGCACAGGCGTTTGTTCGGCGCCCGCTATGCATCGAGTGCAAAGAAAAGCAAATAGAAGTTGACAGCTTTACCATTTTGCCTTTAATATATATGGGAATTATTATGTGTCTTAATATGAGGAGAGAACGATGAAAATAGCAATTGGCAATGATCACGCTGCAGTAGCGTTGAAAAACGAGATTATGGAGTATGTCAGGGAATTAGGACATGAAGTGGATAATTTTGGCACAGATACCAATGAGAGCTGTGATTATCCGGAGTACGGAGAGAAGGTAGGCCGTGCAGTGGCTTCCGGCGAATATGATTGCGGTATCTTAATCTGTGGAACGGGCGTAGGAATTTCTATCGCTGCGAATAAGGTCAACGGTGTGCGCGCGGCAGTCTGCTCGGATGTTGCAACCGCACATCTGGTCAAAGAGCACAACAATGCGAATATTATTGCATTTGGTGCAAGAATTGTCGGAAGTGAGCTGGCGAAGGATATCGTTAAGGCATATCTGGAAGCAGAATTTTTAGGTGGACGCCATGCAAAAAGAGTTGCAATGTTTGAGGAAATTGAAAAACGCAACAAATAAAAGGGTTGAAAAGTAGTTCCATTTATTGTAAAATGGACGAATGAGAGAGTTTGCTCGTAAGAAAACAGACAGCCCCTATGTGTGAGAACACATGTGGCGGCATATCAAGGAGGAAAAAATCGTGATTTCAGCAGGAGATTTCAGAAATGGTGTTACCATCGAGTACGAAGGCAACATCTACCAGATTATCGAATTTCAGCATGTAAAGCCAGGAAAAGGTGCAGCATTTGTCCGCACCAAGTTAAAGAATATCATCAGTGGTGGTGTGGTTGAGAAGACCTTCCGTCCGACAGAGAAGTGTCCGACGGCCCGTATCGACCGCAAGGATATGCAGTATCTGTACGGGGATGATGATTTCTATCATTTCATGGATGTAGAGACCTATGATCAGCTTGATTTAGCTAAGGATTCCGTAGGCGATGCACTCAAGTTCGTGAAGGAGAACGAGATGTGTAAGGTCTGCTCACACAACGGTAATGTATTCGCAGTAGAGCCTCCATTATTTGTAGAGCTTCAGATTACAGAGACCGAGCCGGGCTTCAAGGGTGACACTGCAACAGGTGCTACCAAGCCTGCAATCGTTGAGACAGGCGCACAGGTTATGGTACCATTATTTGTAGAGCAGGATGATGTGATTAAGATTGATACCCGTACCGGTGAGTATCTGTCACGTGTATAATTTTACAGTTAATATGATATGAATGTGAAGACGAAGTGTGGAAGTATCCATGCTTCGTCCTTTTTTATTATTCACGATTCCACCGCGTCACAAGAATGATTGCGGCAATCGCGGCAAAAAGCTGGCTTAGGAGCATTCCCCAGAGTACGGCGGAGAGGCCATAGGCGGGCACCAGTGTCAGAATGATTCCGATTCGGATTCCGGAGGCAAGCAGGTTGATAAACAGAACATATTTTGCCTTGCCAAGTCCATGCAGTACGCTCGAGAGCAGACTGTAGACATACATCATCGGACACAGCCAGCCCAATCTGCGGATGAGTTCTCCGGCAAGCGCATTGGAAAAAATCACGTTTCCGATAAAATTTCCGGAGAAGAAAAAGACAACGGTAAATACGCCGCCGAGTGCCAGCCCATAGAAGATGGCGCGGGATACGGCTTTGCGGATGAGTGGTGCCTGCCCTCTTGCATGAGCCTCGGAGATGGATGGAAGCAGCAGTACCGAGATGGAATTGGTCAGTACCCCCGGAAAGAAAATGATGGATATCGCCATGCCGGACAGAACTCCGTAGACGGCGAGCGCTTCACCGGAGGTATATCCGTATGCCTGCAGGCGCTGTGGAATCAGCATGTTTTCAATGCTCGAGCACAGATGAACGAGTGCCTGATTGGCGGTAAGGGGGATTGCCATGATACCGATTTCGCGCAGTACCTTCGGAGTGCTTAGCAGCTTTGTGTGGTCGGCTGCGGGATTTTTTTGCCTGCGTTCCAGACCAAGCGCGGTCAGTGAATAGAGGAGTCCGCATACTTCGCCGATGACCAGTCCCCAGACGGCGTGTACTTCCGTTATGTTTTGTCCGTTCTGGTCAAGGATTTTATAGATGAGATATACGCCGAGCACCCGTGCAAGCTGTTCGGCAAGCTGACTGCCGGAGGGAACGCTGGCCTTTTTCAGCCCGTAATAGTAGCCGTTGATACAACTGTGAATACTGGCAGGAAGCAGCGAGAAGGACATGATAACGAGCAGTTTTGCACAGCGGCTTTCACCGAGCAGGTTAAGTGCAATCCAGTCACTGAAGAAGTACAGGATACCGGAAAAAAGAACAGAGAGAATGAGCGAATATAACAGCCCGGCGGCAAGATAGCGCCGGGCGTTTTTGCGTCCGGAGGGATTTTCCGCAGCAGAGCCCACTGCCCCTGCAACATGCTTGGAGATGGAGGTCTGAATGCCGGAGGAGCAGACCGCAAAAAGCAGTGTCAGGACGGGAAAAACAAGCTGATAGAGCCCTAAGGATTCTGCACCAATTGTTCGGGATAAGAATATTCTATAGAAAAAGCCGATCATCCGGCTGAGGATACCTGCGCCGGTCAGAAAAATCGTGCCAATGACCAGCGGTGATGAGAGAATATGGAAAAAATTTTGTTTTTTGGAATGCAAGAGGATACTCCGGAGGGAATCTTGGTAACTATTTTATGAAGAAAGGATGCAGTATATGAAAAAAGAAGTCTATCTTGACCATGCGGCAACGACAGAAGTCTGGCCGGAAGTAAAAGCCGCAATGGAACCGTATCTTACCGATATGTATGGAAATGCATCCACAGCCTATGGATTAGGGACGGATGCCAGAAAGGCGTTAGAACAGGCGAGGGAAGTCATCGCAGATATTATTGCGGCAAAGCCGGAAGAAATCTATTTTACTTCAGGAGGAAGTGAATCGGACAACTGGGCGATTAAGAGTCTTGCGGGAGCGGGGAAATACTGGGGAAGGCATATCATTACCTCGCAGATTGAACATCACGCTGTCTTAAATTCCTGCAAATATCTGGAAGGACTTGGATATGATATTACCTATCTTGGAGTGGACAGGGAGGGAATCATCGATATGAATCAGTTATATCAGTGCATTACTCCTTATACTACCCTGATTACCGTCATGGCTGCGAATAATGAAATCGGGACCATTCAGCCGATTGCGGAGATTGGAGCCGTGGCAAGGGCTCATCATATTCCTTTTCATACGGATGCGGTGCAGGCGGTGGGACAGCTTCCAATCTCGGTGAAGAATCTGCCGGTGGACTGTCTGAGTGCGAGTGCACACAAATTTCACGGTCCGAAGGGCGTTGGATTTCTGTATGTGAATCAGGCGCTCAGCATACCTGCGTTTATTCACGGTGGAAGTCAGGAACGGGGAAAAAGAGCGGGAACGGAGAATGTGGCAGGAATTGTAGGAATGGCAAAGGCACTTCAGATGGCTGAGTGGCAGCGCAGAAAAAAGACAAAAAATCTGGAACGGCTGAGGGATTATTTTATTGCCCGCATCAGGGCGGAATGTGGAGATGTGATGGTCAATGGACATCTGTCCAAGAGACTTCCCGGCAATGTGAATGTCAGCTTCGGGGGAGTCGAAGGGGCTGCACTTTTAGTGCTTCTGGAGGAGGAGGGAATCTGTGCGTCCGCAGGTTCTGCCTGCAATACCGGAGAAGCAAGATATTCCCATGTGATTCAGGCATTAAGAGTCCCAAAGGAATACGCGCCGGGTACGATTCGCTTTTCCCTTGGGGCTGAGAATACGAAGGAGGAAATCGACTATGTCGTAAAATGCCTGTGCAATGATGTGGAACTGCTAAGGCAGATTTAAATATTTATACAGGGCTGCGGCTACACCGTCTTCCTCATTGGACAGTGTGATGTCATCGGCAATTGCTTTGATGTCCTCCGTGGCATTGCCCATGGCGATACCGATTCCGGCAGCCTGAATGATGGAAGCATCGTTGCCGGAGTCGCCGATTGCGAGGGTTTCGTCAGGGGAGATTCCCAGGTAGCCGGCGAGTTTTTTCAGACCGATGCCCTTGTCAATGCCTCTTTTGGTAAATTCCAGATTGTTGTATCCGCCTGACACACATTCAATATCGGGAATGGACATCAGGTAGTCTTTGACATTTTCGCGGTCGACGAGTGTTCCGGACTCATCCGGATAGAAATTTAAGGTCATTTTCTGAATGCTTCGCCCACTCTCTTCGATGTACCCGGTAAAATCATCCAGACGGGTGCGCGTCTCCAGAATGTATTTTTTGATGGAAGGCGGCATGTTCAGCTTCTGCGCAGCAGGAAGGCAGGAAAGCGGGGAGTAGGCATTGCCGTCGATAAAGGCATCCATGTGAATATCCTTTGTCAGCAGATAGCGGATAACCGGGAGTGCAAGCGAAGGCACCATGGCATCCTCGTAGATGCAGGTGCGGGTGGGAATCTCATAGATTGCCGCACCGTTGGTGGTGATGGCATAGCGAATCCCGGTACCGGCAAGCTGCTCAAGGGGAAGCCCGCTGTAAGGTCTTCCGGTGGAGATGACAATATGGATGCCGCGTCCGGTTGCGGCCTGCAGAGCGGCACGGTTTTTATCGGATATTTTGCTTTGGTTATTGAAAAGTGTGCCATCCAAATCGAGGGCAACAAGTCTGATATCTGTCATGGTATTATCTTCCTTTACTGAATACTCTTGCGAATTTACACGTTTCCCATTATAATCGATTAGGAAGAAAAGAGAAAGGCTAATTTATATGACAAGAGAAGAATTTCGTTTATTGATAGAACAGGGACCGGTGATTCTTGACGGAGCAACCGGAACCAATCTGATGGAAGCAGGAATGCCGATTGGTGCGTGTCCGGAAGCGTGGGTGCTGGAGCATCCAGAGGTGCTGCTTGATTTACAGAAAAAGTATGTGGAGGCGGGCAGCAATATCGTGTATGCGCCGACCTTTACGGGCAACCGCATCAAGCTGGAGGAGTATGGATTAAGAGAACGGATAGAGGAGATTAACCGTACACTGGTAGAATTGTCTAGACAGGCTGTGGAAGGAAAAACACTGGTGGCAGGCGATATGACGATGACCGGGCAGCAGTTGTTTCCATTGGGCGAGCTGAAGTTTGAAGAACTGGTGGAAGTGTATAAGGAGCAGGCGAAGATTCTTGCCGGGGCAGGAGTTGACCTGATTGTTGTGGAGACGATGATGAGTCTGCAGGAATGCCGTGCGGCAGTGCTGGCTATCCGCGAGGTATGCAGCCTCCCGATTATGGTATCGCTGACTTATAACGAGGATGGCAGGACGCTTTTTGGCACTCCGCCGGAGACGGCTGTTGTTGTCCTGCAGTCATTGGGAGTGGATGCCATTGGAATCAATTGTTCGACCGGACCGATGGAGATGGTAGAACTGGTCCGTAGGATGGCGGAGTATGCGACCGTTCCGGTTTTTGCCAAGCCAAATGCGGGGCTGCCGGAGCTCGAGGGCAAAAAGACGGTATATCGCATGACACCGGAGGAATTTGCCGAGGCGGGAACTAAGCTGGTGCAGGCGGGCGCTGCCATGGTAGGCGGATGCTGCGGAACGAGACCGGAACATATCCGGGCACTTGCAGATGCAGTCCGGGAAATGGAAGTAAGGAAACCGTTAGCTACCCACCGCAGAATCTTAGCTTCTGAGCGGCAGAATGTAGAGATTGACCTCGACGGCAATTTTCTTGTGGTTGGTGAGCGAATCAATCCGACCGGCAAGAAAAAGCTTCAGGCAGAGTTTCGGGAAGGAAAGCTTGAACTGGTGCGGGAAATGGCGATGCAGCAGGAAGAGAACGGTGCGGCCATTCTGGATATCAATGTGGGAATGAATGGAATCAACGAGAAGGACATGATGTGCAGGGCAATCTATGAGGTGTCCCAGACGGTTGATTGTCCGCTGTGTATTGATTCGAGCAATGTGGATGTCATTGAGGCGGCACTTCGGATTTATCCGGGGCGTGCACTGATCAATTCGATTTCCCTTGAATCTGAGAAAATCGATAAGCTTCTTCCGATTGCTGCCAGATACGGTGCAATGTTTATTCTGCTTCCGCTCTCGGATACGGGACTTCCTAAGAATATAGAAGAAAAGCATCAGATTATCGAGGAAATTTACCGTCGGGCAATGGCGCTTGGTATGTCACATGAGGATATTATCGTGGATGGACTTGTAGCGACCATCGGTGCCAATCCGGAGGCGGCGAAGGAGTGTTTTGCCACATTCTCTTATTGCAGAGAGGTGAGAAAACTTCCGACTATCTGTGGTTTGTCCAATATTTCCTTCGGTCTGCCGGAGCGCAGCTATGTCAATGCAGCGTTTTTGACCATGGCAATTTGCAAGGGACTTACGATGGCAATTGCCAATCCGTCGCAGGAGCTTTTGATGAATGCGGCATTTGCCTCTGATATGCTGCTTTGCCGTCCAAAGAGCGATATCCGCTATATCGAGCATATGGCCCAGATGGCGCAAAAGCATGAGCAGGAAGCTAAGAAGGCGGAAAGTAAGGCAAAGGCAGAGGCAATGCTTTCCGGTACACCGAAGCAGGAAGAGAATGTCCGCTGTCAGGAAGCCTCCGCGTCACAGATTGCGTCAGAGGTAGCAGAACATCCGGTTTTTCAGGCGGTACTAAAGGGCAGTAAGGAAATCATCTTAGATGCGGTAAAAGACCTGTTGGCACAGGGAAGCGGACCGGAGGAGATCATCAATGAATATCTCATTCCTGCAATCAATGAAGTGGGAGAGCAGTTTAATCAGAAAAAGTACTTCCTGCCGCAGTTAATCGGAAGTGCCAATACCATGAAAAAGGCGATTGATTTCTTAGAGCCGATGCTTGAGAAGAAGGAATCCGCGGAGAATCTTCCTACGATTGTTGTCGCGACGGTAGAAGGAGATATTCACGATATCGGCAAGAATCTGGTGGTACTGATGCTGAAAAATTATGGCTATCGTGTTATCGATATGGGCAAGGATGTTCCTTGCGAGGATATTGTTGAGACTGCAATGAAGGAGAATGCGGCAATCATCGGTCTGTCGGCACTGATGACCACAACCATGATGCGTATGCAGGATGTTGTCGAACAATGCAGGGAAAAAGGCTGTACAAGCAAGGTCATTATCGGAGGTGCCTGCATCACCCAGAGCTTTGCGGATGAAATCGGAGCAGACGGTTATTCGAAGGATGCCGCGGACTGCGTCAAGCTGGTGGAGCGGCTGTTAGCGTAACAAAAATTTCTCCCTTTTGGCATTTGTGTTCCTAAGAATGAATTTTGCTATTCTCTTGCAGACCGTAAAGCAACGTCGGTACTTAATAAGCGTTTTTTGCGAATTTAGTACCGCTACGTTGCGATTCGAGCGAGAGCGTGTCTGCAATAGAATAGCAAAATTCATTCGGGTACATTTTGGTAAAAAGGGAGAAATTTTTAAAGAAATGGTTGTAATATGTCAGAGATTTTAGTATTCTAGAAAGAGTGAATATGCAATCTCTGACTTTTCATTATGCAAAATAGAGGCAAAATCACTTTTATTTTTGCCAAAAATGCAGTTTCAAGGAAGGACATGATTCATTTTTACGGAGTGGAGAGTATTTCACATGGATTTATTTGAGTACATGAGAGAACAGAACAGCAAAACCGAATCGCCGCTTGCATCGAGACTTCGCCCGACCACCCTTGAGGAAGTGGTGGGACAGGAGCATATCATAGGCAAGGATAAGCTTCTGTATCGCGCAATCAAGGCAGATAAGCTGAGTTCTATCATATTCTACGGACCTCCGGGAACGGGGAAGACGACATTGGCGAAGGTGATTGCGAATACCACAAGTGCAGAGTTCATGCAGCTCAATGCGACCTCTTCCGGCAAGAAGGATATGGAAGAGATGATTGCGCGGGCAAAATCCAATCTTGGGATGTATGGGAAGAAGACCATATTGTTCATTGATGAGATTCACCGCTTTAACAAGGGGCAGCAGGATTATCTGCTTCCGTTTGTGGAGGATGGAACCGTTGTGCTGATTGGAGCAACGACGGAGAATCCTTATTTTGAAGTCAATGGGGCTTTGCTGTCGCGGTCTGTCATTTTTGAACTGAAAAAGCTGACGAAGGAAGATATCAAGGTGCTGCTTATGAGGGCAGTGACCGACCGGGAAAAAGGGCTCGGAACCTATGATGCCGTGATTGAGGAGGATGCGCTGGAATTTCTGGCAGATGTATCCAATGGCGATGCGAGGGCGGCGCTGACAGCAATTGAGCTGGGGGTGCTGACGACGGAGCGTTCCGCGGATGGCAGGATTCATATCACAATTGAGGTTGCCAGCGAGTGTATCCAAAAACGTGTGATTTCCTACGATAAGACCGGTGACAATCATTATGACACGATATCCGCTTTTATCAAAAGTATGCGGGGGTCCGATCCGGATGCCGCAGTCTATTACCTTGCGCGTATGCTGTATGCGGGGGAGGATATCCGGTTTATTGCCAGAAGAATCATGATTTGCGCATCGGAGGATGTCGGAAATGCTGACCCGATGGCATTGGTGGTGGCAACTTCGGCTGCACAGGCGGTTGAGCGCATCGGAATGCCGGAAGCACAGATTATCTTATCGCAGGCGGTGACCTATGTTGCGAGTGCGCCGAAGAGCAATGCAGCGTGCAATGCCGTTTTTGAAGCAATGAATGTAGTGAAGAATACCAAGACCCCGCCGATACCTGCACATTTGCAGGATGCGCACTATGGTGCGGCAGAGAAGTTAGGGCATGGTCTGGGATACAAATATGCGCATGATTATCCGAATCATTATGTCAGGCAGCAGTATTTGCCGGATGGACTGACCGACCGGGTATTTTATCAGCCGACCGATATCGGATACGAGAAGACGATACAGGATTATTTTCAGAAAATAAAACATCAATCAGAAGAATAGAAGCAAAACAGGGAGGAAATATCATGAAAACCTATCAGGAGATGTCAAAAGAGGAACTGTTGCAGGAAAAGCAGAGTCTTGAGGCAGAATATGAGAAGATTAAGGAAGCAAAATTAAATCTGGATATGTCGCGCGGCAAGCCGGGAGCAGAGCAGCTTGACCTTTCCATGCCAATGTTAAACGTGCTTACGGCAGACAGCATTTTAAAAAGCGAGAATGGAACGGATGTCCGCAATTACGGTATTGTGGACGGTATTCCGGAAGCAAAGCGGCTGGTTGCCCAGATGATTGACTGTAAGCCGGAGAATGTCATTGTATATGGCAATTCCAGTCTGAATATCATGTATGACCAGGTTGCGCGTGCAATGTACGATGGACTTTGCGGCAATGAGCCTTGGAGCAGACAGGGAACCATTAAATTCCTCTGTCCAGCACCGGGATATGACCGCCATTTTGCCATTACGGAGCATTTTGGCATTGAGATGATTCTGATTGACATGACAGAGAACGGACCGGATATGGATGCCGTGGAAAAATATGTGAGTGAGGATGCCTCTGTGAAGGGAATCTGGTGTGTGCCAAAATACTCCAATCCGCAGGGAATTGTATATTCGGATGAAACCGTGCGCCGTTTTGCAGCATTAAAGCCGGCGGCAAAGGATTTCCGTATTTTCTGGGACAATGCCTATGCAATTCACCATATCTATGAGGACAATCAGGCACAGATTTTAAATATTCTGGAGGAATGTGAAAAAGCCGGCAATCCGGATATGGTATTTGAATTCTGCTCTACCAGCAAGGTAACCTTTCCGGGAGCAGGTATCGCTGCACTGGCTTCCTCAGAAGCGAATATTGCAGACATCAAGAAACAGCTTACGGTACAGACCATCGGCCACGATAAGATTAATCAGCTCCGCCATGTGGAATATTTCAAGGATATGGATGGTGTCCGTGCACATATGATGAAGCAGGCAGCAATTATCCGTCCAAAGTTCGAGATGCTGGATGAGATGTTTACGAAAGAAATTGCACCGCTCGGAATCGGAAGCTGGATCAAACCGCTTGGCGGATATTTTATCAGCTTTGAGGCATTAGAGGGATGCGCAAAGGAAATCATCGGAAAATGCGGCGAAGCAGGTGTGGTTATGACGGGCGCAGGCGCACCGTTCCCATACGGAAAAGACCCGAAGGATACTGTCATCCGAATTGCCCCGACCTATCCTTCACTGGAAGAACTGACAAAAGCGGCAGAAGTGTTTGTCACAGTCGTGAAGCTGGTAAGTGCACAGAAGATATTGGAGAGCAAATAACAGATATCAGCCAATTTTATTGGCAGAAAATGAGAAAAGTGGGTGTAAAATCCACTTTTTTTATTTACGAACCGTGTTATGTTTGGTATAATATTGTCAATAATCAGGATTTTATGAATCTAATTGGAGGGTTACAAAGAGATGGCAAGTAAGAAAAAGGGAGCAGAGGCTTCCGTAGAACAGACAAATGCGTTTCAGGGGGACATTGTACAGGTTCAGAAGGATGCACAGAATTTGGCACAGTCTATTGACGACATGGAAGGTCGGGTTCGTTCGGTATATGACCAGATTTCCGGATTGTCAGGCATGATGGGTGAGTTCAATACATCTATTCAGGGCATGATTACAAGTATTCTCGATATCGCAGATTTTATGAGCTTTATGCAGGAATCCTTCCTCAATATGAGCAAGCAGTCGCAGGAGGGAGCGGAGTACGCACAGAACAGCAATGGGGATGCTCACGATATCATGATGCGCTCCGAGCAGGAGAAGAGAGAGGTTGAGAATAAGGCGAAGGAAGTAGAAATCGCTTTGGAGGGCAAGATTGAACAGTCCCGTCAGGCAGAGAGAATCATGGATCTGACCGCCGATATTATGGAGATTTCCGACCAGACCAACCTCCTTGCACTGAACGCTTCCATCGAGGCAGCACACGCAGGAGATGCCGGCAAGGGCTTTGCCGTTGTTGCGGACGAGATTAACAAGCTGGCAGCCAGTTCCATGGATACAGCAAGTCAGATTAAGGATATCTCGAATCTGGTTGTCAATGCAGTCAACGGTCTGGCAGATGAGTCTAAGAATGTTGTAGCGTTCATGATGGAGAAGACGATCGGAAGCTACTCAGAACTGGTAGAAGTAGGTCGCAAATACCAGGGCGATTCTAAGGTTATGTTTGACAAGATGCAGGAGTTTGCGGAGCTTTCCAAGCAGCTTTCCGAGCAGGTTGTTTCCACAACCAAATCGATTGAAGCAATCCGTACTGCAGCGCAGGAAGCTACGGATTCCGTAGATGCCTTCTCCAGCCATCTTGAGGAAATGACGACGGGAATTACCCAGATTCGCAGCAGCTTTGCCAATAATCAGAAATACTCCAAGGCGCTGAATGAGAACCTGAATGGTTCTGCAAATTAATCTTACATAACAGAATGAGAATGTCTCCGCGGTTTCGCGGAGGCATTTTTTGTGTAAGTTTACCAAAGTTTTTCTTTTGATAAAAAACTACTTTACAAAACAGTAAACAGGTGGTATATATAATATATCTTTTTTTCAGGTATGTGTTTGATATATCAATTCTTGGGCAATCGCCCGAAGAATCCCATGAACAGTAGTACAAGAGTGTCCTTTTTATGCAAAGTATCATGCAGAAGAAAGGGATAATTTATGAAAGAAATATTTCAGGAATATGGTGGAATTTTAATTACGGTTGTTGCAATTTTGTCTGTAATTCTCGTTGTTGTTGCAGTAGTTGGAACCGATGGCAGCAGTGCAATCGGACAGGCTTTTTCCAATGTAATCAAGAGCTTTATCCAGCAGGCAAACAATAGTATCGGATTATGAGGTAGAGACTAATGGAATTAGGAAGAGAATATTTCGGTCCATTATGGAAGTTTGTCTCGAATAACGATATCACGGATATTGATTACAACGGAACGGAAATCTGGCTTACCAATATCTACAATGAGAGATACCGGGTAAATCCGTCGTTCGTCACAGAGTATATGACGCCTGCTTTTGTGGAGCAGTTTACCCAGCGGATTGCCAATGTGGTGAGCCGGCAGTTTAATAAGCGAAATCCAGAGCTTGAGGCGGAGACTAGTGAGCTCAGGGTTACGATTCTTCATGAATCGGTAGCAAAATCAGGAAGAACCATCAGCATTCGAAAGACTCCTCCGATTATCCGTCTGACGGCACAGAAGGCGCTGAATGAGGAGTTCTGCAGCAAGGAAATCATGGCAATTCTGATCAATTGTGTACTGACGAAGATGAATCTGATTTTTTGCGGAATGCCCGGAGTGGGCAAGACCGAAAGCGCCAAGTTCTTTTCACAGTTCATTCCGGCGAATGAGAGGGTGATTACCATTGAGGATACACTTGAGCTCCGCTATTCCAAGACCAATCCGGGGAAGGACTGTGTCGAGATGAAGGTGAGTGAGGATACTTTTGATTATGCGAAGGCGATTAAATCAAGCCTTCGCCTGAATCCGAAATGGATTATGCTGTCGGAGGCGAGATCGAAGGAGGTAAAATACCTGCTTGAGAGCTGGTCCACGGGTGTCAGAGGGATGACAACACTGCATACGGATGATGTCCGCAATGTGCCGGACCGTATTTTAAGTATGCTTGAGAACCGCACAGATGCCGACCGGATGGAGAATGATATCTATCAGGCACTGGATGTGGGGCTGCTTATCCGCAAGCGAAAGCGGGAGGATGGCAGCAACTACCGCTATATAGATCAGATGTGCTTCTTTTTGCGGGAGGGCGGAGAGAACAAGATTATCATGGCTGTCAGCGATGGAATCTATAAGCTTAAGGATTTGCCGGAGCAGTTAAAGCGAAGGTTTTTGCGCGCGGGCATCAGCAATCCTTTTTATTGTGAGACCTTGGAGAATGAATTGCAGAAGGCAGGGGAGGTGGAGTCGTGAAATATCTGATTTTGGCGGCAATCGCCTTGCTGCTGCATATGGTTCTCAAGCTGAACTGGTATGTGACGGTTGCTGTTTTTGTCGGAATACTGCTCTTTTTTATAGTACAGCAAAAGAACAGCAAAATGCAGAAGCTGCAGAGGCAGAGATTTTATGACGCAAATATCTATATGGATACGCTTCTGTATGCCTTTTTGAAGGAAGGCAAAATAGACGGTGCACTCATGGATGTAACGAACTCTCTGCCGCAGGGGGAATTAAAGAGCGTAATCGAAGATGCGGTTGACCATATGCACATGACTTTTGATGATTCGAGCGTGATTGAGGATGCATTAGGGATGATTGAGGAGAAATATGCCTGCAGCAGAATTTCCTCCATTCATGATTTTATGCTGCATGTAGAATATTATGGCGGGGAGATTGAGAAGCCGGTCCGGATTCTGTTGGAGGACAAGAACCGCTGGGAAAGCCGAATCAAGCGGGCCATGAAGGAGAGGGAGAAGATGTTTCGGGATATTGTGCTCTCTGTTATCACTTCGCTTGCCATCTGCGGTATGGTTTTATATCTGCCGGTCATGAATATGGATATCAGCCAGAATCTGCTGGTTCAGATTCTTTCGGTAGTGGTTATTTTCATGGATGAAGCAATCTTACTGGGAGCACAGAAATTTATGAAGGCGGACTGGTTGCGGATGGATATTCTTGGCGAAGATGAGGTGTATGAGAAGAAGATGAAGACATATCTGTCCTACAATCCGAAAAAGGAGCGAAGGCTGTCTGTTGCGCTTGGTGCGCTTTCGGGGCTTGCGGCGGTTATCTGCCTTGTATTTCGGAAAATGTGGCTGGTGCTCTTGTGTGTCGGAGTATTTTTGATTTGTGCCAATCAGCATAAAATAGGTCATGCTCTGGCGGGAAAGTCTTTAAAACGATATCTGGCGAGTGCTTTTCCGAACTGGCTGATGGATTTGGTGCTTCTCCTTCAGAGTGAGAATGTGCAGGTAGCACTATACAAGTCTCTGTCACATGTACCGGGGGTCTTAAAAAGTGAGGTGGAACGGCTGGTTGACCGTCTGGAGGCAGAGCCGGAATCCGCAGAACCATATCATGCATTTCTTGCATCCTTCCATATGCCGGAGGTATATTCGACCATGAGCATGTTGTATTCGCTCTCCGTAGGCAACAGTGGCAGTGCAGAGCAGCAGGTAAGTGAGCTGATTGTCAAGAATCAGGAGCTTTTGGATGTGGCTGAGGAGGAGCGGATGAAGGATAAAAACAGCGGTATGTATCTGTTGTTTTTGGCTCCGGTGGTTACGGCATCCTTCAAGCTGGTGGTGGATATGGCAATTTTTATGCTTATGTTTTTATCGACATCTGTTATTTGAGGAGAAAAAATTATGAGTCAGATTATGAAGGCATTTTTGGGTGTATTTCTGGTACTGCTGCTGTCGGTGACGGCAACCGGAATCTTAAGCGCGTACATGATGGTGGCAGACGCGCAGGATTTACATGCGGCGATGGTGGATGAAGTGGAGAACAGCAATTTTTATCCGCCGGTGCTGCAGGCGTGTTTCCGGCAGGCAGAGGAAGCTGGCTGCCAGCTTCAGGTGATTTTGTATAACGACAATTACACAGAAGTGGTATGCGCGCAGGAAAGTCAGATTCCGACTGATACTTCACAGGTGTCGGCAGCCCGGTTAGAATTGACATTTCCGTTTCAGATTGGATTTTTTGGAATGAGGCAGGAGCATACCTTCTGTGCATATGCGAGGTGAGGATATGAGACAGATTATAGAAGAATATGGAATCTGTGTGCTGATTGCACTGCTTGGGAGTGGAATTTTGTATAACCTGAGTGAACTGCTTTGTATTATATCGGGAGGTGCGTAGTGGATACAATTATAAGAGAATATGGGGGTGTACTGTTGGCTGCGGTTGGGGCATTTACGATGATGGCAATTTTTGGACGGCTCTTTGCCGATGACAACGGTGCGCTCGCACAGCTCATCCAGTTCTGGGGGAATGGAGGTTTTTAGAAGTGAAAGAGATTATTGCACAGTATGGTACTGCGGTAATCGCATCCCTTGTCGGGGGATTTCTTTTTTGGATGATCTTTCATCTCCCCTTTGAGGGGAGAACCGGTATTGCACAGATAGTGGGTATGGTTACGGAGCAACAGACCGGTACGTCTCTTAGCGATGATTATGAAAAAAATGAAGAACAATACCGCGTCCCTGCAAAATTAGAGCTTACCTATAAAAATGAGAACCCAATTACAGCGGGAGAAAAAACAAAGGTCTGGGAGCATTTTTATATGGATGGAGCGGATGCTTCTAAAACAAGTGCAAAAATCTGTGCGATTTTTGACGAAGAGGGCAATCGGTACAGTGTCATTACAGAAAACGGACAGGACTATATTTACATAGAAAGGGCAGGAATATATCAGGTGTATTTCCGGATAATAGATGAATTTTACCGGATACAGTATGCGGTTGCATCTATTCCTGTTCAGGTGAAAAAGGAATGAAAAATGTACTTCTGGGAGTTGTGGGGGGATTTATTATCCTATACATGACAATGATAGGACTTACTGTCTTTGGTATACAGAGCAGGGAGAATGAACTCCAAAATTGTTTGTCGCTTATTCTGCTGGATGAACTAAAGCAGCATTATGTTCCAAAGATGTTCCGGGAGGATGGCTATTCTTGTACTGGTAGTGATGTGATTGCGCAGGAAATCCGGCAGGAACTGGAACGGCGGATTCAATCGGACACAGAGTTTTCCGTGGAGATTATCGCCTGCGATATGGATAAGGGGCTGCTATCTGTACGGGTAAAGGAAACCTATCCGTTGCCGAATGGAGCAAGCAGGGAATGGTCCTTTGCAAAGACTGCAATTATGGAATAAAAAGAGGTGGGGACATGAAAAGAAGATGTGAAAATCGGATGACAGGAAAATGGCTGGCCCGGATGCTTATGCTGAGCTTAATACTGGGGATGTTTCTCTTAGAACCCAGGGAATCAGTTATGGCGGAAAGCTGGCATGATGCATATGAATTTCACCAGATGTATGGAAGCAGAGTCCCGTTTTTCCCTGTCAGCCAAAGTGATGGGAATATCTATTTTGGTACAAAAGGTGCACTTACCGCCTCCGCGGGAATACGCTACAGAACCATTGGATGGAAGATATCCGTAAAAAATCAGGGAGGGAGCGTACTTCAGACAATGTACTGTAAGCTGGATGGCAGATACTTAAATTGCGAGCAGCAAACAGATATATACGGTTATGCGTACAAGGTATATGGGATTGCACTTAGTACAATCAGGGGGCGAATGACGGACACGGTACGAACAATCTTTGAACGCGGGAATTGTTCGTTAATTTTTGATGCATGTATGGTTGTTGTGAAAAATGGAATTGAGCAGGGAGGAATGACGGATGACGGGCCATCCTGGGGAAATGTGTACACGACATATGAAGGAATTGTGCATGCACAAAGATGGGGAAGTGCATCGCAAACTGCATTGCACAGCTTCTTTGATAAATCGGTTGAAGGCTTATACTATTCCGTAGATGTAAATGCTTCCAATGGAATTGACAGTGTATCGGGAGCCGGAAGCTATTGTTATGGAACCTATGCGCAGATATCGGCGAAGGCGGAGCGCGGTTACCGGTTTTCCTATTGGAGCGGAACGAATGTGACATATGACAATCCGCATGGGTTCTATGTGAATGGAAATTATTCATGGACAGCCCACGCGGTGCCTCAAGAATTGAATGTGGTCTTTCATCGCAATTTTAATGATGCAGATTCCGTGAAGGCAACAAAAAGCTATACCTATGGAAATGAGAATCAGCAACTGATCAATTTCGGATGGATGAAAGAAGGATATTATCCGGTGGGATGGTCAGAGAACCGCTACAGCAGTACTTGTCAATATTTTCTTACAAGTGCGGTTTCGTCACAGTGGATTGCCGAAAAATATCCGGAAATACATTTATATGAAATTTGGAAGGAAAATGAATATACGATTATTTTTGATGGTAATGGGGCAGAGGAAGGAATCATGAATAGTGTTCATACGTCCTATACGGGTTCCTTTTGTGTGCCGGAGAATTCATTTATCAATCGAAATAAGAAGTGTACATTTGTCGGATGGAGTCTGAATCCTGCTGCAACAGGCGGCGACTATACAAAGGGCAATGTAGTGCAGGTGCGTGATCTTGTAAAAAGTCTTGGATTGGAGCATACCACGGGTGCAGTGATATATCTGTACGCAATTTGGGATGAAGCTCCGGCAATCCAGGCTCCGGATTTGTACTTTTCACTGCTGGATGCGAGACAGGGGAAAATCAGTGAGGAGGTGCTGGCGGGATATGCCAAGGCGGTTGATTTGGAGGATGGTGTGATTCCTTATGGAAAGAATCCGAAGAATGCTTTTCTATTGATAGATTATGATGCACAGAAATTTTTGAATTGCACTACATCGACAGAGATACCGGTTACGTTTCAGGCAACGGATTGTTCCGGAAATACAGTGGAACGGTCGATTGTTATCCATATTGCAGATACAGAAGTGAAAGATGGAACAGAAGAAATGGGAAAATCACGTCTGATCAGTCAAAAGTATTTTGAAAATGAAAGAGGAGAGCTGCTATCAGAACAGGAGGGGGGAATCAGAGAATCAAGCAGATGGAGATGCGATGAGAAGTGGCGCAGTTTTTTGGAGGATACTTTAAGAAGGGCGGAATAAATACATATGGGAAAGTCCGGTTGAACTTTCCCATGGATTGTAGATATATGTAATTTTAGTGTTCCTGATTTTCTTTTTCAGGCAACTTGATATAGACGCGCTCGATTCGGTTATTTTCCATATGGTCAATGCGAATCAGAATATTGTCTTCGGTCTGGAGCGTCTCGCCGCATACCGGAAGATGATCGAGATGATCTAAGCAGAATCCGCCGATTGTGTCATAATTATCGGAGGTAAAGTCAAAATCCAATACATCACTGACGTCATCCAAATTGGCAGAACCGGATACAATGTATTCCGTATCGTTCAAGCGGGTAATCGGATCGATTTCATCCGTATCGTATTCATCCCGGATTTCTCCGACAATCTCTTCCAAGAGGTCTTCTAAAGTAATCAGACCGGCCGTAGCACCGTATTCATCCAAAACGATAGCGAGTGAGATGGAATCGCGCCGCATTTCGATGAACAAATCTGCGGTATTTTTGTGTTCGAAGGTAAAGAACGGTTCCCGCAGGATGTCTTCGATTCGAAACTGGTCGGTATCCTCGCATAGAAGAAGGTCTTTGATGTTGATGATTCCGATGACGTTGTCTGTGCTGTCTTCATAGACCGGGAGACGCGTGAATTTGTCTTCACGGAATATGGAGAGAACTTCATCATAGGTAGCATCCTTCTGAACAAAAGTCATGTCGATGCGGGGTACCATGATTTCTTTGGCTTCCGAGTCGCCGAAATCAAAGAGATTGTGAATCATGTCGCGCTCTTCGTCCTC
Source organism: Agathobacter sp. (assembly GCA_045120755.1). GTDB lineage: Bacteria > Bacillota > Clostridia > Lachnospirales > Lachnospiraceae > Roseburia. Next base: position 16,359 of record JBGVFC010000015.1, on the reverse strand, counting down.
GATGACACCCGTTTCCTGACTGACATCCACAATGGTGCGGAGTTCTTCCTCGGTCATCAGATTATCCTTTTTCCGTGGGTCTACCCGAAGAAGCAGGAGCACACCAAGAGACAGTTTGTTAATGATGAAGATAAACGGAGTGAGAATCTTCATCAGCAATTCAACGATGAAGGAGTACGATAACGCCATCTTGTCGGCACTTATCGTGGCCTTGGTCTTAGGGGTGATCTCTCCAAAAATCAGGATGAGAACGGTTAGGATTCCGGTCGCGATTCCTGCACCAATGCTTCCGAAAAGCCGGATGGCAAGGGAAGTGGAGAGGGAGGAAGCGGATAGGTTCACGATATTGTTGCCAATCAGGATGGCAGACAGCATCTTGCCGGAGTCCTCGGTAATGCGAAGCACCCGCGCGGCCTTTTTATCGCCGGATTCGGACAGGGTTCGCATTTTGATTTTGTTGACGGTTGTCAGAGCTGTCTCCGCCGACGAAAAGAAGGCGGAGAGTGCTAATAAAATTACTAATATAATAAGTTGAGCTATGTCACCAGCGTCCAAATATATTCACCTCATATTAATTTTCCGTACTGTAGTTAGGAGCCTCTTTGGTGATATGGATATCATGTGGATGGCTTTCCTTCAGGGAAGCAGCAGAAATCTTGACGAACTTGCCGTTCTCTTTTAAGGATTCAATATCCTGACAGCCACAGTAGCCCATGCCGGAGCGGATACCACCGATTAACTGGAATACGGTATCTTCCAAAGTGCCCTTGTATGCAACACGACCTTCTACGCCTTCCGGTACGAGCTTCTTGGCTCCTTCCTGGAAATAGCGGTCTTTGCTTCCGTTCTCCATGGCAGCAATGGAACCCATGCCGCGGTAAACCTTGTATTTTCTTCCCTGATACAGTTCAAAGGTACCCGGAGCTTCGTCACAGCCTGCAAACATGGAGCCCATCATACATACATTGGCACCGGCAGCAATTGCCTTGGTCATATCGCCGGAATACTTGATTCCGCCATCGGCAATGACCGGAATACCATATTCCTTGGCAACAGAATAGCAGTCCATGATAGCAGAAACCTGTGGAACACCGATGCCGGCTACGACACGGGTGGTACAGATGGAACCAGGTCCGATTCCGACTTTGACAGCGTCTGCACCTGCCTCAATCAGAGCTTTGGCTGCAGCACCGGTTGCAATATTACCTGCAATAACCTGTAAATCCGGATACTTTTCCTTGATTGAGCGAACGGCATTCAGAATGTTCTTGGAATGTCCATGTGCAGAGTCTACAACAATGACATCTACATGAGCGGCAACCAAAGCATCCACACGCTCCATCATGTTGCCGGTAATACCTACGCCTGCTCCACAGAGAAGACGTCCCTGCTCATCCTTGGCAGAAAGCGGATATTTAATCTGCTTCTCAATATCCTTGATGGTGATAAGACCTTTGAGATTGAAGTCCTTATCAACGATTGGGAGCTTTTCTTTTCTTGCTTTGGCAAGAATCTGTTTTGCCTCCTCAAGAGTGGTTCCCTCCAATGCGGTAATCAGATTCTCGGAAGTCATGGACTCACTGATTTTTTTGGAAAAATCTGTCTCAAACTTCAAATCGCGGTTCGTAATAATTCCGACTAACTTACCATTCTGGGTAATCGGAACACCGGAGATACGGAACTTGGCCATCAACTCATCAGCATCAGCCAGTGTATTGTCCGGAGAAAGATAAAAAGGATCTGTAATAACTCCGTTCTCGGAGCGCTTTACTTTGTCAACTTCATCAGCCTGGGCCTCGATGGACATGTTCTTGTGAATGATTCCGATACCACCCTGTCTTGCCATGGCGATTGCCATCTTAGATTCTGTAACTGTGTCCATTGCAGCACTCATCATAGGGATGTTAAGTACAATTTTTTTTGTAAGATGCGTCTGCAGATTAATCATGTTCGGTGTTACCTCAGAATACTGAGGAACCAGCAAGACGTCATCAAATGTAATTCCCTCGCCGATAATAGTACCCATTTGTTTATCCTCGCTTTCTTCTTATATGTAAGTAAAATTTGCTATTTGTTCTACGATAGCAAAATAATGTATTTGTGTCAACTGTTTAACCGGAAAAACAATCCATCGGAAATATATAAAACAGTGATTCACAAAACAAAAAAAATGTGTTATGATTCTTTTCGGGCAAGGGCGTCCGTCAAGGGACACTTATGCCCAATTTTTGATTGGAGGAAAGTTGCAGGATGGATTTTCGACCATGTATTGATATACATAACGGAAAAGTAAAACAAATCGTAGGCAGCAGTCTAAAGGATGCAGGCAGCTTTGCACAGGAGAATTTTGTATCGGAGCAGGATGCGGCATTTTTCGCAAAACTGTATGAGAAGGAAGGCATCAAAGGCGGACATATCATCCTATTAAATAAAGAAGGAACGGAATTCTATGAAGCGACCAGACAGCAGGCGATGCAGGCACTTGCCGCATATCCGGGAGGTTTGCAGGTTGGAGGCGGAATTACCGCAGACAATGCGGGTGCTTTTATCGATGCCGGAGCTTCACAGGTAATTGTAACCTCCTATGTGTTTCGGGATGGAGCAATCAATTACGAGAATTTGCGCGCGATGCGGGATGCTGTGGGCAGAGAACATCTGGTGCTGGATTTGTCCTGCCGCTATCGGGACGAAAAAGATGCTGCCGGATATTATATTGTGACAGATCGGTGGCAGAAATATACCACAGAGCGGGTAACAATGGAATTGCTGGATATGCTGTCGGAATATTGTTGTGAATATCTGATACATGCAGTGGATGTGGAAGGCAAGTCGGGTGGAATAGAAGTCCCGCTTGTGCAATTGCTGGGGGAGTGGGGAAAGCTTCCGGTCACATATGCCGGTGGAGTGCACTCATTTGAGGATTTGAATCAGATTTATCAATTGGGACACAATCACCTGAATGTGACAATCGGAAGTGCACTGGATTTGTTTGGAGGGCATATGGCTTTTTCCGATGTAATGAAGTTCTGCAGGGATTCGAAAGAGTAAATTCATTTTTTTAAAACGCAAAGGTCAAAACGGAATAGTTCAAAAGGAGAGAAGATATGGGTAAATACTCAAAACAGGATATTTTTCAGATGGTGGAGGACGAGGATGTTGAATTCATCCGCTTGCAGTTTACGGATATTTTCGGGACATTGAAGAATGTTGCAATTACTGCAAGTCAGCTTGAAAAGGCACTGAATAACCAATGTATGTTTGACGGTTCTTCGATTGAGGGGTTTGTCCGCATAGAGGAATCGGATATGTATCTGTATCCGGATCTGGATACATTTACTATTTTTCCGTGGCGTCCGCAGCAGGGCAAGGTTGCGCGGATTATTTGTGATATCTACTGCGCAGACGGTACGCCGTTTGAAGGTTCTTCCAGATATATTCTGCAGAAGCAGATTGAGCGGGCTGCCCGGATGGGATTTACATTCGATGTAGGACCGGAGTGTGAATTTTTCCTGTTTCATCAGGATGAGAATGGACAGCCGACTACGATTACCCATGAAAAGGCCGGGTATTTTGACTTGGGACCGGTAGATCTGGGCGAGAATGCAAGGCGTGATATGGTACTTACGCTTGAGGATATGGGCTATGAGATTGAGGCATCCCATCATGAGGTTTCACCGGCACAGCATGAGATTGACTTCAAATATGATGAGGCAATGGCAACCGCAGATAATATTATGACTTTTAAGCTGGCGGTTAAGACGATTGCAAAACGGCATGGTCTGTTTGCAAGTTTTATGCCAAAACCAAAGTCGGATGCATGCGGTTCCGGTCTTCATATGAATCTGTCGCTGAGCAAGGATGGACACAATGTATTTGATGATCCAACAGATAGCATTGGATTGTCAAAAGAGGCATACTATTTTATTGGCGGTATTATGAAGCATATGAAGAGTATGACACTGATTTTGAATCCGCTGATTAATTCCTACAAGCGTCTGCTTGGAGGAGATGAGGCTCCGGGATATATTGCATGGTCAAGAATGAACCGAAGCCCGCTGATTCGCATCCCGTCCTCCATGCGGGAGCATAAGAGGGTGGAATTAAGAAGTCCGGACCCGGCTGCCAACCCGTATCTGGCTATGGCGGTATGTCTTGCGGCAGGACTTGACGGAATCGAAAATAAGATCATACCTCCGGCTGAAGTGAAGGAAAATCTTTATGCGATGACAGCAGAACGCAGAAATGAGCTTGGAATTGAACCGTTGCCAAAGGATCTGTATGAAGCACTTGAAGCATTCCGGAAGGATGAATGGATTCATGGCGTTCTCGGAGAGCATATTACCCAAAAGTATATCGAGGCAAAAGAAGCCGAGTGGAATGCTTACCGCACACAGGTGACTGAGTGGGAAGTCAATGAATATTTATACAAAATCTAAAGAGTAATGGCGAGATAGGGGAATAGCTTGAGCAATATTGTAATTGTGTTTTCAAAAAAAGAAGTGGCATTGAGCATCAAAAAAATATTGGCACAGAGCGGATATTCAGTGAACTCGGTTTGTACGACCGGCGCGCAGGCATTGCAGAGCATGAGTGAATTGCAGAATGGGATACTTATCAGCGGCTGCCGGTTTGTGGATATGATGTATGAAGAATTGTATGAATATCTGCCCCCAGGTTTTCAGATGCTTTTGATAGCCTCTGCTTCCGTTACCATGGAGCGGAGGGTGGAGAATCTGGTATGTCTGTCGCAGCCGCTGAAGGTACATGAATTGCTAGAGACGCTCGAGATGATTGAGTACGATATCCACAGGCGTCGGAAAAAAATGCGCAATCATCCAAAGGCCCGTTCCGAGAGCGAGCAGCTTATATTGAACAGGGCAAAACAGATTCTGATGGATCGTAACCATTTTACGGAGCAGGAGGCACACCGGTACATTCAAAAAAGAAGCATGGACAATGGAACCGGTCTGGTTGAGACCGCCCAGATGATTTTAAGTCTTATGGGTGATGGATAAAAATTGGTAAGTCATACGATAACTATAAATATACAAAGAAAAGGAGATTACTATGTTTCAGGTAAATGAGAATTATCAGAAGCTGCCGGGCAGCTATTTATTCAGCACAATTGGCAAAAAGGTTGCAGCATATCAGCAGGCAAATCCGGACAAGACCATCATTCGCCTTGGAATCGGAGATGTGACATTGCCGATTGCACCGGCAATTATTGAGGCAATGCACAAGGCTGTCGATGAGATGGGTGTTGCGGAAACCTTCCACGGATATGCACCGGATTTGGGCTATGAATTTTTGAGAAGCGCAATTGCAAAAAATGATTATGCAGCAAGAGGCTGCGATATTTCCGCAGATGAGATTTTTGTGTCGGATGGAGCAAAGTGTGATTCCGGCAATATTCAGGAAATTTTTTCCGTGGACAACCGGATTGCGGTATGTGATCCGGTCTATCCGGTTTATGTAGATTCGAATGTTATGGCGGGAAGAACCGGCGTGTATAATCCGAAGACGGAGACATGGAGTAATGTGATTTATATGCCGTGTACGGCAGAGAACAATTTTGTTCCGGAATTTCCGAAGGAGACACCGGATATGATTTATCTGTGTCTGCCGAATAATCCGACGGGTACGACGCTTACCAAGTCACAGCTTCAGGAGTGGGTAGATTATGCAAACAGAGTAGGGGCGGTCATTATTTACGATGCCGCATATGAAGCCTATATTAGTGAGGATGATGTGGCACATTCCATTTACGAATGTGAAGGAGCTAAGACCTGTGCAATCGAGCTTCGCAGTTTTTCCAAGAATGCAGGATTTACAGGTGTGCGTCTCGGCTTTACCGTTGTTCCGAAGGAGTTAAAGTGTAATGACGTATCTTTACATGCAATGTGGGCACGCCGTCACGGAACCAAGTTCAATGGCGCTCCGTATATTGTGCAGAGAGCAGGAGAAGCTGTTTATTCCGAGGCGGGAAAAGCGCAGCTTAAGGAGCAGGTGGCTTACTATATGAGCAATGCGAAGACCATCAAAGAGGGCTTAAAGGAGGCTGGCTTCTCGGTATATGGCGGAGTCAATGCACCATACATCTGGTTAAAGACACCGGATCAGATGACCTCATGGGAGTTCTTCGACTATTTGCTGGAAAATGCAAATGTGGTAGGAACACCGGGATCGGGATTTGGACCAAGCGGAGAAGGATATTTCAGACTGACCGCATTCGGAAATCATGAAAATACTGTAAAGGCACTTGAACGAATCAAGGCTTTATAGTTATAATAGAAGCGAAATTTTAAAGTACAGAGAAAGGGGATTAGAATGGAACCATTAGAATTTCGTTATGACACACAGCTTCTGATTGAAGGACAGGATCTGGATGAGGATGAAATCAACGATTACATCACGGAACATTTTAAGGGAGACTGCCTTCTGGCTGTCGGAGATGAGGAATTGATCAAGATTCATTTTCACACAAATGAGCCGTGGCTGATTTTGGAATATGGCGCATCACTTGGAGAAATCTACGACATCGTGGTAGAGGATATGGACCGCCAGTCCAGAGGCCTGAAGGGGTAAGAAACAAAAAACTGCAATCTACTGTAACGAATGGAAGTTGTTATTCGGGCAGCTGGTTGCAGTTTTTTTATATGGGAAACGATGTTTTTCTACAAGGTATCCTCCGCAGCGGGGGTGGACATGGTTGTAAGGATGTCCAAATCGTTGTCAATTGCAAGCCAAAGTTTACAATACTGGGCAATGGCAGCCCGGTTGGTCAGAGGAATGATACCGGATTGCCGGTACTGTTCGACCGTCTCGTAATGTGCCTGATGGCTGTCCAATCCGGTCAGAAAAATAGGAATGCGGCGTTGTGCGGCGGTGTCCGCAAAATCTTTCAGCATTCCCTCGACGCGGATGGTGCCGGAATGAAAGCTTTCATGCAGGATTGCTTTTGTGCCGGAAGGAATATCCGGGTATCCCATGCCCACATAAGGGAAAATCCGAAGAATGGGCGGATATTCGGTAAGCCTTACGGTATCAGGAGAAACCGGCAATCGTTTCTGACCCGGCGTTATAATCAGATTGGGATTGGAAAGGTAATTATTCTGTTCATAGCGACCGTACCAGCTATCGGCAATACTGAATACATCCGCAGAATAGCTCAGGGGGGTCTGCAGACGGCTTCCGCGGTGAATGGTTGCCGAACCGCCCTGATTGCAGTAGCTTACAAAGACTCCGCTGCCGCGTTTCTCTTCGATAAAACGAACTGCATAGTGAAAATTCGTAAGTCCATTTGCGCGTGCATCTGCAAGCACATAGTCGCTGGATACGAGAAAAATCGGAACTGCGGCATCGTCAAATAGGTAGCTTAGGATAGCTGCGGTATATTGCAGGGTATCCGTACCGTGTGTGATGATGATACCATCTGTTTTTTTCGTGCGAAGAATCTGATTCAGGCAGCCAATCAGTTGTAACAGGTACGGAGCACAAAGATTTTCGCTTAAAATATAATAGGGTTCTTCGGTGTGAAAAGTGATGGAATTCGGATACGTTTGGTTGTAATATTCCAACAATTGGAATGGTGCAGCGTGGTTTGTCCGTATATTGCCGGCAGGTGCAAGATGGCTTCCGATGGTTCCGCCGGTGAAAATTGTATAAATATTCATAAGGATGTCCTTTCAAAAATAACTTAGGATAGTTTATGAAAAGTGTAACATTTTTATGTAATTAAGGGAACGCTTTTTTGCTTTACAAGCAGGTAAAAATAAGGTAGCATAAACAGGATGACAAACAATCACCGTGAAGGAGGATTTACTGTGAAGAACTGGGAAGCTAATGTGCGCAAGGTTGTTCCGTATACGCCGGGTGAACAGCCGAAGAAGAACCGGATGATCAAACTCAATACCAATGAGAATCCATATCCGCCGGCACCGGCAGTTGCCGAGGTGCTTAGGAATTTTGATACCAATCAGCTGAGATTGTACCCGGATCCGGAGATTACGGAACTGGTAAATGGAATTGCTGATTTTTATGGGGTTGGCACAGACGAAGTGTTTGTCGGGGTTGGCTCGGATGATGTACTGGCAATGATTTTCCTGACATTTTTTAATTCGGACAAGCCGATTCTGTTTCCGGATATCACGTATTCCTTCTATGATGTGTGGGCAGATATGCTGCGCATCCCGTATGAGACCATTCCGCTGGATGAGAATTTTAAGATTCATGCGAAGGATTATTGCAGAGAGAACGGAGGCGTGGTTTTCCCGAATCCCAATGCTCCGACCGGAGAACTTCTGCCGCTTGCAACGGTAGAGGAAATCATTGAGGCAAACAGGGATGTCATTGTCGTTGTGGACGAGGCGTATATTGATTTTGGCGGAGAGAGTGCGCTGCCGCTGATTCACAAGTACGACAATCTGATTGTAACCCAGACCTTTTCTAAGTCGCGTTCGCTGGCGGGCTCCAGAATCGGTTATGCTTTTGCGTCGGCACCGTTGATTAAGTATCTGAATGATGTCAAGTATTCGTTCAACTCCTATACGATGGACCGGATTACTATTGAAATCGGCACGAAAGCAATTGCAGACCGGGCATATTTTGAGGAGACGCGGAATAAGATTATTGCAACCAGAGAGTGGACGAAAAAGGAACTGGCAGAGCTGGGATTTCGTTTTGGGGATTCTAAGAGCAACTTTATTTTTGCCACGCACCCACAACTGGATATCGTGGAATTGTTTGAAGAATTGAAAAAGGCGGATATCTATGTCCGGCATTTCAGTCATCCGGACCGTATTGTGGATTATCTGCGAATCAGTATTGGAACGGACGAAGAGATGAAGGCGCTGATTACATTTTTAAGAGAATATGTAAAGCAAAAACAGTAGAGTGAATAGAAAAGGAGAAACAATGAGCATTTTAACAAAATATCTGGCAATTTTCTTTGTATCGATGGTACCGTTGATTGAATTGAGGGGCGCGATTCCGATATCGCAGGGATTCGGACTTCCAATCGTCCCATCCTTTATTGTCTGTATCCTGGGCAATATGCTTCCGGTTCCGATTATTTACCTGTTTGCACGGCGCGTGCTGGAGTGGGGCTCGGATAAGAAGGTAATCGGCAAGTTTTTCTCATGGTGTTTAAGAAAGGGAGAAAAGGGAGGTCAGAAGCTTCAGGCAAAAGCCGGACGAGGATTGTTTGTAGCCCTGCTTCTGTTCGTAGGAATTCCGGTTCCGGGAACCGGTGCATGGACAGGAACACTGGCAGCCAGTATGCTGGATTTGGATTTCAAATCAACGGTTGCAGCCTGCATGCTGGGCGTTCTGTTGGCAGGAACCATCATGATGGTGGTCAGTCTGCTTGGATTTTCCATTTTTACCGCATAACAGAAAAAGAAACGCAGTTCTCCGGATGGGAACTGCGTTTTTTTAGACAAATTTATTTTTGTGTGCTTCGCGACGGAGAAGGGCTTTTTTCCCGAAAACAAACATTATGATTCCAAGTGGAAGGGCGATAAGTATTGAACTCCAAAAGCTGATATTGTAGATGACTTCGTTGTCAAAATTTATAAGGTCAATGATAACGGTTCCCCACAGGTTGAACAGAATATGTAATCCGATGGAGTAATAAATACTGCCGCCGTATTCACATATAAAGCCAAGGACGATGCCGAGAGCAGCGGCATAGCAGCCCTGCATCAGGTTGCCGTGGAAGAAGCCAAACAGAACTGCCTGCAGAATATTTGCAAGCCAGAACGGCATTACCCGTCTTGCGTTGCGGAGCGTCACACCACGGAAAATCAGTTCCTCACAAATCGGAGCCAGAATGACCGAATATAAAATAAGGAAAAAGGTGTTATGGTCGGCGAGTCCGGCCGATTCAATCAACGCTTCATAATCCTCCATTGCCTTCGGATAGATGGTGGCAAGCAGAACGGAAACGAGGTCGGCGCCGAACTGTGTACCCGGCACCAGTACGAGGATGGCGCCAAGCATCAGTGGATGAAAGGTCTTCGAGGCTGACGGAAGATACTCACCCGCGTAGCACTTGTAGTACCAGATGCCAAATACGCAGATAGAAATCAGGGCGTACACGGCCATGAGGCAGTAGCTATAGTCGAAGTGGTCGAAAAGCAAATCAAGCCGAAAATTCGCATCTGCTGTGCCGGAGGCGGGCAGATATGAACAAAGCATTCCGATTCCCTGCACAAAGAATATTGCAAGAAATTCAATTACCAATGCCAGTGTGATTGGAAGAAATGTTATACAAAAAGTTCCGAAACGTCGCATAAATTTGTCCCCTTAAAATTGTGATTATAAAATAGAGTATATCATATATAAAAGAGTTTGTAAAAGAAATCTGTTTACTTTACGACTTTAATATGCTAAAATTGTTATATTTCACAGTGATGTGCAGGGCACAGGCGCTGAGAGGGAATTTTGAATGAGAACAGAGGAATGGAAGATGAACAGAAAATTAAGAACAGAGGCGGTAGACCAGTTGTTTGATGCGATTCTGTGTCTGAACAACAGAGAAGAATGTTATTCTTTTTTTGAGGATGTCTGTACGGTGAATGAACTTATGTCATTGTCACAGCGCTTCGAGGTAGCAAAGATGCTGCGGGAGCAGAAGACTTATCTGGATATTGCTGAGAAGACAGGTGCCTCAACGGCAACTATCAGCCGGGTGAACCGCTCCTTAAATTATGGCAATGACGGCTATGATATGGTATTTGACAGAATGAGCAAATAAAAGACTCCATGTGATGACAGCGTCACATGGAGTTTTTTGTGGAATCTTTTGAGGTCTCTTTTTTGGATGCAGTGTCCTTTTTGGAAGCTGCTTCTTTCTTGGAAGCTGCCGCCTCTTTTTTTGAGGCATCCTCATCTGCCTTCTTTTTCGAATTAAGGTCGTCAATCATTTTTTCAATCATCATTTTCTTGATATAGACATCAAAACTAAGCTGACAGATAAAACTGAACGTATGCAGAAATTCCCTGTCTTCCTCAGGAAACTGGTTGAAGCTGTCGCTGGCAATGGAGTACTTCTTGCAAAGGTCCTTCAGCACCTTCTGTGATTCTGCCTTTTCGAGGGAAAAGACCTCTGTGTAGATATCTTCCATGTTAAGACCGTCCTTATTGCCGAAGTATTTGTCGGTAATCGGATTTAAGATGGACTGGATATCGCTGATGCTCAGGATGTTCTTAAAATAGTAGATAAAAATGAGCGTAAGAACATGTTCCTTGGAGTATTTTTTCTTCTCCGGAGGAGGAATCAGATTGTTTTTGGCATAATTGTTAATCATGGTCTTGGTCAGAATCTTGTCGTCCTCATAGCGCTTGCTGGCGGCAAGCTGCTCATCCATGAAGGTTGTAATCTGGTCCATATACAAATCAATATTTGGAATATCCTGTGGGCGCACATAGTCCATGCGCTTCAGCTCTGTCAGTGTCATTTCCATAAATTTGCGTAATGTATCTTCATTTATCATTATCATCACCTCGTGAATACATTATATAGTATTGAAAACTAGATGACAAGTTAAATATGTTACATTTGACCGAACAAATTTTCGATAAAACGTGGAAATCCACGGGATGATATGTTATGATATTGAGAGTGTAGTAAAAATCAATTTTTTGTGATGCTGCGCGTGAGAATACAACAGGCAGGTGTGAATATGGATATATTGGAACGTTTGAATGAACCGCAGAGAGAAGCTGTGCTTACGACGGAGGGACCTCTGCTGATTTTGGCAGGAGCAGGTTCGGGAAAGACCAGAGTGCTTACGAACCGCACTGCATATATGATTCAGGAGCTTGGGGTGAATCCTTACAATATTCTGGCGATTACGTTTACAAACAAAGCGGCAGGAGAGATGCGTGAGCGAATTGACCAGATGGTGGGGCATGGCTCAGAGAGCATCTGGGTGTCGACCTTTCATTCCACCTGTGTGAGAATCCTGCGCAGATACATAGACCGTCTTGGATATGGGACAAGCTTTACCATTTATGATGCGGATGACCAAAAGACATTGATGAAGGATATCTGCAAGCGGCTGGAGATTGATACGAAGATTCACAAGGAGAAGATGTTTCTCAGTGTGATTTCATCCGCGAAGGATGAGCTGATCGATCCGATTGAGTTCGAGACGAGGGCAGTCGGAGATTACAGCAAGCGCATTCAGGCGAGAGTCTACCGCGAGTATCAGCAGGCATTGAAGCAGAACAATGCATTGGATTTTGATGATCTGATTTTCAAGACAGTGGAGCTGTTTAAGCTGGATAAGGAGGTACTTAGCGCCTATCAGGAGCGCTTCCGCTATATTATGGTGGATGAGTATCAGGACACGAATACCGCACAATTTGAATTGATCCGTCTTCTCGCGATGAAGTACAAAAACCTGTGTGTGGTTGGTGATGATGACCAGTCCATCTACAAGTTCCGCGGTGCGAATATTTACAATATTTTGAATTTTGAACAGCATTTTCCGGATGCAAAGGTCATCAAGCTGGAGCAGAATTACCGTTCTACCCAGAATATCCTTGATGCGGCGAATGCAGTGATTGCCAACAATGTCGGGCGCAAGGAGAAGCGTCTGTGGACAGATAACGGAACCGGCGAGAAAATCCGCTATGAGCAGCTTGAGAGCGGATATGAGGAGGCAGACTTTGTCTGTCGCGATATTGCAGGGCGGGTTCGCAGGGGAGAATGCAGCTACAAGGACTGTGCGGTTCTGTATCGTACCAATGCACAATCCCGTCTGTTCGAGGAACGTTTTATTGTTTCCAATATTCCATATAAGATTGTCGGCGGGGTGAATTTCTATTCCAGAAAGGAAATCAAGGACCTGCTCTGCTATCTGAAGACAATCGACAACGGACAGGATGATCTGGCGGTTAAGCGGATTATCAATATTCCGAAGCGTGGGATAGGAGCGGCATCGATTGCCAAGGTAGATGCCTATGCGCAGGATATGGGAATCTCCTTCTACCATGCACTGCAGAATGCGGCGATGGTTCCGGGATTGGGCAAAGCGGCACAGAAGATACAGCCGTTTGTGGAGCTGATTGAAGGATTTAGAGGCCGACTGAGCGAGATGCCGGTGCATCAGCTGCTGGAAGGAATCATCGGTGCTACCGGATATGTCAGTGAGCTGGAGGCAGAGGACTCGGAGGAAGCAGAGGCCAGGATTCAGAATATTGACGAATTGATCAGCAAGGCGGCAGCGTATGAAGAGACAGCCGAAGAACCTACCCTGTCCGGATTTTTGGAAGAGGTTGCACTGGTAGCAGATATCGATAGCCTGGACAATGAGAGTGATTATGTTGTACTGATGACACTGCACAGTGCGAAGGGACTGGAATTTCCGAATGTGTATCTGGCAGGCATGGAGGATGGCCTGTTCCCGAGTTATATGTCAATTACGGCAGAGAACAGTGACAATGAGATCGAGGAAGAACGGCGTCTGGCTTATGTGGGTATTACAAGAGCGAAGGAGCACCTGACCATCACCAATGCGCGCATGCGCATGGTTCGCGGGGAGACACAGTTCAATAAGGTGTCGCGTTTTGTGAAGGAGATACCGGAGTCGTTGCTGAATGGAGTCGTCTATGAGCCGAAGAAGAAGCAGCAGGACGAGCTGTTGACCGGAAGTACCTATCAGCGCGCAAAACAGGCATTCCGCGCTGCACCGACGCAGTATGGTACGTCAAGACCGCAGGACGAGGATGCAGGTTTCCGCTCCTTTGGTGCAGGAAGGGCATCGAAGCCTCCGGTATATACTCCGGTCCGCAATCAGAGAGATTTTTCCGGTACTGCTACCGCGGGAATGGAATTGTCCTATCAGGTCGGAGACCGTGTGCGGCATATGAAGTTTGGCGACGGCGAAGTCATGGCAATTGTTGGGGGAGGAAGGGATTTTGAGGTTACGGTTGATTTTGACAAGGCCGGAACCAAGAAGATGTTTGCTTCCTTTGCAAAACTTAAAAAAATATAAATTTTTATAAATACTTGCAGATTTTGCTAATTTTTTATAGGAAAATTGGGAAAGCTATGCTATAATGTAACCAATGTATTCATGCGGGGGATGGGCATCCGGCTGCATGGAAGAAAAGAAAAAGGAGAGGGATTATTATGACAAAATTAGATGAACTGGTTAGCACAGCTAAGCTTATGGACTTATTAAAGAAGAACAAGAAGGAGGAGGTTGTTGAAGTGGTTGAGAAGAAGAAGCCGAATAAGGCAGTAATCATTTTTGCAATTATCGGTGTTGTGGTTGCTGTTGCTGCAGCAGCATACGGTATCTACCGTTTCCTTACACCGGATTATATGGATGATTTTGATGACGATTTCGATGATGATTTTGATGATGATTTCTTCGAGGAAGATGATACCAAGGAAGAAGAGAAGGCTCCGGAAGAGAAGGACGCTGAATAATTGCACGACAATTTAGAATGCAAAGAGGGCTTCAAGAGTAAGTCCTCTTTTTTTGTAGCAGTTCAGCCATAACCGGCGTGGTGAGCACTTGGCGAGAGCTGCCATATACACAGATATTGGATGATTGCCAAAACGGAGGATTTTGGCAGATGAATGACAGGAGGACGGATATTTCGATGAAAAAGGGACAACAGGCAGAGGGCATTGTACAGCAGATTGAATTTCCCAACAAAGGAGTTGTGTTGACTGCGGATGGGCAGAAGGTGATTGTTAAGAATACCATTCCGGGACAGAAGGTATCTTTTACCGTGAATAAGGCAAGAAAAGGCAAATATGAGGCGAGACTGACCGGGATATTGGAGCCTTCGCCATTGGAGCAGGAATCCTGCTGCCCGCATTTTGGTGAGTGCGGCGGCTGTACCTATCAGACACTTCCATATGACAAACAGCTTGAACTTAAGGAGCAGCAGGTCAGAAAGCTCATGCAGGATGCAATCGGAGATTCCTGTGCATATGAATTTGAGGGGATCAAAGCCAGTCCGCGCCAGTTCGGATACCGCAATAAGATGGAATTCTCCTTTGGCGATGAATTCAAGGGCGGACCGCTTGCACTGGGAATGCACAGGAGAGGCAGCTTTTATGATCTTGTAACCGTATCGCAGTGTCAGATTGTAGATGCAGACTTCCGAGCAATTCTGATGACAACTTTGCACTATTTTTCGAAGAAAAATGTTACATTTCTTCATAGAATGCGCCACATTGGCTATCTGCGCCACCTGCTGGTTCGAAAAGCAGCCCGTACCGGAGAGATTCTGATTGACCTTGTGACAACCACACAGTCATGCTTCGCAGGTGGGGATTCATGCACAGATGGAAAAGCGAACATGGATGCACATATGGATATGTCCGCAGATACTTTTCAGAAGCAGAGTGCAGACGCACAAGAGGAGGAAATCCTGCGTGAGTGGATGCAGTGTCTGCTTGACTTGCGGTTGGAGGGAACAATTCGTGGAATCCTTCATACAAAAAATGACAGCGTTGCGGATGTTGTCCGCGATGAGGGGACGGATATTCTGTATGGAGAGGGCTTTTTCTACGAGGAGCTGCTCGGCCTTCGTTTCCAAATCTCCCCATTTTCCTTTTTTCAGACAAATTCTCTGGGAGCGGAGGTGCTCTACGAGACCGCGCGCAGCTATATCCTAAACGGAGATGAGCAGGCGCTCTGCGACAAGGTTGTGTACGACCTCTACAGCGGCACCGGAACCATTGCGCAGATGATGGCACCTGTCTGCAAACAGGTAGTCGGCGTGGAAATTGTTGCCGAGGCGGTGGAAGCCGCGCGGGAGAATGCAAAGTTGAACGGGCTGGACAACTGCACCTTCCTGGCAGGGGATGTGTTGAAGGTGCTGGATGAAATTGAGGAGAAGCCGGATTACATCATCCTTGATCCGCCGCGGGATGGCATTCATCCGAAGGCGCTGGAGAAGATTATTGCCTATGGTGTGGAGAATATGGTCTATATCTCCTGTAAGCCGACCAGTCTGGCGAGAGATTTGCAGGTGCTTATCGCGAGAGGGTATGAAGTTAAGAAGATTACATGTGTAGACATGTTTCCCGGAACTTATCATGTGGAAACCGTCTGCCTGCTTTCCAAGGGCGAGGGCGACTCGAAATAGATTCGGAAACCTATCTGAAAACTGTAACCGAATATAAGTCTTTGGACTAAGGAATGAGATTCCTCTGCAATTCAGCAGAGGGATTCCCCTTAGTCCTATTTTCTGTTCTTTTCTATCCACGTAACGGCAAAATCTACAAGTTCCCGCTGTTTCATGAATGCAATGCTTCCATTGCCCAAAGGAACCCTGTTTACGGTACATTCTTTTTCAAAAGCCTCTCCAATCAAATGGAAATCCTCG
>JBGVFC010000014.1:0-41237 GCA_045120755.1 Agathobacter sp. | reverse complement strand
AAGACTAAGGAGATTTACAAAATGATCTACGAAAAATTACTTGATATCATCAAACGTGTTATGCCACAGACCGACACCTCCAAGATAACCATGGAGAGTTCACTTACTACCGACCTGGGTGTTGATTCACTGAATATGATGCTGCTTGCAATCACGGTTGAAGACGAATTCAACTTCCGTTTCGAGACCACTTCCGGACTCAACACCGTAAAAGACATCTGTGATTATGTAGAAACACACGCAAATATCTAATTTGCTGCGCATAATTTGCATTTGGAGGTTGTAATGAACGGAAAAACAGGCTTAATTCTTGAAGGCGGCGCTCTGCGCGGCGTTTTTACAGCCGGTGTATTGGATTATTTATTAGAGAAAAAGGTCGAGTTTCCTTATGTAATCGGAGTCTCTGCCGGAAGCGGCAATGCCTCCAGTTTCACTTCCAAACAGCCCGGCCGTATGAAAAAGGTTCTCATGCATGAGAACCGTGAATCGTTTTTCGGATTCAACCAGCTCATGAAGAACAAAAAGATACTGAATCTGGATATGGTTGTTGTAGAATTTGCGCAGAAGGATTTTCCTTTTGATTTTGACACTTTTTTCGCCTCCGATACGGAGTGCGTGAGTGTTGTTGTCAACTGCGAGACCGGTGAAGCCGAATACCATTCGGACTACAAAGATAAAGACGAACTTCTAAAATACAATGTTGCATCCATGTCCCTGCCATTTATTTGTGATCCTGTCGAAATAAATGGCAAATATTATCTTGACGGAAGTCTTGTTGACTCTCTGCCTTGCAGACATGCAATAGACGCCGGCTGCGAGAAGCTTGTCGCGGTAATGACAAAACCTCTGGGTGCCAAGGTAACCGACTATTCCAAAATCAGACGTCTCGTAGAGCATACTTACGGCAAGAAATATCCAAAGCTGGCCGCTTCCATCTTAAAGCGCAAGGACAATTACGACGAACAGATGCGCTTTTTGAACAAGCTGGAAGCCGAAGGACGGGCATTTATCATCCGTCCGGAAGAGGCGACCATCAGCCATTTTGAAAACTCTCCGGAGAAGCTGAACGCCTGTTATAATTACGGTTATGACATCATGAAACAACAGTACAATGATTTATTAGAATTTATGAACAAATAAGGGAGAACCACAACATATGAAGGTATTAGTCATCAACGGAAGTCCAAAGGGTGAAAACAGCAACACCTTTAAGCTCACTTCCGCACTTTTAAAAGGTCTGCAGGAGAATCCTGATATCGAAATCGAAACTCTTGTTGTCAAGGAAATGGACATCAAGCCATGTCTGGGATGCTTAAGCTGCTGGTATCAGACACCGGGTAAGTGTGTGATCGATGATGTCATGCAGGATGTCTACAAGAAGGTTATGGCTGCAGATCTCGTTATCGAGAGCTTCCCACTGTTTTTCTTCGGTATGCCGGGTCCTATGAAGACCTTTACCGACCGCATGTGTCCATTGATGGAAAGCTACAACGGCTTCTCCAAGACCATCGGCAACAGCGCATTCCACGAGCCTAGATTTGATATGAGCGGCAAGCGTCTGGTGATTGTATCCACCTGCGGTTACGCCAAGACTGAAGAGATTTACGATTCTTTGATTAAGGAACTGAATTTCATCGCCGGCAAGGGCAATTATCTCCCTCTCTTCTGTCCGCAGGGCGAGATGTACCGCATCCCGTTGATGCAGCAGTACATCGATGTGTTTGTAGAGACCTACAAAGAAATCGGTCGTCTTCTCGGCCGCAACGAGGAAATTCCTCAGGAATTATTAGAAAAAGCATCAAAGCCAATCGTTCCGCAGCGTGCCTTCGAGAATCTCATCAGCAATTATGCCAATTTCTTCCAGCACGAAGAGAATAAGCAGTAATCGCATTTTGCCTTAAAAAAAATAGTGAGCGCATGAAGACCGACTTCATGTGCTCTTTTTCTATCAAAAAATATCAGTTCCACCCATTGTGCGTAAACCTAAAAAGACACCATCCGATTTCGGATGGTGTCTTTTCTGCAATAATTTTTGCCTATTATACTAACTCAAGAACAACCTCAAGAGCGCCGTCACCCTTACGCTGACCAATCTTAACGATTCTGGTGTATCCACCGTTGCGGTTTGCGTACTTCGGAGCGATTTCATCAAATAACTTAGCTACTAAGTCAACTTCCTTAGCACCCTTCTTCTTGCCTTCCGGAAGTTCCTTTACCGGGTAAAGAACCTTGAGCATCTCTCTTCTTGCATGAAGACGTGAAGGCATATCCTTCTTAATCTTCTTCTCAACTTCGTCGTAAACAGTTACTTTCTTGCCATCTACAACTTCCTTTACTCTCTTGCCGTCTTTGTCCTTGCGGGCAACCTTAGCGGTTACGGTAACTTCTTCGAAGTTATCCTTCTCACGGATTGCAGATGCGATGATTCCTTCTGCGATCTTGCGAACTTCCTTAGCCTTAGCCTCGGTTGTTACAATCTTACCATTAGCGATAAGTGCTGTTACCTGACCTCTTAATAATGCCTTTCTCTGGCTTGAGGTTCTGCTTAATTTACGATACTTTGCCATTTCTTTCTCCTCCATTTGTGGAACGTACCATCACGCTCTTCGGTCTTACTGCAGTACGCCGTATCTTTTTTGCCACTCATGTACTACAAGACAATTCTTTTGCAGAATGTCCGCAGCAGATAGACACCACTATGCTCTTCGGTCTTATTAATGCTGCCTGTTGAATGAGTATATGTCAAACAATTCCGGACTATTCTTCCGTCTTGTTCAACTCTAAATTTAATTCTTTGAGTTTTAACAAAACTTCATCCAATGACTTACGTCCAAGATTACGAACCTTCATCATATCTTCCGGAGTCTTGTTAATCAGCTCTGCAACTGTATTAATTCCTGCTCTCTTTAAGCAGTTGTAAGAACGAACGGACAGTTCAAGCTCATCAATGTTCATCTCAAGAACCTTCTCCTGAGCGTCATTCTCCTTCTCTACCATCACCTCTGCCTGCATAGCTGCATCAGACAGATCAATAAACAGATTCAGATGCTCACTAAGAACTTTAGCGGCAAGGCTTACAGCCTCATCCGGCTCAAGTGTTCCGTTGGTATATACATCCAGTGTAAGCTTATCATAATCCGTAACCTGACCAACACGGGTATTCTCCACAGTCAGATTCACACGGTCAACCGGTGTATAGATAGAGTCAACAGCAAGTACACCAATCGGTGTATCCTCTGTCTTATTCTTATCTGCACTTACATATCCCCGGCCCTTGGTAATCGTAAGCTGCATATACAGCTTGCTGTCCGCACCACCGTTCAAGTGAGCGATTACCATATCCGGATTTAAAATCTCAATATCAGCATCAGCCTGAATATCCCCTGCTGTCACAACGCCTTCGCCTTCGAATTCAATATAAGCAACTTTTGGCTCATTTGTAGAACTGTTGTTACGAATTGCAAGGTTCTTGATATTCATGATGATTTCGGTAACATCTTCCTTAACGCCTGGAATTGAACTGAACTCATGCAAAACACCATCGATCTTAACCTGGCTTACAGCTACTCCTGGTAATGAAGAAAGCATAATTCTTCTTAACGAATTACCAAGTGTTGTTCCATAACCTCTTTCCAAAGGCTCTACAACAAATCTGCCGTACTTTTTGTCTTCTGAAATCTCAGCAATTTCAATTTTTGGTTTTTCAAAATCGAACACTACAAAGTCCCTCCTTCTCGGGTTTTTATGCTGCTATATGCTTATAGACGCGGATAGCCGGGTAACATTGTTTCCCGGCACACAGTGTGTTTTCAAGAAAGAAACTACAACTCTTCCGCATCCAATCCAATTCAACGTAAAAATTACTTTGAATATAACTCGACGATAAGCATCTCGTCAACCGGAACATCAATCTGCTCACGAGTAGGCAACTCTTTTACAGTTCCCTGGAACTTCTCAGCATCTACATCCAACCACTCCGGAACAAGTCTTCCACCTGCTACTTCAGCGATATCTTTCATTCTCTGAAGGCTCTTCTTGCTCTCCTTGATTTCGATTACATCGCCAGCTTTTACAAGGTAAGATGGAATATTAACCTGCTTACCGTTAACGGTAACAAACTTGTGGTCAACAATCTGTCTTGCTTCTTTTCTGGTTCTTGCAAATCCAAGACGGAATACTACGTTGTCAAGTCTTGACTCAAGCATGGTCATAAGGTTCTCACCGGTCATGCCCTTCATCTTGTCAGCCTTTACATAGTAATTGTGGAAAGGCTTCTCAAGTACACCGTAAATGAATTTTGCTTTCTGCTTCTCTCTCAACTGAAGTCCGTACTCAGAAACCTTTCTGTTAGCTCTTGTAAGATTTCTCTTAGACTTCTTATCATATCCTAAATAGCTTGGCTCTAAACCAAGGGATCTGCATCTCTTCAATACAGGGGTCTTATTAACTGCCATCTTAATCTCTACCTCCTAATTAAACTCTTCTGCGCTTTGGTGGACGACATCCGTTGTGAGGTACCGGAGTCACATCCTTGATGGATACAACTTCAAGACCGCATGCGGAAAGAGCACGGATAGCTGCTTCTCTTCCTGAGCCTGGTCCCTTAACGAATACATCAACAGTCTTTAAGCCATGAATCATAGCTGCATTTGCAGCGGTTTCTGCTGCCATCTGTGCAGCATATGGAGTAGATTTCTTTGAACCTCTAAATCCAAGGCCACCGGCACTAGCCCATGATAAAGCATTACCTTCAGCATCTGTAAGAGTTACAATTGTATTATTGAAAGATGACTGAATATGTGCCTGTCCGCGTTCAACGTTCTTCTTTACACGCCTCTTTGTTACTTTTTTTGCAACTGCTTTAGCCATATCTAAACTAACCTACTTTCTCTAAATGATTACTTTTTCTTGTTTGCCACAGTTCTCTTAGGACCTTTTCTTGTTCTTGCATTGGTCTTTGTCTTCTGACCACGAACAGGCAGTCCCTTTCTATGACGGATTCCACGATAGCATCCGATTTCCTGAAGTCTCTTGATATTAAGAGCTATTTCTCTTCTTAAATCACCTTCTACAGTCTGTGTCTCATCGATGACTGCGCTGATTCTCTTAACTTCATCGTCTGTAAGATCCTTAACACGAGTATTCGGATCTACATTTGCTGCCTCAAGGATACGGTTAGAACTTACTCTTCCGATTCCATAGATGTAAGTCAAGCCGATCTCTACACGTTTTTCTCTTGGTAAATCTACACCTGCAATACGAGCCATGTGTGTTTAAACCTCCATAATTTTTCCTGATTATTAGTAGTTACGATATACTGCAACGATATATCCCATCCGAATCCCATCTCCCTACAGCTGCGGTTGCACGCCCTGAAATGTGTGTATTTCGATGGTCTTCCATATTTGCATATTCATGATGCCCACTCGGTATTATGGGTATCTACAGCTATGCTCTGTTTATTATGAACAGCATAATCACTTATGCTGCAGCCGCACATAATTATTCGCATATTGATTGCTTACAATCCCGCAAGTCTGCGACTCCTGCGGACCATCCTCCGATGGCTCAAAAAGTGCCAGATAACGCACAAACAACAGGGGCAACTTAACCTTTGGTTAAATTATCCCTGTCTCTGCTTATGCTTAGGATTCTCACAGATAATTCTGATGCTTCCTTTTCTCTTGATAACTTTGCACTTTTCGCAAATAGGTTTAACTGATGATCTTACCTTCACAGCAAATCCTCCTTTCTCTATAAAAGTCCCTATTTACAAGGCTTTCGCCCACTTTCTGGGTACTTTACAAAAGTGTCCGTATAGTATTATACACAGACACTTTTCAAAAGTCAACAATATTTTTATTTATCTCTCCAGATAATTCTGCCTTTTGTCAAGTCATACGGCGACATCTCGATGGTCACCTTATCCCCTGGCAAAATGCGGATAAAATTCATTCTTAATTTACCGCTGATGGTTGCTAAAATCTGATGTCCATTCTCAAGTTCAACCTTAAAAAACGCATTTGGAAGTTTTTCTACTACAACGCCTTCTACTTCAATTACATCTGCCTTTGACATATCTTTTACTCCTCCTGATGATCTGCTTCATCCTGATTATTCCTATATGATTATATAAAATCTAAAAATCCCGCTTCTTTTTCTTCTTCCGTCAGGGAAAGAATCTCCGGTTTGCCGTCCGTTATCAAAATGGTATTCTCATAATGTGCGGAAAGTGACAAATCCTCTGTGACAACCGTCCATTCATCATCCATCCACAGAACCTCCGGTGTTCCGGCATTGATCATCGGCTCAACCGCCAGTGTCATGCCCGGTCTCAGCCGAATCCCCCGCTTTGGCCATCTCGGCCGGAAATTCGGAATCTCCGGCTCCTCATGCAGACTGGAGCCAATTCCATGTCCTACCAGATCTCTTACTACGCCATAACCAAAGCTCTCCGCATAACTGCCGATTGCTTCTGAAATATCAAACAGGTGATTGCCCGCAACAGCCTGTTTTGCTCCCTGAAAAAAGCTCATTCTGGTTCTCTCTATAAGAAGCTGCGCTTCTTTGCTGACCTCTCCGACCGCTACCGTTCTCGCCGCATCGGAATGATACCCCTTATAGATGACTCCGGCATCCAGACTTACAATATCACCTTCCTGAATAATCCGGTCTGCCGTCGGAATACCGTGAACCACCTCTTCGTTTACAGAAACACATATGGATGCAGGATAACCGCAATAATTCAAAAAGGACGGAATACATCCATAGCTTCGAATCATCTCTTCGCCCAAACGATCAATGTCTAAAGTAGACATCCCCGGTTTGATTTCTTTTCCAAGGTTCTGGTGCACGAGGGCCAGAATCCTTCCGGCCTCGCGCATCAATTCAATTTCCTGCTCAGATTTTATGGTAACCGGCATAATTATTCACCTAAGATACCAACAATTGCAGCAAATACATCATCCATCGGCTGTGTTCCGTCTACGGACTTTAAGATGTTCTGCTTTTTGTAGTAATCAATCAATGGCTGTGTCTGGTCATGATATACGCTAAGACGCTTCTGTACAGTCTCCGGCTTGTCGTCATCACGAAGAACGGTATCGCTGCCGCACGCATCGCATTTTCCCTCTACCTTGGTCGGATTGAATACGATATGGTAGGTTGCGCCACAGTTGAGACATGCACGTCTTCCGCTCATTCTGTTGACAATATTCTCATCCGGAACATCTACATCAATTGCATAATCCATGGACTGGCCAATCCTGGTAAGGGCAGCATCCAGTGCCTCTGCCTGTGGAATTGTTCTTGGGAAACCATCCAAAACAAAGCCATTCTTGCAGTCATCCTGCTGAATACGGTCCATGACAAGATCACAGGTCAATTCATCCGGAACTAACGCTCCCTGATCCATGTAGGTCTTTGCTTTCTTGCCAAGCTCTGTGCCGTTCTTGATATTTGCGCGGAAGATATCGCCGGTAGAAATGTGTGGAATCTCATATTTTGCTGCAATCTGCTTTGCCTGTGTTCCTTTTCCGGCTCCCGGAGCCCCTAACATTATAATCTTCATACTTTTCTCCTTTTCTAATTTATATTTATGTTTGAATACCACGAATGGAGATATAGAAAACTATATCTCCAATCCTTCATTAATCATTTAAAAATCCTTTGTAACAACGTACTCTCATCAATGATTCAACCTGCTTTAATGTCTCGATGATAACACCGACAATAATGATAATGGATGTACCACCGAAGGATACGTCTGCACCAAATACTCCATTAAAGAAAATCGGAACAAATGCTACAATGGATAATCCAACTGCACCGATAAATACGATGTAATTCAATATCTGGTTCAGATAGTCGCTGGTAGGCTTGCCCGGACGAATACCCGGAATAAATCCACCTGCCTTTTTCATGTTATTTGCAATCTCCAACGGATTGAATGTAATCTGTGTATAGAAATATGCAAAAGCAATGATTAAGACAATATATAAAATCAAACCCAATGAATAAATCATATTTTCCGGATCACACCAGTTAGACTGGGATAATCCACGGCAAATCTGTCCCCAGACACCTGTTGCGCTTCCCTGTGTGACAAGACTTGTGATGATAACCGGTGCCTGCATCAGTGACTGTGCAAAAATAACCGGAATAACACCTGCAGTATTAACCTTTAAAGGAATATGTGTCTGCTGTCCACCAGCCTGTTTTCTGCCCTGAATCTTCTTGGAATACTGAACAGGAATTCGTCTTTCAGCACCCTGAAGCAGAATAACAAAAATTACCATCGCTACGATGATTGCAATAATAATCAATGCTGACACAATGGCTCTGGCAAGTATCTTGCCGGAGATAAACTGTGTCCACAAAGTAGATAAATCCTGTGGCATACGGGAAATAATATTGATAACCAAAACAATGGAAATACCATTTCCGATACCCTTTTCTGTGATTCGCTCTCCAATCCACATCAGAACTGCAGAACCGGCAGTCAGTGAAACAATGACCATGATAACGGTAAGAGGACTCTTATCAATCAGATATCCGCCTCTGTAAAATCCGATGGTCATGGCAACAGACTCAATCAGACCTAATGCAACAGTAAGGTATCTCGTAATCTCTGCGATTTTCTTTCTACCATCTTCCCCATCACGCTGCAATTCTTCCAATTTTGGAATCGCAATTGTAAGAAGCTGCATAATAATGGAAGAAGTAATGTACGGCGTGATATTCAACGCAAATACCGACATGTTCATGAACGAACCTCCGGTAATTGCATCTATGAAGCTCAATCCGTCTGTACCCTGACTAGCGAACCAGTCCTGAAATATTGACCCCTGTACACCCGGAACCGGAAGCTGGCTTCCGATTCGGATGACTATCAACATCAAAAAAGTGAAAAAAACTCTTTTACGAATTTCCTTGACTTTAAATGCATTACGGAGTGTCTCGAACATTAGATCACCTCAGCTTTTCCACCAAGAGCCTCAATCTTCTCTTTTGCACTTGCACTGAATGCATTTGCCTGAACTGTAAGCTTCTTAGTAAGTTCACCATTTCCAAGAATCTTAACTCCATCAGCAGGATTCTTAACAATGCCTGCCTCCATCAATGTATCAACAGATACTACAGCATCATTATCAAATCTCTCTAATGCAGAAAGGTTGATTGCTACGATTTCCTTGGTGTTTCTGCACTTGAAACCTCTCTTAGGTAATCTTCTGTATAATGGCATCTGTCCACCTTCAAAACCTGGTCTAGGTGCTCCAGAACGAGCTTTCTGACCTTTGTGGCCCTTACCAGCAGTCTTACCATTACCTGAGCCATGTCCACGTCCTCTTCTGAAATTATCGCTGTGAACAGAACCTTCAGCTGCTTTCAAATTAGATAAATCCATTATGACACCTCCTTATCTCTATACTTCTTCTACTTTAACATATGGTGCTACCTTGCGTACAGCGCCCATGGTTGCTGCATTGTTTGGCAACTCAACTGTTTTTCCTAATTTTGTTAATCCAAGAGCTTCAATCGTCTTCTTGTTCTTAGGAACTGCACCAATTGTAGACTTAATAAGTGTAACTTTTACTCTATCTGCCATCTTTCAGCTCCTCCTTATCCCAAGATTTCTTCTACTGACTTACCGCGAAGCTTTGCAACTTCTTCCGGGGATCTGAGCTGCTTTAATGCCTCAATTGTTGCAAGAACGACATTCTGCTTATTGTTAGATCCCAAGGACTTTGTACGGATATTCTGGATACCTGCGATCTCACATACGGAACGAGCAGGACCACCAGCGATAATACCAGTACCTTCAGGAGACTTCTTTAATAATACGGAAGCACCTGTGTATTTTCCGGTTACATCATGTGTAATGGAATTGTTCTCATCTAAACGAACGCTGATCATGCTCTTGATTGCATCTTCTTTTCCTTTGCGGATAGCTTCCGGAATTTCAGTTGCCTTTCCAAGACCAGCACCAACATGACCGTTTTTGTCACCAACAACAACGAGAGCTGTAAAACGCATGTTACGTCCACCCTTTACAACCTTTGTTACACGTTTGATGTCAACAACCTGGTCAACTAATTCTAATTGACTAGCATCAATGATTTCACGTTTCATGTTTGTCTCCTCCTAAAACTCTAAGCCAGCTTCTCTAGCTGCTTCAGCTAATGCCTTGATCTTACCTGCGTAGATAAAACCGCCTCTATCGAAGACAACAGTGGAGATACCTTTATCTAATGCTTTCTTAGCAATAATTGTTCCAAGCTTTGCAGCTGCATCTACGTTATTGGTCTTCTCGATTTCTGCCTTTACGTCTTTGTCAAGAGTAGATGCAGAAACAAGGGTATTACCAACTGTATCATCAATAATCTGAGCATACATATGGTTATTGCTTCTGAACACTGCCAAACGAGGACGCTCAGTAGTACCAGCAAGATGATAACGCATTCTGTTATGCTTCTTCACACGAACTTCTGTTCTTGATTTCTTACTAACCATTTCCTGTCCACTCCTTTACTTATTTTTTACCAGTCTTACCAACTTTACGTCTGATAACTTCATCCGCATACTTGATTCCCTTGCCCTTATATGGTTCAGGAGCTCTCTTAGCACGAATGTTAGCAGCGTACTGGCCAACTTTTTCTTTGTCGATACCCTTGATGATAATCTTGTTGTCTTCTACGGTAGACTCAAGACCTTCCGGATCCTCCATCTCTACCGGATGAGAGTATCCTAAGTTCAGGGTAAGCTTCTTTCCAGACTTGGAAGCTCTGTAACCAACACCGTTTACTTCAAGTGTCTTGGTATATCCCTCTGTAACACCAACAACCATGTTGTTGATGAGGTTTCTTGTCAATCCATGTAAGTATTTCATCTTCTTCAAATCATTCGGTCTTGTAACGATAATCTCGCTACCCTCTAATTTGATTTCCATCTCTGCTGGAAGGGTTCTCTCAAGAGTTCCCTTAGGACCTTTTACAGTCACATGATTATTTTCTGCAATATCTACAGTTACACCTGCAGGTACTGCGATTGGCATTCTTCCTATACGTGACATGCCCGTACCTCCTAATTTTTATTTGTATGTCTTATCTTACCAAACAAAAGCTAATACTTCGCCACCAACCTGAAGCTTGCGAGCCTCTTTGTCAGTGATGATACCCTGATTGGTAGAAAGGATAGCGATTCCCAATCCACCAAGCACGGAAGGAATTTCTTCCTTGCCTGCATACACACGAAGACCCGGCTTAGAAATTCTCTTGATACCGGTAATAACCTTTTCATTCTTATCTGCGCCGTACTTTAAGGTAACGCGGATAGTCTTGAAATTGCCATCTTCAATGATATCGTACTTCTCGATGAATCCCTCATCAACAAGGATTCCGGCGATTGCAACCTTAATCTTGGAAGCTGGAATATCTACTGTATCATGCTTAGCAGTGTTTGCATTACGGATTCTTGTAAGCATATCTGCAATTGGATCACTTGTCATCATCATGATTTTGATTTCCTCCTATTTTCTTTATCTAAGAATTCTACCAAGACGCTTTCTTAACGCCTGGAATCTGTCCCTTATATGCCAACTCACGGAAACATACTCTGCAGATTCCGTATTTTCTTAAAACTGAATGTGGACGACCACAAATTTTGCAACGTGTATATTCTCTGGTAGAGAATTTCGGTTTGCGCTGCTGTTTGATTTTCATACTTGTCTTAGCCATTAAAATTCCCTCCTGATTACTTTGCGAATGGCATATTGAACAGTGTCAATAATTCGCGAGCTTCCTCATCGGTCTTAGCTGTGGTAACGAAGATAACATCCATACCTCTTACCTTATCAACCTTATCATACTCGATTTCCGGGAAGATGATCTGCTCTTTGATTCCAAGTGCATAATTTCCACGTCCGTCAAATGCGTTTGGATTAACGCCTCTGAAGTCACGTACACGTGGTAATGCCAGGTTGATCAAACGATCTGCGAACTCATACATCTTCTCGCCACGTAAAGTTACTTTACATCCAATCGGCATGCCCTCACGAATCTTGAAGTTAGCTACTGCATTCTTAGCCTTTGTAGTAACAGCCTTCTGTCCTGTGATTGCTTCCATATCTTTAACAGCTGCCTCAAGAAGCTTTGCATTCTCCTTAGCTTCTCCAACACCCATATTAACTACGATCTTGTCAAGCTTCGGAATCTCCATAACGTTCTTATAACCGAACTTCTTCTGCATTGCGTCCTTGATTTCATTCTCATACTGCTCTCTCAGTCTACTCAACGTCTTATCCTCCTCTCTTCAATTAGTCGATAACTTCACCGGTTTTCTTTGCAAAACGTACCTTCTTGTCTCCGTCCATCTTAAAGCCAACTCTGGTAGCCTGACCTTTGTGAAGATACATTACATTAGAGGCATCAATCGGCGCTTCCTGCTGACGGATACCACCCTGCTGGTTAGCCATGCTTGGCTTTGCATGCTTGGTAACCATGTTGATTCCCTCTATAAGAAGAGTGTTATCTTTTTTATTTACGGCAATTACCTTGCCCTCTTTGTCTTTATCCTTGCCGGCAATAACCTTAACCATATCGCCTTTCTTGATCTTCATACTTGCCATCTTCGTTCCTCCTATAATACTTCTGGAGCCAGAGAAACAATTCTCATGAACTGCTTCTCACGAAGCTCACGAGCTACTGGTCCAAAGATACGAGTTCCTTTTGGAGTTTTGTCATCCTTAATGATGACTGCTGCGTTCTCATCGAACTTAATATAGGAACCATCTTTACGACGGGCACCCTTTACTGAACGAACAACTACGGCCTTAACTACGTCACCTTTTTTAACAACACCGCCTGGTGTTGCGTCTTTTACGCTGGCAACAACGATATCACCGATGTTCGCATATCTTCTGGTAGATCCACCCATAACGCGGATAACAAGTAACTCTTTTGCACCAGTATTGTCTGCAACTCTGAGTCTGCTTTCCTGCTGTACCATGCTTGTAGCCTCCTTTGATTATTTTGCTCTTTCCATGATTTCAACAAGTCTCCATCTCTTATCTTTAGATAATGGTCTTGTCTCCATTACTCTGACGGTATCACCGATCTTTGCTTCGTTGTTCTCGTCATGAGCTTTTAATTTATAAGTCTTCTTCACGATTTTGTTGTAAAGCGGATGTCTTACGTTGTCTCTTACTGCAACAACGATTGTCTTATCCATCTTGTCGCTTACGACTTCACCAACACGTGTTTTTCTAAGATTTCTTTCTTCCACGACCTAAGTCTCCTTTCTGATAGGATATTGGATTACTGCGCAACTTTCTCTTTCTCGGTGATAACAGTCTGAATTCTGGCAATATTCTTACGAACCTCTTTGATTCTGGCTGTGTTATCTAACTGATTTGTTGCGTTCTGGAATCTCAAATTGAAAAGTTCTTTCTTTGCATCAACGAGCTGTGCCTGTAAATCAGCTACGTTCTGAGATTTTAATTGTTCTAAATATGCACTAGTTTTCATTTGATTCACCGCCTTCTAAATCTGCACGTGAAACTACTTTGCACTTGCAAGGTAATTTATGTGTAGCAAGACGTAATGCTTCACGAGCTACGTCCTCAGCAACACCGGAGATTTCAAATAATACTCTACCTGGTTTAACAACAGCTACCCAATACTCCAGAGAGCCTTTTCCGGAACCCATTCGGGTCTCAGCCGGCTTTGCTGTAACTGGCTTGTCAGGGAAAATCTTAATCCATACCTTACCACCACGCTTTACATAACGGGTAATTGCGATACGGGCAGCCTCAATCTGATTGGAACGAATCCAGCATGGTTCTGTTGCAACGATACCAAATTCACCATTGGTAATCTTATTGCCTCTGGTTGCTTTTCCAGCCATAGAACCACGGAACTGTTTTCTATGTTTTACTCTTTTTGGCATTAACATAATTACTGAGCTCCTCCTTCCTTATTAGCCTTTGCAGGAAGTACCTCGCCTTTGTAGATCCAAACCTTTACGCCAACCTTGCCGTAAGTTGTATCTGCCTCAGCGAAACCATAATCGATATCAGCACGAAGTGTCTGAAGCGGAATTGTTCCCTCTGAGTAGAACTCGCTGCGGGCCATATCAGCTCCACCAAGACGACCTGAACAGCTGGTCTTAATACCCTTAGCGCCTGCCTTCATGGCACGTCCCATGCAGGACTTCATTGCACGACGGAAGGAAACACGGTTCTCTAACTGAAGAGCGATGTTCTCAGCTACTAACTGAGCATCCTTGTCTGGTCTCTTAACTTCCTTGATATCTACATTCAGCTTCTTTGTTGTAAGCTTCTGTACCTCAGCCTTGATCTTCTCAATCTCAGCTCCGCCCTTACCGATAACAACACCCGGCTTAGCGGTATAGATGATAACCTTAACGCGATCAGATGCTCTCTCGATTTCAATCTTGGAAACACCGGCTGCGTATAACTTTTTCTTTAAAAATGTTCTGATATTGTAATCTTCTACTAAGCAATCAGCGAAATCACCTTCTGCATACCATTTGGAATCCCAGTCCTTGATAACGCCAACTCTTAAGCCATGAGGATTGACTTTCTGTCCCATAATGCCCTCCTATCTTTCATCAAGCACGATTGTAATGTGGCTTGTTCTCTTTTCGATTCTGTAAGCTCTGCCCTGTGCTCTCGGATGAATTCTCTTCATTGTTGGTCCCTTATTTGCATAACACTCTGCAACATAAAGGTTCTCTGCCTTCATTCCATTATTGTTCTCAGCATTTGCGATTGCTGACTCTAATAACTTCTTAACTAAAGTAGAAGCATATCTCGGATTGTATGTTACGATTGCAAGTGCAGTAGCAACATCCTTACCACGGATTGCATCTAATACAAAGCAAGCCTTCTGAACAGACACTCTAGCATAAGATAACTTAGCTGAAGGTCTGGTATCTTTCACTTCATTTCTTTCTCTCTTGATTTGGGATCTATGTCCTTTTGCCATGGATGAATCCTCCTTTCACTAAATCTTATCTAACGCCTGACTTCTTCTCGTCTTTTCCATGTCCTCTGTAGGTTCTGGTTGCAACAAACTCACCAAGCTTGTGTCCTACCATATCCTCAGTAACATATACCGGAACATGTTTTCTTCCATCATGAACAGCAATTGTATGTCCAACGAAAGATGGGAAAATTGTAGAGCGGCGTGACCAGGTCTTAATAACCTGCTTGTCGCCGGAAGCATTCATAGCATCTACCTTTTTCAGCAAGCTTTCATCAGCAAATGGTCCTTTTTTCAATGAACGTGCCATCTTCTTAACCTCCTAATTATTTGATTGCTCTACCGTCTCTTCTTCTTACGATGAGCTTGTTAGACTGTTTCTTCTTGTTTCTGGTCTTCAGACCAAGAGCAGGCTTGCCCCAAGGAGTACATGGTCCCGGACGTCCTACCGGAGCCTTACCTTCACCACCACCGTGTGGATGGTCGTTAGGGTTCATAACAGAACCACGAACTGTCGGGCGAATACCCATATGACGCTTACGTCCAGCCTTACCAATATTTACAAGGTTATGATCGCCATTGCCGATTACACCGATGGTTGCACGGCAGCCAATCGGAACCATTCTCATTTCTCCTGAAGGAAGACGAAGTGTTGCGTACTTTCCTTCCTTTGCCATAAGCTGTGCAGAAAGTCCTGCGGAACGAACCAACTGTCCGCCCTTGCCCGGGAACAGCTCGATGTTGTGAATCTGTGTACCAACCGGAATGTTCTCAAGCGGTAAGCAGTTACCAACTCTTACTTCTGCATCCGGTCCGTTCATAACGGTCATTCCGTCTGTCAGGCCTGCAGGAGCCAGAATGTATGCCTTCTGTCCGTCTGCATAGCAGATTAATGCGATGTTAGCTGTTCTGTTCGGATCATACTCGATACCGATTACAGTTGCAGGAATACCATCTTTATTTCTCTTAAAATCGATAATTCTGTATTTTCTTCTGTTACCACCGCCCTGGTGTCTAACAGTAATCTTACCCTGGTTGTTACGTCCAGAGTTCTTCTTTAAAGAAACGGTAAGTGATTTTTCAGGAGTTGTCTTGGTAATCTCAGAAAAATCAGAACCAGTCATGTTTCTTCTGGAAGGTGTATATGGGTTATATGTCTTAATTCCCATTGTTGTTCTCCTTTCAACGTTTTCATTATCGCGTCTTCGCTGACGCATATTCAAGGCTTTGTCTCACTCGCTTTTGCGAAGTGTTTCCGGTTTACAGTCCTGCAAAAATCTCGATATCCTTGCTGTCCTCTGTCAACTGAACGATTGCCTTCTTGGTCTTAGCAGTCTTGCCAACTACCATTCCGCGGCGCTTATTCTTGCCCTCGCAGTTCATGGTGTTAACCTTAGCTACCTTTGTTCCTTCGAACATCTTCTCAACTGCTTCTTTGATCATGGTCTTGTTTGCTTCCGGATGAACAAGAAATGTGTATTTCTTCTCAGCCATTGCTTCCATACTCTTCTCAGTTACTACTGGTTTGAGGATTACATCATAATACTGAATGTTTGCCATTATGCATACACCTCCTCGATTGTTGCAACAGCAGCCTTGGTTACTACTACTGTATCATACTTTAATGCATCAAATACATTGATTTCGTTGGTCTGTGCAGTCTTAACAGTCGGGATATTTGCTGCGGATGCAATTACGTTCTCGTTCATGTCATCCAATACAACAAGCGCCTTCTCAACTTTAAGATTCTTCATAACCTCAACAAACTTCTTTGTCTTGATTTCGTCTAACTTCAACTCATCAACAACAACGAACTTTCCGTCTGCTACCTTTGAGGTCAATACAGACTTCAATGCGATTCTCTTTTCCTTCTTGTTAAGCTTGAAAGAGTAATCTCTCGGTGTAGGAGCAAATACAACTCCACCACCTGTCCACTGTGGAGATCTTGTAGAACCCTGTCTTGCGTGACCCGTTCCCTTCTGTCTCCATGGTTTTCTTCCGCCTCCGGAAACTTCAGAACGTGTCTTAGCTTTCTGAGTTCCCTGACGATTATTTGCAAGCTGCTGAAGTACAGCCATATGAACCAAATGTTCATTTACTTCTACGCCGAAAATGGAATCGCTTAATTCGATAGAATCTACTTCTTTGCCTTCCATGTTATAAACAGCTACCTTAGCCATCGTAAAGTTCCTCCTTTCTTATCTCGCACTATTTGCCTGACTTTACGGTTTCTTTTACTGTGATAAGAGCTTTCTTAGCTCCCGGAACAGCACCCTTAATCAGGAGCAGGTTGTTCTCTGCATCAACTCTTACAACCTCAAGATTCTGAGTTGTAACCTTAACACTTCCCATGTGTCCAGGCATTCCTTTTCCCTTGAATACACGGCTCGGTGAAGAACATGCACCGTTGGAACCCTGATGACGATGGAACTTAGAACCATGAGCCATAGGTCCTCTGTGCTGGCCTAATCTCTTAATAGCGCCCTGGAAACCTTTACCTTTTGAAATAGCAGTCACATCAACCTTGTCACCCTCTGCGAAGATGTCAGCCTTGATTTCATCTGCTAACTTGTACTCATCTGCGTTGTCAAACTTGAACTCGCGAACAAATCTCTTGCCTGAAACACCAGCCTTAGCGAAGTGTCCCATCTCAGCTTTGTTAACGCCATGTCTGTTTCTGATTTCTTTCTTGCCGGTTGCATCTTTGTTGACTACCTTTTCTTTCTTGTCAGCAAATCCAACCTGTACTGCAGAGTATCCGTCGTTCTCTACGGTCTTAATCTGTGTTACCACACACGGACCAGCCTGAAGAACTGTAACCGGAACCAATACGCCATCTGCATTGAAGATTTGAGTCATTCCGACTTTTGTTGCTAAAATCGCTTTCTTCATTTCTTTACCTCCTGTTTTCTACAGCGGAACGCTTTTGCGTTCATCCTAGAGCAGTCAATATACTTCTATATTAAACCATTCAGGGATATTTCATAATTATGCTTCCTTATAATAAGGAAATGGGAGATTTATTTCTCCTTCATCTTGATGTTGATATCAACACCAGCTGGCATCTCAAGACGTGATAATGCATCAACAGTCTTCTGGGTTGGTGTAACGATATCGATGAGTCTCTTATGAGTTCTCTGCTCGAACTGTTCACGGGAATCCTTATACTTGTGAGTTGCTCTTAAGATTGTAACAACTTCCCTCTTTGTAGGAAGAGGTACCGGTCCGCTCACCTGTGATCCATACTTCTTTACAGTCTCGATGATTTTTTTGGCTGATGCATCAATCAATTCATGATCATAAGCCTTGAGAGTGATTCTCATTACTTGACTTGCCATAAAAAAAGCCGCCTCCTTTTCGCACTTAAATTTCCAGTACGACAAGTGGTGACTGTACACTTCTCCGTGTGTGTCCTGTAAATAATCACATAGCATCACACGTTGTTTCTACTTGATGTAGACCATATTTGTACAGTGACTTGCCGTCAGTTTCCTAACTTGACATTCGCTCCACGGAAAACCTGCAACGTCGTGCAGCAACCTCACGCTTCATAGCTATCATGTCACAGCAAAAAGAATTATACATGGTCGAAATTAAAAAATCAAGCATTTTTTACAAATTTTCAAAATAATTTTTGTTAAATAATTTTTATGGTGCAAACTACTTTTTATTGTTTTCTGCCCCCGCTCATGTTATCCTCATAAAAGAAACAAAATATCATATCGTTCTATACAAAGGAGGAGCTTATGTTTTGTAATAATTGTGGCGCAGAAATTCCTAACGGCGCTAATTTTTGTACTTCCTGCGGTTCATCCATTCCGGGTGCCAACCCACAACCAGCACCAAATCCACAGCCAACACCTGTTGTTGTGCAGATTCAGCAGCCAGTCAGACCGGTTGACACCCGCAAAGGACCGGGACCGGGAATCGCAGCCTTCATCATTGGTATTCTTTCCCTATGTATCAGCTGGATTCCGGTCATCGGATTTTTCCTGCCTCTGATTTCTCTTATTCTCGGAATGGTCGGAGCCAGTAAAAAGCGCCGCAAGCGCGGATTCGGAATCTGGGGCATCGTGTTCAGCCTTGCTTCTATATTAATATGTGCACTGATCACCTTCGGAATCGTAGGTGCTGCCATTAACCTATAATCGAACTATGCAATTCCCTTATGCAGTCGCGCCGGATATATGAAGAAACCAGCTACGCTGATGACCAGCGCGACAGCAATGGAAATTGCAAGTCCGAACCATGCGCCGATAGTAAAGTATCCGATAAAGAAGCTTCCTATAATAAGCAGTATAGCGACAGCCTTAATCAACATCTGAATCATGGATTTTACCGTCTCAACGGATTCGCTTGGCAGCACGGACTGCAGAATCATCCCAACAATCGTAAAGACAAAATTCGTCAAAATCAATTCCACATACCACAATACAACTGCCCACAGAGGCTCTTTCAAAAGGATTTCCGCAAAAAGCATTGCCGGAAGCAAATCTATCGCGCAGAACAGCGTATTGGCCATCAGGCTGAAGAACACCTTTTTATAAGGGCTATCCGGCACTAAGAACAACCAGTTCTTCGAGGTCTCTGCCCCCATCGGATTGCCGACAGTCCGGAAAAACAGAATACATAAAAACAACAGTCCAACTACGATAAAGTTCGGCGTATGGGATACATACACCATGATAACAGAGATAACTGCCGCTACCAGAAAATAGGTAAGCATCATATTGGACAAAAATCCCAGCCTATCAGAGCGTCTTCTGGTATAGACTTCCTTGTAGAAAAATACCGATGCCCCATGCCCCCGCAGTTCTCCGACTTCGCGGGTATTTCTCTTTTGGACCTTTTTCCTGCTCTTTTCTGCATCGCTGCGCGCTTTTCTTCCTTCCTGCGCAGCAATCATCTTCTCCTCGCGCTCTGCTGCGCCTTCCATTGCTTCCTCATAAAAATCCGCTTTGATGCGCCATATTCCCCATACCAAAGCAATGCACGCCAGAATCAGCAGACCAAACCACAGCATCGACAGCAGGATTCTTCCATCAAGCATCTCCTGAATTGCGCCCTTAATCCAGCCGACAAACGGGAACCAGTTCCATCCGTGGCTGCCATATATCTTTTCCAACATGACAATCCAGTCCAGGCCGGAAAGCAGATAGACAACACCATGAATACCAACCACCAGAATTGCAATCGCATAGATACATGGGACAACCTTTTTCTTCAGCCCGGTGATTGTGGATGAAACGGTATAGGTAAGAATGGATGCCAGCTTCTGCAGAAGCAGCAGCAAAATCCACGCCGTAAAAATTGCAATTCCTACATATGCCTGCTTTTTCAAAGCCACAATGAGCCCCGGCAGTATATACACATAACAGGCAGAAATGAAGATTAGCGACAGCATCTGGAAGGACAGCCGGAATAAAAGTACCGTCTGCGGTTTTTTCGGAGATGTAAAAAGGAAATTGACATCCGCCATAAGAAAAATATCGGAACCCTTTTTCGAGCCGGAATACATTCCCATAAGAATAAATCCGATCATCAGCAGGGTTGCCGCACACTGCACAATCAGACACAGAATCTGTATATCTGCCTCATCCCACACGCCGTCGTTATTGAAATCAATAATATTCTCTTCCTCCGGCTCATCTCCTCCGTCCGATACATCCCCTTCTATGGCTTCCGTACCTTCTTCGCTTTCCACAGCATCCTCCGGAGCCAAAAGCACCGCTACCGTTCCGCCCACCATTCCAAACACTCCGCCCAAAAACAGGGAGCAGATGAGCACAATGATGAATTTGCTCCGGAAGATTTTTATAATGGAGTTGATAAACGTGTGAAATGCGTAATATCCCCACATTTTCATGATTCGCCCTCCATATCCTTGCCCTCTGTAATCTCGAAAAAGATATCTTCCAGATTCTTCTGTCCGTCTGCAACATCACTCTTTCTGACTACTGAAGCAATCTCACCCGATTTCATGATATAGGTAACATCCCAGAATTCTTCCACACTATCAATCATATGGGTGCTGACCAGCAGGGAACACCCCTGTTCCTTCAGCTCCACAAAGATTTTTTTCAATTCCTTAATGGCATGCGGGTCGAGTCCAATCATCGGCTCATCAAACAGAATCATCTTCGGCCGCGGAAGCAGTCCGCAACAGATGGCAAGCTTCTGCTGCATGCCCTTCGACAGCTCATCCCCGAACTTTTTTCGCTTGTCCGTCAGTTCAAAGCGTTCAAGCAATTCTTCCTTGTATTCCCTGTAATCACTCAGCTTATATGCTTTGGCAATAAATTCCAGATGTTCATCCACGGTAAGATTCGGATACAAAGAAGGCATCTCCGGGATATAGCCAATCAGCTTCTTGGCCTCCACCGATTTGTTGTCCAGTCCATCTATGGTAACCGTTCCTTCATATCTCAGAAATCCAATGATGCATTTGATAATGGTACTTTTTCCCGCACCGTTCGGTCCGAGCAAAATTCCAATCTCTCCATCCTGCAATTCAATATTAATGTCATGATTTGCAACTACTTTGTGATACTTTTTGGTTACATGCGATACCGATAACATACTATTTTTTATCCTTTCTACGTAATAGTTCAGCCTGCGCCATTTTATTGCTTATGGCCGAACTGTTACTATACATTGTAACAATAAACCCTTAACTTACGGATGCGATATTCTTACTTTTTTCTTAATATTGTCTGACACTCAAATACAAAACAACCTGCAGGCATCACTACCTTGCAGGTTATCCCATCCTTCTATCACTGTTTCCCGGTAAAACGACCGCTTGCCCCACACGGAAGCACCAGCCCGTTTGTGCTGACCGGAAGCCCGATTTCATCCGCTTCCACAGTTCCCGGATATTTTTTTAATACCGTGCTCATCATATAGGTAAGCACTGCCGGCTGAAGTCCGGTTGTATAGGAGTTAATCAGAAAAAATAATGGTTTCTCCGTCAAAAGCTGCTCACAGAGCTGTATCAGCGGATAGATGGATTCTTCAATCTTCCAAATCTCCCCCTTCGGTCCTCTTCCGTAAGATGGCGGGTCCATGATAATTGCATCATAATGATTGCCTCGTCGAATCTCGCGCTCTACAAATTTGACGCAGTCATCCACCAGCCAGCGAATCGGTGCTTCCGCAAGTCCGGAAGCCACAGCATTCTCCTTCGCCCATGCCACCATTCCCTTGGAGGCATCCACATGTGTCACATGTGCTCCCGCTGCTGCAGCGGCAAGCGTTGCGCCTCCGGTATAGGCAAAAAGGTTTAATACACGAATCTCACGCTGTGGATTTTTTTGCTTTTCTTCGGCAATCTTCTGGGAAAACCAGTCCCAATTGGCTGCCTGCTCCGGGAACAGACCGGTATGCTTAAAGGAAAACGGCTTCAAATGAAAGGTCAAATTCCTTCCAATCGGAAGTTGGTACTGTACCGTCCACTCTTCCGGCAAATCAAAAAATTCCCATTCCCCACCGCCTCTTGCACTGCGGTGATAGTGCCCGTTCATCTTTTTCCAGCCCTTCTGCGTCTTTGGCGTATTCCAGATGACCTGCGGGTCCGGACGTACCAATATGTATCTGTCCCAACGCTCTAATTTTTCTCCA
Source organism: Agathobacter sp. (assembly GCA_045120755.1). GTDB lineage: Bacteria > Bacillota > Clostridia > Lachnospirales > Lachnospiraceae > Roseburia. Next base: position 18,615 of record JBGVFC010000014.1, on the reverse strand, counting down.
TCTGAACAATCAATGACCTCATAGTCTTTCCAATTGCCGGCTATCCACATAATTTTCTCTCTTTCTAAAGCATCTTCTTTTTTCTTAAAATCAACATTGCAATCAAACATGCCGCCAGTGTAATCAGGCTTATGATGCCAAACCCAAAAACGGAATTGGCAAAAGGCATTCCCTCGGAGCGGACGTTCATTCCATACAGACCTGAGATAATGGTAGGTATCGCCATTACAAGGGTAATGGAAGTCAGATACTTCATGACATTGTTCAGGCGGTTGTCGATGACCGAGGACATCAGTTCACGGGTACCGTTGATGATATCACGGTAGATTCCCGTCATCTCAATTGCCTGCTTGTTCTCTACAATAACATCATCCAACAGCTCCTTGTCCTCCGGATACTGCTCCAGTCTCTTGTATCTTGTCAGGCGGTCCAGTACTACACTGTTCGCCCGAAGTGATGTTGCAAAATATACCAGCGTGGATTCCAGTTCGTGAAGTGCAATTAAATCCACATCCTCCGTGTCCTCTCCAACACGCTCCTCGATATCCATCCGCTTCTTGTCGATGACGCGCAGGTCACTCTGGTACAATACCGAGATACGGTACAGAATCTGATAGACAAACCGAAGCTTTTTCTTGGTGGAAAATTCTTTGACACGGTTGCTCAAAAAAGCCTGAAGCACCGGAGTCTCCTCCGTACATACCGTAACAATTTCATCCGGTGTCAGGATAATTCCCAGCGGAATGGTCGTATAGGATTTCTTCTCATGACGAATCTCAATCGACGGAACATCGACCAAAATCAGGGTATATCCGTCCTGCAGTTCAATTCGCGAGCTCTCTTCCTCGTCCAGTGCCGCAAGTACATCTTCAATATCAACATTTAAGCTGTCCGCAACCATCTGTCCTTCCGCGACACTCGGATTCACCATCTGAATCCATACGCCATTGTGGATTCTGTCTTCCTCATGAATCTGCTTATCGTCCGTCATATAATACTTTACCATGCGACACCTCCTGTTTTTATGACTTTATTTCTATTCCACATGTATATTTTATGAATGGAGTTACATATTTCAATTGCAGACCGTAAAGGAGCGTTGGTACTTAATGAGTGTCTTTTACGAATTTAGTACCATTACGCTCCGATTCGAGCGGAAGCGTGTCTGCAATGAAATATGTAAATCCATTCATATAAATTGTCGGAAGAAAATTATTTATTATTTCACGCCCTGCAGCTGTCCAACCAGATACTTGTTACGAATCATAGAAAGGTTATTTGCAAAAATAACATCATCCACCTGCTTTTCTCTGGCAAGTTCTGTGATGCTGCCCGTCCAGTAACGATAGTCAACCACATACACAGTCTGATAATGGTCAACAAAGAACGGAACGAAGGCATTGCCAAAGGATTCCTTGACAATAATGCAGGAGCTTCCATCTGTAACATCCGCATTCTCGATTACCGTAAATGGGTTATCTGCGGCAATAAAGGTACTGTATTTGATTCCCTGCGCGTAATTCGATACATCATTGATAATCGGCCAGTCAAACTGTGTGCCGTCAGAAGCTGTAACATGCATGGTTGTCGCGCAGTTCGGCTTGTATGCGATGACAGTATCCGGTGTCTCTCCCAATGCCGCACAATGGTCCGTATCATTATAGAAAGAACCTAAGAAGCCATCAAATTCCATGGTCTCGTAGGAATCAAGTGCCTCCGGCTCGATTCCCTTTGCCTTGCAGAAATCCGTGTAAGCATAATATGCGCCGAGTGCCGTCCAATGATGGTCAGTCCGGAAATAGACATATTCGGTGCGGTGACTCATAATCGTATTATAGATATCTACTTTTTTGACGTCATCATTTATCATGGCAAAGATATTGTTCATCGCATCGCGCTGATTGCTGGAATTAATCTGGCTCTTGAGATTATCCGGAAAAGTCACTTCACTGCTCAACGGAATCAGAATATCATATACGTCACAGGTTCCGCTCAAATCTGCAGCAACGGAATTGACGGTATCCGCATAGCTTGTCGCCGTATCCTCCCGATATGTATAAAGTTCGTATCCTGCATTGCCCACTACAACAACACTGTCATAATCTACAACGGACTCACTGGAGGAAATCTCCGGTATCACCACTTCCTGTGTATCATCTGCCTGTGTATCCGGCTGCTCCGACTCCTGCTGATTCGTATCATCCACAACATCTGCGCCGGTCTGCACATCATCACCTGTATTTTGATTGTCCTCATCGGTCCACGGTGTCGGATCTACCGGCGGTTCTTTTGTGTCTCCGCAGCCGCCTGTCATTCCTGCCACCATGCTCACGGAAAGCATGAGCGCTGCAATTGTTATACTTCTCTTCTTCATAACTTATCCTCCATCTATCATCTGTCTTCTGCAAATCCGGCAATTGCTACTCCGCCTTTGCAATATTGGAACTCAGCTTAAAAATATTCTTGTCGCTCACAAAATTAGCAATGTTATACAACACCAACACATCCGTAATCTCATTCTCCTCCAGATATGCGGTCATGTCTCCTGCATAATATCTCAGGTCAACCATATAAATATGATCATATTCCTCCGCAATCAGAGGAACAAAGGTATTGGCAAAGGAATCCTTAATCACAAGAAGATTTTTCTCTTCCTGCACATCTTCCTCACCCGTGCGACTGCGCTCAATACAGACCTCACCGTAATTTCCGCCAAAGAAATAGGTGTATTTATCCTTCTCTGCAAGCTTTTCTTCCTGATAAAATCCGCCGATGTCCTCGCCGTCCGCCATGACGGTATAAGAAGCATCGGAATCCTTCGGGTTCATAATCCATATGCTGTCATAGGCAGAATCACAATCCAGAATCTTGGAATACAGGCTTCCCCGGAACGAATCCGTCACCTGCACCGCCTCATAGGCATCCGCCCCCAAAAAGGCATGTCCGGTCGCTCCGCACCACTCTTCGTATGCAAGAAAAGCGCCCTGTGTCGTCCAGTGATGGTCGGTCCGATAATACACATACTCGTCCGCATCCTCTATAAGCGCAGACTCCACATCAATATAATTGTAATCCTGCATCGCCTCCTGCACCCTGGCAATGTACGCAGACTGGTCAAACAGAATCGCATGCGCCGGAAGATACTCGCTCTTTATAAGTCCCGAGGTCGGCACCAACAGGAAGGAGAGCTTCTCACGCGGAATGGTGTTGCTGCAATAGGAAAAATATCTCTGCACAGCATCAATATTGCGGTCAACCAGCTTCTCATCGATATCCTCCGGAATAATTTTCTCGAAATCATATCCGTCCTTTCCCACATAGGCACCACCGATATCCGTATCCCCGCTCGCCTTCTGGACCGCCGTTTTCATGGTAATCCACTGATCGCGAAAAATAATGTGGTCATTCAGATATGTCTCCAGATCATTCTGAAAATCACCGCTTACAATTCTGTCCCATGTAAGCACAGGACGCTCTGCCAGATAGCGGTTCTCATTCTCCGAAAAGGCTTTATCCTTTGCCGCAAAGCTTAATATACTGATTCCTCCAATGACCAGTAAAAATACCAGTACCATAATAATCTTTGATTTCTTCAAAGCGTTACCTCTATATCCTCACTCAAACACTAAAATCGAAAATACAAAAACGGGTTATAGCTGTCTCCCACCAAAAATGCAAAAGACAGGCCCAGCAAAAGCACCATCACAATCATCTTGACCACATCGCACCAGGTCCGCGTCTGACGTACCTCCTGTTCCGGTGTGCGGTATGCCTGCGGTGTAAGCAGCTCCGCCATGAACGGAATCTTAACCAGCAGCGGCCGGAAATCGATACTGCAAAGCACCAGCAACACAAGAAGCACCGCATTGCTCGACAGATAATAGAGAAAATCTCCATTGATTACCGGAACTCCGATTCCAACCATGGACTTCAGGTAAACCAGCAGCTCCTGCAAATCCGTCTGTGCAAAAATGGTCCAGCCAATCACAACAAGTAAAATACTGTAAATATGTCCCACAAAGGCGGGACACTTTTTCAGCCATTTGTACAAAAACAGCTTCTCCAGCATCAGCCATATGCCATAGTAGATGCCCCATAGCACGAAATTCCAGCTTGCACCATGCCATAGTCCGGTCAGCGCCCACACAATGAAAAGATTGCGAATCTGAATCGCCAGTCCCTTGCGGTTGCCGCCCAGCGGAATATAGACATATTCGCGGAACCACGAGCCGAGCGAAATGTGCCATCTCCTCCAGAACTCCGTGATGCTTGCCGACATGTACGGATAATTGAAGTTCTCCAGAAAATGAAATCCAAACATTCTGCCAAGTCCGATTGCCATATCCGAATATCCGGAAAAATCAAAATAAATCTGGAAGCTGAATGCAATCGCGCCGAGCCATGCCGATGCACAGGAGATGCTATTGCTTGCGGAAATCGTATTCCACAGGCTTCCAATCTGATTGGCAAGAATGACCTTCTTGGCCAGTCCCACGGTAAAGCGGAACGCTCCATCTGCAAAATCAGACCAGGTAACCTTTCTCGAGGACAGCTCCTCTCCGACCGTCTTGTACTGTACGATTGGTCCTGCAATCAACTGCGGAAACAGCGTGACATAGGTTGCAAACTTTAAGATATTCTTCTGCGCCGGAACCACTCCCCGGTAGACATCAATCGTGTACGACATCGTCTGGAAGGTGTAGAAAGAGATTCCGATTGGAAGCGCTATGTGAAGGAGGGAGATGCCCGCCCCCGTCAGCGAATTGATGCTTCCGATAAAGAAATCCGTGTACTTGAAAAATCCTAAAATTCCAAGATTGCCACATATATCAATCACAAGAAAAAGCTTTGCCCGCTTGTGACAATCCTTTTTTTGCCAATATTCAATTAAACGCCCATTTGTATAATCAAAGACCGTGGAAAACAACATAATCCACAGATATTTTGGTTCTCCCCAACCATAGAAAATCAGGCTGGCAACCAACAGAATCACATTGCGCGCCCGCGCCGGACACAGATAATAGATTAGTAAAATGAGCGGTAAAAAAACAAGCAGAAATACAAAACTGCTAAATACCATATTCGCCTCTCCATTTTATCGGAAATAAAAGGTGTCATCAATGACTTCCGTCCCTTGTATGACACCCTGCAATGCTTACTGTTCAAATGCTTCTTTGATTACGCTCTCTGCCTTGGCCGCGTCATCCGATACACAAAATACTACATAATTGCCGTTCTGTACGACTACTGCATCTTCCACGCGCTTTGCTTCTTCCGGAATGTAGGCTTCAAAAGAAGCTGCCTGATCATCTAAGAACATCTCAACATTCGCTTTCATGGTCAAAGCTGTATCCGCATCCTTCGCGGTAAATACTGCAAACTCTTCTGCTGTCGAGCCGCTTCCCATATACATGACTACTTCCACTTCATCTTCCATGGTAATGTAGTTCTCCACCTGCTCCTCTGTAAGCTGTGTCAGCTCCTGTGTATAGCTGACATCATTGAGCAGGGACTGTACCAAAGCATCGGTATCAACCGTTGCGCTGCCTCCACATCCGGTAAGCATAGCTGCTGCCATCACACCGGCTGCGATTACTGCAAAGCTTTTTAATTTCTTCATATAATATCTCCTTTATCTCTGTTACTAACTTTCCACTTGAACATGATAGTACCTTAAAAACTTTCTGTAAAGTAGTATTTTCAAGATTTCACCGTTTATTCTCAATTACTTGTCTAAAGCGGAATACTTTGCTGCCTGTGCCGCAATCAGCTCCATATCATCAAAATAATTGATTTTCATCGCGCGCTTGACTTCCGATAAGGTCTGCGCTGCAGTCTCTCTTGCAACCTCGCTGCCCTTCTTTAAAATCTCATAGACCGCCGGAATGTCCTTCTCAAATTCAGCTCTTCTCGCACGAATCGGAGCCAGTTCCTCCTGCATGACATTGTTGAGGAACTTCTTAATCTTGACATCACCAAGTCCGCCCCTCTTATAATGCTCCTTAAGTTCATCCAGATTCTGATACTCCGGAAGATACTCTGCAAAATGCTCCTGATTGCTGAATGCATCTAAGTAAGTGAATACACAGTTGCCCTCGATATGTCCCGGATCACTGATCTGGATATGTGTCGGATCGGTGTACATGCTCATAATCTTCTGCTTAACATCCTTTTCCGTATCAGCCAGATAGATGCAGTTGCCCAGGGATTTGCTCATCTTGTTCTTGCCATCTGTACCCGGCAGACGAAGACAGGCTTCATTGTCCGGCAGAAGCACCTCCGGCTCCACCAACACTTCCTCATAGATGGAATTGAACTTGCGGACAATCTCTCTCGTCTGCTCCACCATCGGAAGCTGATCCTCTCCGGCAGGAACGGTAGTTGCCTTGAAGGCTGTGATGTCAGCCGCCTGACTGATCGGATATGTGAAAAATCCCACCGGAATGCTCGCCTCGAAATTGCGGAGCTGAATCTCGGATTTTACGGTAGGGTTGCGCTGTAAGCGGGATACCGTAACCAGATTCGAATAGAAGAAGGTAAGCTCTGTCAGCTCAGAAATCTGCGACTGGATAAACAGCGTGGACTGCGCCGGATCAAGGCCGCAGGAGAGATAGTCCAAAGCCACCTCGATAATATTGTCCCGTACCTTCTGCGGATTCTCAAAATTGTCTGTAAGCGCCTGCGCATCCGCAATCATAATATATATCTTGTCAAACTCACCGGAGTTCTGCAGCTCTACCCTGCGCTTTAAAGAGCCTACATAATGCCCCACATGCAGTCTGCCGGTCGGTCTGTCACCTGTTAAAATGATTTTTTCCATGGTGTGCCTCCTAAATTTATACAGTTGTATCCGCGCGCGGATACACCATTTACACTTTATCAAATTAAAACCGTAATGGCAACAAATTTCTCGTTCTTCTTGTGTACTTTCACCGCAAAAAGAGATAAAATTAAGGTATCTATTTGAAACGGCTGATTGCGATATGGAGGGCTTTATGGACACACAAATATTACAGACACTAAAAGACAACATGAAAAAGGTCATCATCGGCAATGACAGAACGCTCGACCTGCTGCTATGTGCGATTGTCGCCAGAGGACATGTTCTGCTTGAGGATGTACCCGGAACCGGAAAAACGGTCATGGCAAAATCCCTCGCGCGTTCCATCAGCGGAGAGTTCGGGCGCATCCAGTTTACTCCGGACCTGCTTCCGGGCGATGTAACCGGACTGAACTATTTTGATGCCAAACAGGGCGAATTTGTTTTCTCCAAAGGACCTGCATTCTGTAATATTCTGCTCGCTGACGAGATTAACCGTGCCACCCCGAAGACGCAGAGCAGTCTCCTGGAATGTATGGCAGAGCACCAGATTACCATCGACGGAGTTACCTATCCGCTCGAAGAACCGTTTTTGGTCATCGCGACGCAGAACCCACTGGACACCTTAGGTACTTTCCCTCTTCCGGAAGCCCAGATGGACCGTTTTCTGATGCAGCTTGCCATGGAGCCTTTAGATGCCAGTGATGAGCTTGCCATGGTGGAGCGTTTTCTGACGGATGAGCCGCTTGCGGAGCTTACCAGTGTCTGCACGAAGGAAATGATTGTCTCCCTGCAGCAGGAATGCCGCAAGGTCTATATCCATCCGGAACTGATGAATTATCTGATTTCCATCACGCAGGCCACCCGCCGCCATCCGAAGATTGCATGCGGAGTCAGCCCACGCGGTACGCTCGCCTTTGTCCGCGCCGCACAGGGCTTTGCCATGGTATCCGGACGCGATTATGTTGTGCCGGAGGATATCAAAGCGGTTGCACCGGCGGTACTGCTGCACCGTCTTGTTATGAATATCACCCTTGACGGACGCAAATCTGCCCAGTCCGTTCTCGACGAAATTTTACTGGGCTTACAGGTACCTACCGAAGACTGGTCAAAGAGGTAGCTTATGTGGATTTTATTGTTGCTGCTCGGCATTTTTATATTGTGGATTTTGCAGGAGCGCCTGTTTGCCCGCTATTGGGACAAAGGACTTTCCGTTTCGACTGCATTCTCCGACAATTACATATTTGAAGGGGATACCTCTTCGCTGAAGGAAACCATCACCAACGACAAGCTTCTTCCCCTTGCCGCCCTCTCCGTCCGCCTGAGCATGGATTCCAGCCTTGTTTTTCTAAAGGAGGCAAAGGATAACAGCGGCGTCTCGGACAAGATTTACAAGCGGGACATTTTTTCCTTCCTGTTTCATCAGCAGGTGACAAGGACGCTGCCATTCTGCGGGACAAAGCGCGGCTGCTACGAGATAAACGCCGTCGATGTCATTGCATATGATTTCTTTTTCCGTGAGGGCTACTATCGGGAATTTCCCCAGCAGGCGCGGCTGTATGTCTACCCGAAGCCGGTGGATATCCGGCGCATCACACTGATTAGTCAGGCGATTACCGGAACCATCCTGTCACAGAACCGTCTGTTTACGGACCCCTTTGAATTTTCAGGCATCCGCGAATACTGCAAGGATGATCCGATGAACCACATCAATTGGAAGGCTTCCGCCCGTACCAATGAACTGATGGTCAACAAATTTGATGCAACCACCAATTTTTCCATTACCATACTGCTCGATATTGAGGACCCATACATCTTAAAAAACGCTGCGCTGACTGAGGAATCCATCCGGATTGCCGCCAGTCTCAGTGCTTTTCTGATTGAAAAAAATATGCCGCTGCGCCTCATCAGTAATGCGCTCCATATCAATGAGCGTATCCCTGCGGGAGCCGGCAACATGATGGATATTCTGCAGAAGCTTGCCTGTGCAAAGTCCACCGAACTGAGTGGGCATATGGCAGAGCTGATTGCACACGAATGTGCCAACGCACCTGCCGGGGAGACCTATGTACTGATTTCCAAAAATCACAATGCCGAGCTGGTCGATGCGCTTCACCAGCTTGCCCGTACACCGAATCAGATTCTATGGGTGCTGCCAACCTACGACTATAAAATGACCGAAAAATTTGAAGATTCACAGCTTCACATCTTACACTGGGAGGTAAACGCATGATATTTGAAAAATCTTCTTTCCGCGCAGTCTGCTGCCTTGTGCATGCATTTCTTCTGGTATATGGCTTTTTCCCTCTGATTGCAGGCATGACCGGCATGGATTCCTTTCACTGCTTCTGCTACTGTGCCATCGGCTTTCTGCTTCTGATTCCAATTACCGCAAGCTGGTTACTTCTCCGCCGGCTGAAATATCTGTGGCTGTATCTTCCGATTGGTCTTGCCCTGTCCGCCATCATCGGCATCACAGGCGGCGGTCTGTGCCAATTGTCCGGCTGCAATTTTCTGTATAGTGTTCCGCTGACTGCGGCAGCATGCGCTATCATTTCCCTGGTCGTATTCTTCATACATGCAACCTCCCGCATCCGCCTTGCCGATTTAAAAAAGGATTTTATTGCCGCGCACGGATACAATGTACCGTTTGATATGAAGGTGTGGGAAGTACCTACCATCTTAAATCATCCTTCGCCGGTTCATTTTATCTGGTTTGTGGTTCAGTATGTCCTCGCACTGGTTTTGAAAAATTCCCTGTACTGGCATTTTCTGTTCTTCATGCTTCTGCTTGATATACTGGTCTGCTTTTCCTTCCAGTATATGAACAATTTTGACCGCTTTGTCACCGAAAACAGCCAGACCGCCAATCTTCCGGTTTCCACCATGAAGCAGGTTCACCGGATTCTTTTTTCCATTGCCCTGCTGCTTATCGTCCTGTTCGCGCTCCCTTCCATCTTCTTTGGTCAGGAGCCGCTTGCCAATCTGCGCATGGAGGATGTACCGATTACCTTCAAACAGGAGGAGAACGCTTCGGGCAACTTAACGCTCGATGACCTCAATTACGGGATGCCTTTGCCGGATATTCTGACCGAATCGCAGGAGGAGCACAATCCGCCTGTCTGGATTGGCTACGTCGTGCGTGCAGTTCTCCTGCTCATGTTCGCGGCTGCGCTCGTCGTGCTGATTCTTTCCATTATCCGCGCAGTAAGAAGGGCCAACGCCCTCTTCTCTGAGACAAAGGAGGACGAAATCCTCTTCATCGATTCCGAGACTTCCGATGAGAGGACTTCCATAAAGCGCAAAAAAACGCCCCGGGAAGGACGTTTTTCCATCAATATGCAAATTCGCCGTAAATACAAAAAGACCATACGCCGGGCAACCAAGGGCTTACCGAACCGCTGGGCGACTCCTCTGGAACTGGAGCAGAATGCCCAAATTGCCGACCGTGACGATACCCGGCAACTACACGCTCTCTACGAGAAAGCCCGTTACAGTGAAAGCGGCTGCACAAAGGATGACTACTGCTGATTGAATCTGGAGAGGAACTGCTTCGTTCTCTCCTGTGTCGGATTCTCAAATACATCGCGCGGGCTTCCGTATTCGAGGACATAGCCATCATCCATGAACATCACCTTGTCTGCGACATCCCGTGCGAATGCCATCTCATGTGTCACGATAATCATGGTCATCTTCTGCTCTGCCAGCTCCTTGATGACCTTTAGAACTTCTCCGGTAAGCTCCGGGTCCAGCGCCGAGGTCGGTTCATCAAAGCACAGGATATCCGGTTTTAAGGCAAGTGCCCTTGCAATCGCAACACGCTGGCACTGTCCGCCGGATAACTGGTGCGGATAATTGTTCATCCGGTCCGCCAGTCCCATCTGTGTAAGAAGCCGCTCTGCCTCCGCTTCAATCTCCTGCAGAATCTCCTTCTTGCGCGTCTTGTAATCCGGAAGATTCTTCGCCTGCAGTTCCTTCGCCAGCATCACATTCTTCTTCGCCGTATATTGCGGGAAGAGATTGAACGATTGGAATACCAGTCCGAAATGCAGCCGGTTTTTGCGCACTGCTGCCGGCTTTAGATACTCGGCATTGCCACCCTCAAAAATAATCTCATCATTGACACGGATAACACCCTGATCCGGCTGCTCCAAAAAATTCAGACACCGCAGAAGGGTGGTCTTACCGCTTCCGGAGGAGCCGATGATGGACAGCACCTCACTTTTTTCCAAGGAAAAGCTGATATCCTTCAATACCTCTGTTTTGTCGAATGATTTACAAATATGTTCTGCTTCTAAGATTGCCACGACTCATCCCCCTATCGGAAAAATTCCAGTTTCTTCTCAAGCTTACCAAATGCCAGTGTCAGGATACCGTTACAGATCAGATAGTAAACTGCGGTAAAAAATAGCGGCCAGATGGCACCGGAGATACCCTGGGAGCCTTTCATGAACGACTGTCCTGCCCAGATAATCTCCTGCAGCGCGATAATACGCGCAAGGGAGGTATCCTTCACCAGTGTCAGAATCTCATTGGACATCGGCGGTACAATCCGCTTTACCATCTGAAGCAGCTTCACCTTGAAGAATATCTGTGATTTGGACATACCAAGCACAAGTCCCGCTTCGTCCTGACCGATTGGGATACTCTGGATTCCGCCTCTGTATATTTCCGAAAAATAGCAGGCATAGTTGATGATAAACGCAACTGCCGAAGCAAGAAAACGACCGGATTCTCCGCCTCCCCAGATTGGATTGTGCAGCACCAGTCCCGGAAAATAATAGATAATAAGGAGCTGAATCATCAGTGGTGTTCCACGGATAATCCAGATAAATATCTTAAAAATTCCGCTGATAATCTTAATGTTGGAGCGGGAGCCAAATGAAATCAATAACCCTAGCGGGATTGCTCCCACTAAGGTTACTGCAAATAATTTTAAGGTTTGTAAAAAGCCGATATTCAAAGAGTGAATTACTATCGGTAATTGCTCTAGGAAGAGTTCCATTGTATTTCCTGCCTTCTATTTGTATGATGCTTCTCTTACTGCTCGATAATCGCTGCCTGAACGCCATAGTTCTCTGCAATGGTCTCCATGCTTCCGTCTGCATAGCTGTCTGCAAAGAATTTGTTCAGCTCGTCTACTAAATCAGAGCCTTTGCGGAAACCAACCCCGTACTTCTCATCATTCAGACCAATCGTATAGGTAAGGTTGTCATAACCGGTGCCCTCTCCAACCATGGCTGCTGCCATCAGAGAATCAATGATTGCTGCATCCGAATTGCCTGCTGCCACTTCCATCAGTGCGTTTGCCTGACTGGAAACCTCTGTGTAGGTCAGCTCATACGCCTGCGCCTGCTCCTGTCCTGCACTTCCGGTCTCTACCGCAAAGCGCAAATCTGCAAGACTGTCCACTGTCTGATAATCATCTGCCTTGTCGGTCGGTACAATAACAACCTGTGCATTATTGCAGTATGCATTGGAACAATCCATGGAACTTTTCACTTCCGGTGTCAGAGTCATTCCGTTCCACACGCAGTCGATGGTCTTGCCATCCAGCTCCATAATCTTGTTATCCCATTCAATCTCAACAAATTCCACTTCGACACCAAGACTCTCTGCGAATGCTGCTGCCAGGTCTGCATCAAATCCGATCCAGTTGCCTGCCTCATCCTGATAATCCATCGGCTCAAAATCCGTGATACCAACAACCAGTGTTCCCTTGTTCTGCACATATGCCTTGTCGCTGCCCGACTTGTCAGCATCTGCTCCACCGCAGCCTGCGAGTGACAAAGCCATACCTGCTGCTAATCCAAGTGCCAATAATCTCTTTTTCATAATTGCCTCCTTCAGACCGTCGTATCATCGGTCTTCTTATTCAAGTTCCTTATCAGAGTATCATAGTAACAAGTTAGCACGATAAAGTCAAGCCAAAAACTTTGGCTGCGCGGGCTGAACTGTTACTATTTCACAGATATCTTAAACTGCTTGATATACTTTTTCTGCTCCGCTGTAATCCGGTAACTCTCATTTGATTTCTGGATGGTCTTATTGTGTACCCATACCGGCAGACGCTTCTGCTCAATCCACGGAATTGCCGCATCCCACTGTTTTGCCAGAGCAGCGGAAAAATACCATGCCACCATCAGATTCAGGTAGTAATCATCCGGGTTTACCTGCAGATTGCCGACCCATTCCAGGTATTCCGGCACAAAAGCATCGCCCAGATAGAATTTCATGAGCATCTCAATTCCAAACCGAACCGTATAGGTCTTGCCGGATGCCATCCAGCGCTTAACCGGCTCTAAAAGCTCCGGCAGATGATTCTTAAATATCTTCGGGGACATGGCATCACAGGTCGACCAATTATCCACATACGGCAAAAACGCATCCAGTGCCTCTATGCACTCATCATAATCACGCATGGATGCAATTAAGAACGCATGCACATTGTTCTCCTCATAATATTCATGCGGGAGAATTTTCAGATAATCCCTCCAGTCCTTGCGCTTGCGCAATTCCTTCACATACGCGCGAATCTGCGGAATCCGGACTCCGATTACCTTCTTGCCATCCATCGTCGGCATCAGGCTGCTCTGGAACTCCTGATATTTTGCATCTCTCATCTCAAATAAATCCTGACGTACCTGTTCTTCCAATGTCATAGTTCGTTCCTCCAAATTCTTTTGTATTATTCTCTTTTTACATTGATGTTCCTTAAAATGAATTTGCGTATTCTAATTGCAGACACGCTCCCGCTCGAAGCGCAACGTAACGGTACTAAATTCGTACAAAGCACTCATTAAGTACCGACGTTGCTTTACGGTCTGCAATCAGAATAGCAAAATTCATGGTGCATTATAAACAATTCTGTATAATTTCCAACGCCTCATCCAGCCGCTCAAGCTGAATATTCGAGTAATTCAGGATAAAGGTGTGCGGCTTACCGTCCGAGCCATCGTGATAATACTCTTTTAAGGCGGTGATGTGAATCTGCTTCTCTGCCAGTTCTTTTACAAATTGCCCGTCCTCTTTTTCCGTATCCAGTTCCAACAGAAAATGCAGGCCCGAATCTTCCTCGATAATGCGGCAGTGCTCACTCAACGGACTTTTTTTGATGGCAGCAAGAACCGCCTTCCGCTGCCTCGCGTAGAACAGCCTCATCCGGTTAATCTGTTTTTCAAAATATCCAGCTTCGATAAAACGCGCAAGCGTGTATTGCTCAAAATTGGATACCGTACACGAATAGAAGCCAAGCCTCCGGTAAAACTCCTCCGCTAACGCCTGCGGCAGAACCATGTAGCTGATTCGCATCGTGGCGGACAAGGATTTGGAAAATGTATTCATATAAATAACTTTTCCACTGACATCGATGCTGTACATCGTCGGAATCGGCTTCCCGGTCAGGCGGAATTCACTGTCATAATCATCCTCTATGATATAGCGGTTTTTCTCCTCATTCGCCCATGTCAGCAATTCATATCTGCGGCTGACCGGCATCGTAATTCCCGTCGGAAAATGATGCGTCGGACTGATGTGTGCAATATCTGCGCCGCTGTTTTTTAAGCCCTGCAGGGTAATCCCCTGCCTGTCCATGTCCGCATACACACATGCCACATCATTGCTCTTATAAATCTGCACAATCTTGCGGTATCCCGGATTCTCCACACAATAGATTTTATCCCTGCCCAGAAGCTGAATCAGCAGTTCGTACAGATACTCCGTTCCGGCACCCACAATAATCTGCTCCACCGATACCTTCATCCCACGGAAGGAATAGAGATGGTCCGCAATTGCTTTTCTCAATTCCCGTATTCCGGCAACCGGCGACTTGACAAGAAGCTGCTCCTTGCACTCCGACAGAACCTCCCGTGTCAGCTTTGCCCAGATGGAAAACGGAAAACTGTCCACCTGAATGGTATTGTTGGAAAAATCCTCAATATATGTAATGCGCTCCGGCTCTCCGTCATCCATATCCGCCTCCTTCGAAAAAAGCGGTGCCGGGTCCATCCGGATAATCCCAAGCCGCGCTCCCTCGGAAATATCAGACACATAATAGCCCTTTTTCTGAACCGAATAGATGTAACCCTCGCAGAGCAACTGCCCATAGGCATGTTCCACGGTGATTACGCTCAGTCCCAGATGGGACGCAAAACTGCGCTTGGATGGCAGCTTCTGATTCGGTGCCAAATTGCCTTGGACGATATCCTCCTTCATACAGCGATAGAGATACTCATACAGTGGCTCGC
Organism: Agathobacter sp.; assembly: GCA_045120755.1. Lineage (GTDB taxonomy): Bacteria > Bacillota > Clostridia > Lachnospirales > Lachnospiraceae > Roseburia. Next base: position 3,549 of record JBGVFC010000014.1, on the reverse strand, counting down.
CATTCGCCTGCTCAAATGTATATGTCAGCAACTTCTATCCTCCATCACAATCGATTATATGTCCTCCGGACGCACAAAATGAACATTCCCATCCCGCACCTTCAACAGACTTCCGCAATATGCGCAGGTCGTCGATTGTGTCACATTGGAAGCACCGCAGTTCGGACATACACTGTATAAGGTCATTGGCTCCATGGATAATTGCTGTGGATTCTCCTTGAAATAGCGGTATGCCGCAGATTTTTTCCCGATGTCTCCTAATATTGCCACATAGAAGACGCCGTAAAAAGCTATCAGCAGCGCACCTGCCGGAATACCAATCCAGTTGACAACCGTCTCTGCCAGATCATTCATCACCGAATTCCACGCATACTCCAATGCTTCCGCCACATTCTGTCTCGCCATGGCTTTCCGGAAATTAATTCGCAGCGTATCAAGGGAATCCGCCGATAAGCATTGGGTTGTATCCCTTCCGCGATACAGGTCACATTCCCAGTCAAAAAAACCATCCGATTCATCGGCTACCACCAATATCACCATCGCATCTTCGTCAAAGCTGGTCTGATAATATAATGCCTCCGAATAATTTTCCAGATAATCATAATGGTTCTTCCATGAAAAATCATCCGTGTACAAGGCAACCGGCATCCCCGACTTATCATATACCTGGTAAAAGAGCTCCATTACCTCTTCTTCCTCGGCTTCCGTCAGCAAATCTGCTTTGTCGTCAATCAGAATCCTGCTGGCATCTCCATCAATTTTGCTTCCAAACTCAATGAACGAGCGCATCATTCCCGGCACCATAATAAGCATATGGCAGGTTAAGAATATCAACGCAAAAATGACAGCGCCGTTCCATCCGCTTTTTGTTCCAAAACTGCTGTTGGTTACATAACAGCTATGTAATCGCCCCCGCTTATCATAATACGACCGGTTATAGCACCCCTCAAACGGCTTTTTGGATGTTCTTGATTTCTTTCTTCCATATTTGCTCATAGTCTTTTACCTTCCCCATTTTAAAGCCTTTATGCTAACTATTATCATACACTTATGCCGGATTTTCAATAAAATTATTCACAATCCCGTCTGCTCTTTCTTCCAATGCGGCAGCGTGCCGTCACAGATAGCGGTCATCAGGCGCTTTTTGACTCCCGGTGCATGATGGTTCAGCTCTGCCAGCAATTCCCTGACATAGCTGCGCTCCGAGGCATGGTCAAAGGGACACGGATTTGCCGTCACAGGCAGTTCATATCTGCGCATAAATCCCATCGCATCCGACTGTGAAACAAATACAAACGGACGGATGAGGTCCATGCCGATATTGTCCAGATGCGTGACCGGATAGAAGGTCGAAAACCGCCCCTCATAAATCAGGGAAAGCAACATTGTCTCAATGACATCATCCATATTGTGTGCATATGCAATCTTGTTGCAGCCAAGCTCCTTTGCCTTATCATGAAGTGCACCCTTGCGAAGCCGGGCGCAGAGGGAGCAGCCTTCCTGCTCAATCATTTTTCCAATCTGCGTCTCTACGATATGATATTCTACTTCCAGATTTTTGCACAATTCTAAAATCTTCCCGAGGTCAAACCCCTCATACCCCAAATCAACCGTGATGGCAATCACTTCAAAGGGAGCCGGATAAAATTTTCGCAAACCCGCAAGTGCATACAACAGTCCCAGCGAATCCTTGCCACCTGAGATACCAAGCGCAATCTTATCCCCCGCCTGTACCATATCATATGCCTGCATTGCCTGTCTTACTTTGCTATATAATTGTTGCAGCTTCATTTATCTGTCCCCATTCCTCAATCAATCGTTCCAGCGAATATGCCGCATTTGCCGGACTTGTCGAGGGAAGCGTGACTGCCGGCATCGCAAGCTGCTTCTCCTGAAATCTCTGATACAGCTTTCCCGCCGTCTTCCCATTACAATAAATCCGGGTAATCTGTGATTCTGCTATGATTCTCCGCAAATCAGTCGGAACCACATTGCGGATGCTGCTGTCGCTGGAGCCTTTGATATCGCAGCTATAGATTACATCCCAGATTGCAATGTCATGGCTCAGGAGCATTGCCCGCTTTTCGTCAATGGTCAGCGGCTGTGGCTCGCAAAGCAGATGCGAGATTACCTTCCAGAAACGGTTTTGCGGATGACCGTAAAAGAAAGCCTGCTCCCGTGATTTCACGGAGGGCAGACTTCCTAAGATTAGAATGCGGGATGTTCCGCTATAAATTGGTTCAAACGGGTGTGTGATATGTTCATATTGCATACAAACCACCTTCTAAACAAGAGGAAAGGCTTATAATAAGTGTGCACGGAGTTCTTCTCCACTCAGATCAGACAGATATGCAGGCGCAATATCAAATACCGTCTTGCAGCCGGTTTGTCCTTCCTGATTCATACGATACACTGCTCTTGCGTATGCTGCGATTACCGAACCGGTAAACTGTGGATTGGAGTCGAGCTTTAAGCTGTACTCAATCACATGTGTGTTCTCATTGTCAAAGCCTGTGACACCGGTACGGATTACGCTTCCTCCATGCGGAAGTCCGCTATGCTCTGCCTTCATCTCCTCTTCTGTGATGAAATGAACGGTAGTATCGTAATCTGCAAAATAATTCGGCATATTCTTGATTTCCGATTCAATTCTGCCAAGGTCTGCGCCCTCTTCTGCCACTACAAAACACTCTCTGACATGCTTTTGTCTGGTCGTAAGCTCCGGCTGTCTTCCCTCTCTTACTGCCTGCATGGCACTCTCAACCGGAATCGTGTACTGTCTGCAATCCTTCACACCGTCAATACGGCGGACTGCATCGGAATGTCCCTGGCTGACACCCTTGCCCCAGAATGTATAATCCTTTCCATCCGGCAGGATGCAGTTGGCATACAAACGGTTGAGTGAGAACATTCCCGGGTCCCAGCCGCAGGAAATCACACAGGTCTTGCCGGCAGCCTTTGCTGCGGCATCCACATTTGCAAAATGCTCCGGAATGCGGGCATGTGTATCAAAGCTGTCCACGACATTGTACATAGCTGCGTATTTCGGTGTCTGCTCCGGCAGGTCGGTTGCACTTCCGCCGCAGAGAATGAGCACATCAATCTCATCCTTCATATCCTTAAGTGCATCTTCATGGTACACTTGAACCCCCGGGGTAAGCACCGAAACCGTATCCGGATTTCTTCGGGTAAATACTCCCACCAGCTCCATGTCCTTGTTCTTTGCTACTGCGCACTCGACGCCCTTGCCCAGGTTGCCATATCCAAAAATTCCAATTCTAATCATCTGTTTATTCTCCTTCGTGTTGTTCGGAATTATTATACTCTATAATAATATCAGATTCCGAAAAATACAACTATTATTCTCTCACATTCGCATAAGCCTGCTCATAAAAATACTCCTGCGAATTCATTGGAACTTCATTGATTTTGCGTCTATGGTAATCTCCGTTGGCATCCTGCTCCCTGCCCTTTTCATCATCGGAGAGCATGACGGAAAACATCTCACGGATTCTCTTCTGGATTGCCTTATCATACACCGGTGCGGCA
>JBGVFC010000013.1:0-4985 GCA_045120755.1 Agathobacter sp. | reverse complement strand
CCGGTTTTTACGAGTTTTATAGATGGGTAGAATATGAAGACGAATCAGAAATTGCGCAAAGCATTACAGGAAATCAGAGAAATCACAGAAATTGATGTCAGCCTTTTTCAGGTATCAGGAGAATATGTTGAGGGAACCAATGCGCAGACTCCGCGCGGCGAGTATGTCAGAGAGTTCTTAGAGCGGGATTTGGAATATGATCTCTATCCGGATGGCATGTATTTTCGGGTGGTAATGGAAGGTGATACGGAGTATGTTCTTGTCATGGATACGAAGGAGGATGCTGCGGTACTCGGAAGAATGGCGGTGTGCCAGATTCGCAATCTGCTGCTCAGTCAGGCAGAAAATTATGACAGGAATACATTTATCCGCAATCTGCTGCTCGGGAATCTGCTTCCTGTCGATTTGAATTCCAAGGCGAAAAAGCTTCATATCAGCAACGCAAAGCGGGTGGTCTATGTGATTGACACCGGTAATAAGAACAATGAGACGGTACTGGAGCTGGTACGGAATCTCTCCGATATGAAATCAGGTGATTTTGTCACGAATGTGGATGAACATAGTGTGGTTTTGGTCAAGGAGCTTGCGAACATTGCTGAGGAGCAGATGGAGCAGGAATTAAAACAGATTGCCGACCGGCTGGTAGATAATCTTCATATGGAAGCAATGATTAAAATCCGCGTGGGATACGGCAATATCGTCACAAAAATTTCTGATATCACACAATCCTTTCAGGAGGCCAGGATGGCTCTGGAGGTGGGAAGGGTATTCTATGCGGAATATGACACGATATCATATGGCAGGCTTGGAATCGGCCGATTGATTTATCAGCTTCCCATGAGTCTGTGTCAGATGTATATCAAGGAAGTGTTTGACGGAAAAATCCCTGAAATCCTTGAGGACGAAGAGGTTATGTCAACCATCAATAAATTTTTTGAGAATAACCTGAATATCTCCGAGACGGCGAGACAATTATATTTACATAGAAATACGCTGGTCTACCGTCTGGAGCGGATTGAGAAGGCAATCGGACTGGATATCCGAACCTTTGAGGATGCCATGACATTTCGGATTGCAGTGATGGTGATTGCACATATGAAGTGTCTTGAGAGTTAGATAGGAAAAAGTTAGCGTTGAGGTGTAGTATGGCGAAGCAGTCAGTATATGATGAATCTAGTATATCGGTTTTGGAAGGACTTGAGGCGGTCCGTAAGCGGCCGGGTATGTATATCGGAAGTGTTTCCCGCAAGGGACTGAATCATTTGATTTATGAGATTGTGGACAATTCCGTGGATGAGCATTTGGCGGGAGAATGCGATACCATTTGGGTGACACTTGAGAGGGATGGTTCCTGTACCGTGGAAGACAATGGACGTGGAATCCCGATTGGTATGCACGCCAAGGGTGTTTCCGCGGCAAGAGTCGTTTTTACCACTCTGCACGCGGGCGGAAAGTTTGACAATGCGGCATACAAGACGAGTGGTGGTCTCCACGGTGTCGGTTCTTCGGTAGTGAATGCTTTGTCGACTTATATGGATGTGGAGATCAGCAGAGAGGGCTATATCCATCATGACCGTTATGAGAGGGGCAATCCGGTCATTGCGCTGGAGAATGGTCTTTTGCCGAAGTTAGGGAAGACAAAGAAGACCGGGACGAAGATTAATTTTCTGCCGGACCCGGAGATTTTTGAGAAGACGCGCTTTAAGGAGGATGAGGTTAAGAGCCGTATGCATGAGACGGCTTATCTGAATCCGAAGCTTACCATTATATATGAGGACCGCCGCGGAGATGAGGTAGAGCACATCGAGTATCATGAGCCGGACGGAATTATTGGATTTGTCAAGGATTTGAATAAGAATCTGGAAGTATTGCATGATGTAATCTATTTTAAGGGTGAGAGCGAAGGCATTACCGTAGAAGCAGCGATTCAGTACACGAATGAATTTCATGAGAATATACTGGGCTTCTGTAATAATATCTACAATTCGGAGGGTGGCACCCATATTACCGGGTTCAAGACCGTATTCACGACCGTCATCAATTCCTATGCGAGGGAATTGGGAATTCTGAAGGAGAAGGACATGAATTTTACCGGCGCGGATGTGCGCAATGGCATGACTGCGGTAATTACCATCAAGCATCCCGACCCACGTTTTGAGGGGCAGACAAAGACCAAGCTGGATAATCAGGATGCTTCCCGTGTGACTGCGAAGGTGGTCGGAGAGGAAATCCAGTTGTTTTTCGACAAGAATCTGGACATCCTTAAGACGGTAATCTCCTGTGCGGAGAAGGCGGCGAAGATTCGCAAGTCGGAGGAGAAGGCTAAGACGAATCTTTTGACGAAGCAGAAGTTCTCCTTTGATTCGAATGGCAAGCTTGCCAATTGTGAGAGCCGTGATGCTTCCAAATGTGAGATTTTTATTGTCGAGGGAGATTCCGCAGGTGGCTCTGCCAAGATGGCGCGTGACCGTATGTTTCAGGCGATTATGCCAATCCGGGGCAAGATTTTAAATGTCGAGAAGGCGAGTATTGACAAGGTGCTTGCCAATGCGGAGATTAAGACCATGATCAATGCATTTGGCTGTGGATTTTCCGAGGGATATGGCAATGACTTTGATATCACGAAGCTGCGCTATGACAAGATTATTATTATGGCGGATGCGGATGTCGATGGAGCACATATTTCAACTCTGCTTCTGACTTTGTTTTACCGGTTTATGCCGGAGCTTATTTTTGAGGGACATGTGTATGTGGCTATGCCGCCTCTGTACAAGGCAATTCCTTCGAAGGGGCAGGAAGAGTATCTGTATGATGATGCTGCGCTGGAGCACTACCGCAGGACGCACAAGGGCAATTTTACCTTACAGAGATACAAGGGACTTGGAGAGATGGATGCAGACCAGCTCTGGGAGACCACGCTCAACCCGGAGACTAGAAAGATGCGGCGGATTGAGATTGAAGACGGGCGTATGGCTTCAGACATCACAGCACTTCTCATGGGAACCGATGTCCCGCCCCGGAAGGCCTTTATCTATGAGCATGCGCACGATGCGGCTTTAGATATCTGATGTGTAAAAATGATGAGAGAAGGTACGAACGGTTACCTTAGGAAGAATGGAACAGGAGAGATAAGAGATGCCGGAAACAAGCAGTATTATCCAAACAGAATATTCAGAATTGATGCAGAAATCATATATTGATTATGCGATGAGCGTAATTATCGCCCGTGCCCTGCCGGATGTGCGGGATGGTTTAAAGCCGGTGCAGAGGCGGACTTTGTATGACATGTATGAGCTCGGTATCCGTTATGACAAGCCGTACCGTAAGAGTGCGCGTATTGTCGGTGATACGATGGGTAAATACCATCCGCACGGAGATGCTTCCATCTATGATGCGATGGTTGTGATGGCACAGGATTTCAAAAAGGGACTTCCGCTTGTGGATGGGCATGGCAATTTTGGCTCCATTGAGGGTGACGGTGCGGCTGCTATGCGATACACGGAGGCACGCCTTCAGAAGATTACGCAGGAAGCCTATCTGGCAGATTTAGATAAGAATGTTGTGGATTTTGTACCGAATTATGATGAGACCGAAAAGGAGCCTGCCGTATTGCCGGTCAAGGTACCAAATCTGCTGATTAACGGAGCGGAAGGTATCGCAGTCGGTATGGCGACGAGTATTCCACCCCACAATCTCGCGGAGACGATTGACGGTGTGATTGCATATATGAAGAATCCGGATATCACGACGGAGGAGATGATGCAGTATATTCCGGGACCGGATTTTCCTACGGGGGGAATTGTCGCCAACAAGGATGACCTGCTCGAGATTTATGAGACCGGTACCGGCAAGATTAAGGTGCGCGGACGCATCGAGGAGGAACATGTCAAGGGAGGCAGGGAGCGCCTTGTCATCACAGAGATTCCTTATACCATGATTGGCGCGAATATCGGAAAGTTTTTGAATGATGTGTATGGGCTGGTAGAATCCAAGAAGACCGGAGATATTGTGGATATTACGAATCAGTCCTCCAAAGAGGGAATCCGGATAGTTCTTGATTTGAAAAAGGGTGCCAATATTGAGGAACTGAAAAATCTTTTATATAAAAAGACCAAGCTGGAGGACACCTTTGGTGTCAATATGCTTGCCGTTGCGGACGGAAGACCGGAGACGATGGGACTTGTTCCGATTATCCGCCATCATGTGAACTTCCAGTATGAGATTACGACCAGAAAATATCAGACGCTGCTTGACAAGGAAATGGACAAGAAGGAGATACAGGAGGGGCTGATTGAGGCCTGCAATGTCATCGATCTGATTATCGAGATCCTAAGAGGCAGTAAGAATGTAGCGGATGCGAGAGCCTGTCTGACACAGGGTATCACAGAGCCGATTCATTTTAAGACGAAGAGTTCGGAGAAGATGGCTGCACAGCTTCATTTTACGGAGAGACAGGCGAATGCGATTCTTGAGATGCGCCTGTACCGTCTGATTGGGCTGGAAATCGAGGCGCTGATGAAGGAGCACGATGCGACACTTAAGAATATTGCCGAATATGAAGATATTCTTGCACACCGCTCCTCCATGGCGAAGGTGATTATCCGTGAACTTCAGGCAATCAAGAAGGAATATGGGGCTGCACGCAGGACCGTGATTGACAATCTTGCAGAGGCGGTGGTAATTGAGAAACCGGTGGAAGAACATGATGTGGTATTTCTCATGGACCGGTTTGGCTATGCAAAGACAATTGATACATCCATCTACGAGCGCAATAAGGATACTGTCGATTCGGAGAACCGGTATGTATTTACTGTCAAAAATACCGGACGCATCTGTATTTTTACCAATACGGGACAGATGCATCTGATGAAGGTGAAGGACCTTCCGTTCGGAAAGCTGCGGGATAAGGGTACTCCGATTGATAATGTCAGCAATTACAACAGTCGGGAAGAACATTTTGTGCAGATATGCAATCAGGATGAACT
>JBGVFC010000012.1:0-18520 GCA_045120755.1 Agathobacter sp. | reverse complement strand
TTTCCCTGAAGAGCTCCTTTAAACTTCCTACTGCGTGAAAGGAGTGCACATGAATATATTTGAAGGGTTAGAAAAGTTTGGTCTGGACGGGCAGGAGGTCGGAGATTTATTCGCGGACAATTCCAAGCCGAAGCATGCCCCGGAGCATGACCAGCACACAGAAGTAAAAGAACCGGAAGAGAAGGACTTTCTGTTTACAAAAACAGTTCGCTGTGTCGTGTGCGACCAGTTGTTTTCGGCACGCGTGGTAAGAGCATCCAAAGCAAGACGGCTTGAGCCGGACAAGGATTTGCGGCCGAGATTTCAGTATATTGATACCTTAAAATACGACATTCTTTCCTGTCCGCACTGTGGATATACAGGGATGGAGCGGTATTTTACCCATCTGTCACCGGTTCAGATTAAGCTGATCCGGGAGGGTGTGTGCGCACGCTTTAAGAGCAAGGGCGAAGTTGTACCGGATACTTATGACTACGATACGGCTTTAGACCGCTACAAATTATCCCTTTTCAATACAATTGTCAAAAAGGGAGCAAACAGTGAGCGGGCATATACCTGCCTGAAGATGGCATGGCTGTGCAGAGGCAAGGCAGAGATGTTAGATGAGTCGGATGAGGCGAATGCCGAGGCACTCAAAAAATGCCGGGAAGAAGAGATGGCCTACTATGAGCAGGCTTATGAAGGCATGATGAAAGCCATCGAGACAGAGACAATCCCAATCTGCGGTATGGACCAGGATACGCTGGATTTGCTGATGGCAGAAATGGCATTTAAGCTGGAAAAATATGATGTCGCATCCAAGATATTAGGACATCTGTTTTCATCCAAGACCGCCAACCGGAACACCATGAACAGGGGCGTGGACTTAAGACAGGAGATTGTCGATTTAATCCGAAGCCGCCAGACGCGTTAACCTGCGCTATACACGGAAAATTATATAGAAGTAATAAAAGGAGGCTATCGCTTTATTAGAGCGGTAGCCTCTTTATATTATTATAGCTTATATATATTTGTATGAAGTGTGATGTGTATGAATGAATTTTGCTATTCCATGCAGACCGTTAAGCAACATCGGTACTTAATGAGTGCTCTTCAACGAATTTAGTACCGCTATGTTGCGCTTCGAGCGAGAGCGTGTCTGCAGGGAATATGCAAATTCATTCAGATTTATATAAGTTCCTACAAATCTATTTCTTGTTCTGATTAATCTCCTGCAGCTTCATTGCACGAACCTTCAGTGGAAGACCGAACAATGTGATGAAGCCATCTGCATCATGGTGGTCATACAAATCTCCGGTAGTAAAGCTTGCGAGGGATTCACTGTAAAGGGAATACGGAGAAGTAGTTCCGGCCTTGATGATATTGCCTTTGTAGAGCTTGAACTTAACCTCGCCGGTCACATATTCCTGAGTGGACTCCACAAATGCCTGGATTGCCTCGCGCAGAGGAGTAAACCATTTGCCTTCGTAGACAACCTGTGCAAGCTTGTTGCCCATGTCCTTCTTTACTTCCATGGTAGCACGGTCTAAGACTAATTCCTCAAGCTGATCGTGAGCCTCCATGAGAATGGTTCCGCCAGGCGTCTCATAGACACCGCGGGACTTCATGCCAACGACACGGTTCTCAACGATATCGACAATTCCGATACCGTGCTTGCCGCCGAGACGGTTCAATTCGCGGATGATATCGGATACCTTCATTTCCTTGCCGTTGACGGTCTTAGGAACACCCTTTTCAAAAGTCATGGTAACATATTCGCCCTCATCAGGAGCTTTTTCCGGTGTCACACCGAGAACCAGAAGATGGTCGTAATTCGGCTCGTTGGCAGGATTCTCAAGCTCAAGACCTTCGTGGCTGATGTGCCATAAGTTACGGTCACGGCTGTAGCTGCTGTCTGTGGAGAATGGAAGGTCAATTCCGTGTGCACGGCAGTATTCGATTTCTGCTTCACGGGAATCCATCTTCCAGGTATCAAGACGCCAAGGAGCGATTACCTTGATATCCGGAGCAAGTGCTTTGATTCCAAGTTCAAAACGAATCTGGTCGTTACCCTTGCCGGTAGCACCGTGGCAGATTGCAACGGCATTCTCTTTTCTTGCGATTTCTACTAATTTTTTGGCAATTCCCGGACGCGCCATAGAGGTTCCGAGCAAATATTTGTGTTCATATACAGCACCGGCCTGTACGCATGGGATGATGTAATCTTCACAGAATTCATCCGTGATGTCTTCAATGTATAATTTGGAAGCGCCGGACAACTTTGCTCTTTCCTCAAGTCCGTCCAATTCCTCACCCTGTCCGCAGTTGATACAGCAGCAGACAACTTCATAGTCATAAGTCTCCTTTAACCAAGGGATAATTGCGGTAGTATCAAGACCACCGGAGTACGCCAAAACAACTTTTTCTTTCATAACCAGTTATCCTTCCTTATATGTATTCTTGTAAATAAGCTATCTAAAACTATACAACAATTCATGCAGGAACGCAAGGCAGAAAACCGAAAAAATATGCATGAAAAATGTATAAAATAGAAAAGTAATGCATAAATATACACAAATTTGTGAAAATTTTCTCTTTACGGAATGAGTGGGATATACTATATTATTTAGAGGCAGCTATTCAGAATCCCGGTGTGCGCAGGAATGCGGACGTGGGAGCGGTTTTGAATAACGATGAAAAAATAAAATACAGAAAGCAGGCGAACACATGATTAAAGTGGGAATTATCGGAGCAACCGGATATGCAGGAGCAGAGCTGGTGCGGATATTGATGAATCATAAGGAGACAGAAATCGCATGGTATGGCTCAAGAAGCTATATCGAGCAGGAATATGCAGACATCTACGGCAATATGTTTCAAATCGTGGATGCAAAGTGCATGGACGATAACATGGAGGAGCTTGCTTCTTTGGTGGATGTGATTTTTACCGCAACGCCACAGGGCTATCTGGCGGGGCTTCTGACAGAGGAGATATTAAGCAGGGTTAAGATTGTTGATCTGAGTGCAGATTTTCGTATTAAGGATGTTGCTACTTATGAAAAATGGTACAAGATTGAGCACAAGAGTCCGCAGTTTATTGACGAAGCGGTTTACGGTCTGTGCGAAATCAATCGTGGCAAGGTCACAAAGGATACGAGGCTGATTGCGAATCCGGGCTGTTATACGACCTGTTCCATTCTGACTGCATATCCGCTGGTAAAAGAGGGAATCATCGATCCGGACACACTGATTATAGATGCCAAATCCGGCACCTCCGGGGCAGGCAGGGGAGCCAAGACTGCAAATCTGTTCTGTGAAGTGAATGAGAACATGAAGGCATACGGTGTTGCCAGTCACAGACATACGCCGGAGATAGAAGAACAGTTAGGCTATGCGGCAGGGCATGAGATTGTCATCAATTTCACACCGCACCTTGTTCCGATGAACAGAGGAATCCTTGCCACGGAATATGCGACGCTGAATAAGAAGGCAGACGGCACTTATCCGACCTATGAGGAAGTCAAAGCTGTCTATGATAAATATTATGCAGATGAGAAGTTTGTGCGCGTCCTCAAAAAAGGCGTATGTCCGGAGACAAAATGGGTTGAGGGCAGCAATTACGTGGATGTGAATTTTGTGATTGACGAGCGGACCGGAAGAATTATTATGATGGGTGCACTTGACAATCTGGTCAAAGGGGCAGCAGGACAGGCAGTACAGAACATGAACCTGATGTTTGGTTTTGATGAGGCAGAGGGACTTCGTATGGTTCCGATGTTCCCGTAACAACTCATTTTTAGGGAATACGGTGAAAAAGAAAAATAGAAAGTATGCGGCAGTATGGATAAAATCAATTATAAGATTCGGGTTATGACATTGGAAGATTACGAAGCGGTATATGAACTGTGGATGGGAATCCATGGATTTGGTATCCGCTCCATCGATGATTCGCGGGAAGGGATTGCGCGTTTTTTAAAGAGAAATCCCACCACAAGCGTTGTTGCACAGGTCGATGGGAAGATTGTGGGAGCCATCCTGTGTGGACATGATGGACGGCGGGGATGTCTGTATCATGTCTGTGTACACGAAGCATACCGCAAGCACGGAATCGGCAAGTCCATGGCAGTTGCATGTATGCGGGCACTGCAGGCAGAGCAGATTAACAAGGTCAATATTATTGCGTTCAAGTCCAACGAGATTGGCAATCAGTTCTGGAAGGGCGAAGCATGGAATTACAGAGAGGATTTGAACTATTATGATTTTACATTGAATGAAGATAATATCACGCGCTTTATTCAATAATAAGTAATCAGGAAAAGAGGATAAAAAGATGGCAGAACAGAACATGGATGAGGTATTGGCAAAGGCACAGGTGCTCATAGAGGCACTCCCGTACATACAGCGTTTTAACCGCAAGATTATTGTTGTCAAATACGGTGGTTCCGCGATGGTGGACGAAGCCTTAAAGGAGCAGGTAATACAGGATGTTACCCTGCTTAAGCTGGTTGGATTTAAGCCGATTATCGTACACGGCGGCGGCAAGGAAATCAGCCGCTGGGTTGGAAAAGTCGGTATGGAACCGCAGTTTATCAACGGTCTGCGCAAGACCGACGAAGCAACCATGGAAATTGCAGAAATGGTACTCAACAAAGTCAATAAATCCCTCGTCGGACTGGTAGAACAACTCGGCGTACAGTCTGTCGGAATCAGTGGCAAGGACGGGGGGCTGCTCAAGGTTAAAAAGAAATTGTCGGATGGACAGGATATCGGCTTTGTCGGTGAGATTACAGAGGTGAATCCGAAGATTTTATACGATTTGCTGGAGAGAGATTTTCTTCCGATTATCTGTCCGATTGGAATGGATGAGGAATACAATACCTACAATATCAATGCAGATGATGCTGCCTGCGCCATCGCAAGAGCTGTTTCCGCGGAAAAGCTCGCATTCTTAACGGATATCGAGGGCGTATATAAAGACCCGAAGGATCCTTCCACCTTGATTTCCGAGCTTACCGTTTCCGAGGCAAGGGAACTGATTGGGGATGGATTTATCGGCGGCGGCATGCTTCCGAAGCTGAACAATTGTATTGATGCCATTGAGAACGGCGTATCCCGCGTACATATCTTAGATGGAAGAATCGCACACTGCCTGCTGCTGGAAATCTTCACGAATAAGGGAATCGGTACAGCAATCTTAGGGGACGACGAAGAAAAATACTTTCAGTAAAAATAGCGGAGGAGCATTTCTATGAACAAACAGGAATATATGGACGCTGCCGAGAGCAGTCTATTGCATACCTATAATCGTTTTCCACTGGTACTTGACCACGGGGAGGGCGTCTATCTCTACGACACGGACGGCAAAAAATATCTGGATTTTGCGGCAGGAATAGCGGTATGTGCATTGGGGTACAGTAATGAGGCACACAAAAACGCTTTGAATTCGCAGGTGGATGCGCTGCTTCATACCTCGAATCTGTATTACAATGCGCCGACGATTAAGGCGGCAGAAAAATTGCTGGCTGCCAGCCGGATGGACCGCGTATTTTTTACAAATAGCGGAACAGAGGCAATCGAGGGTGCCATCAAGGCTGCCAAGAAATATGCATTTACGCGGGATGGACATGCAGGCCATGAGATTATCGCGATGAACCATTCTTTCCACGGAAGAAGCATCGGCGCGCTCTCTGTTACGGGCAATGCACATTATCAGGAGCCGTTTGAGCCGTTGCTGCCGGGGGTGAAGTTCGCTGATTTTAATAATCTTGACAGTGTAAAGGCACAGATTACGGACAAAACCTGTGCGATTATTATGGAAACGATTCAGGGAGAGGGCGGCATTTATCCGGCAGAGCAGGAATTTTTGGAGGGTGTCCGTGCGTTGTGTGATGAGCGTGATATTCTTCTCATACTGGATGAGATTCAGTGCGGTATGGGACGTACCGGAAAAATGTTCGCATGGCAGAATTACGGTGTGAAGCCGGATATTATGACCTGTGCAAAAGCATTGGGCTGCGGCGTTCCGGTCGGAGCCTTCGTCATGACACAGAAGGTTGCAGACAAGTCCCTCGCACCGGGAGACCACGGCACGACCTACGGCGGCAATCCGTTTGTCGGGGCAGCAGTATCCGCCGTCTTTGACCAGTTTGAGGAGCTCCATGTCTTAGAGCATGTCAATGAGGTGGCGCCGTATTTTGAGCAGAAATTGGATGAGCTGGTAGCAACCCATGACTGCCTGACTGCACGCCGCGGCAAAGGCTTTATGCAGGGACTCGTATGTACCCTTCCGGTCGGACAGGTTGCCACAAAGGCATTGGAGAAGGGGCTGATTGTGATTTCGGCGGGAAGCGATGTGATTCGTTTTGTACCACCGCTTATTATTGAAAAAGAGCATGTGGATGAAATGATTGCAAAATTAAAACAAGTTTTGGAAGATTGAAATAGACTTGTAATATTTGTAAAAAGTTGTTAAAATAAGACAAAGTGCCAAAACTCCTTCGCAAGGAAGGAGATTTTATGATGAAGAAAAATAAATACTGTGTTGCCGGAGTGGCAGTTGCGCTTATCTTGTTGGCAGGGCTTGCCGGATGCGGACATTCGCGGGCAGAACTGCTTATCGCAGAGGAGGAAACAGAAGGACAGCCGTTATATCGGGAAGACGGCAAAGCACCGGATGAAACATATGCAGAGGGAGCGAATGCACCGGACGGAACGAAAGAAGAAGCGGTATCTGACGGGACAGAAGCTCAAAAAACGGCTGAGGATATCGAAAGCGGGCAGCAGATTTGTGTGTATGTCTGTGGAGAAGTCTGTGTACCCGGTGTATATATGTTGCCGGAAGGTGCAAGAATCTGTGATGCGGTGGAGGCAGCAGGCGGACTGACACAGGAAGCCAGCCGGGATTACTGGAATCTTGCAGAGCGCCTCGTGGATGGGGCAATGATTTCTGTACCTACGGAAGCGGAGGCAAAAGAGCGTTTAGGCGCCGGAGCCGGGCAGGGAGCATCGGAGATGGCCGGTCAAAAGACACTTTCGGACGGGGCAGATATTGCGGCTTCTTCCGATGATTCGCGTGTGAATTTAAATACAGCGACGGCAGAAGAACTTATGACAATTCCGGGAATCGGGGAGGCGAAGGCGAAAGCCATTGTTTCCTACCGGCAGGAGAATGGTGATTTTTCTTCCATTGAGGAAATTATGAATATCTCCGGAATCAAAGAGGGTTTGTTCCGGCAGATAAAAGATTATATTATGGTTAATTGAGGTATGGGTATGGCAAAGAAAGTTCTTGTAGTGGATGATGAAAAGCTGATCGTAAAAGGGATTCGTTTTAGTCTGGAGCAGGATGGCATGGAGGTTGACTGTGCATATGATGGCGAGGAGGCATTGAATCTCGCCAGACAGAATGCGTATGATATGGTTCTTCTTGACATCATGCTTCCTAAGATGGACGGATTTGAGGTTTGTCAGGCCATTCGGGAATTTTCGAATATGCCGATTGTCATGCTTACGGCAAAGGGTGATGATATGGATAAAATCCTTGGTCTGGAATATGGCGCGGACGATTATATCACCAAACCGTTTAATATCCTTGAAGTGAAGGCAAGAATCAAGGCAATCATGCGCAGAACCTCTGCCCCGGTGCAAAAGCAGGAGCAGAACAACTCCATTCTCGAAAAAGGCGACCTGAAGCTGGATACCGACAGCAGACGGCTGTTTATCCTTGGCAGGGAAGTGAATCTGACCGCCAAAGAATTTGATGTATTGGAACTTCTGGTCAAAAATGAGAACAAAGTGTACAGCAGGGAGGTACTGCTGCGCACCGTCTGGGGCGAGGACTATCCGGGAGATGTCCGGACGGTGGATGTGCATGTGAGGAGACTTCGCGAAAAAATCGAAGCGAATCCGAGCGAGCCGAAGTATGTTCACACCAAATGGGGTGTTGGCTACTATTACTATCAGAAATAAGGTCAGGTTGAGGATATTCCATGAAGAAAAAACCGAAAATCTTAAAAATATTTAAGAGCTTAAATGCGCGGTTGGTTATAATTATTTGTCTGACAGCACTCATCCCGGGCATCGTAGTATGCGCGGGAATCTTAAATTCCTACGAAGAACGTGCGGTTGCGATTCGTCAGAGTGAGATTATGAGTCAGGCGAAGATTCTTGCCAATCAGATTGCGGCAAGCGATTTTATGATGGATGGTGCCCAGTCGGCGGATATCATAGAGGCGCAGCTTCGACTGTTGACAAATATCTATGATGGGCGCGTGATTCTTGTAGATGATACCTTCAAGATTATTTACGACACCTACGATATGGATGAACGCAGAACCATCATTTCCGAGGAGGTCGTTAAGACCTTTTCCGGTCAGACACAGACAAATTACGATCCGGACAGCCATTATATCGAGATGACCATTCCCATCATTCACCCGGACGACCGGATGAACACGGTGCATGGAGTTATGTTAGTGAGTGTATCGACGGATAACATCATACTGAATCTGATTTATCTGCGCAGGGTTGCAATCACGGCATTGGTTTTGATTACCATTGTTGTTGTGTTTTTTGCAATTTTATCCATACTGCAATCCACAAAGCCATTGCAGAAATTGTCGGATGGCATTGCCGCAATCTCCGGCGGATACGGGGAAGAGAATCTGCAGATTAATGATTATACAGAGACAGAGCGTATCTGTCAGAAGTTAAATGAAATGCTCGCACAGATGAAGGTGGTGGATGAGTCCAGACAGGAATTTGTATCCAATGTCTCGCATGAACTGAAGACACCAATGACGTCCATGAAGGTGCTGGCGGATTCCATTAACAGTATGCCGGATGCACCAAAAGAGATGTATCAGGAATTTATGCAGGATATCACCAATGAAATCGAGCGCGAGAACAAGATTATTACCGATTTGCTTTCGCTGGTGAAGATGGACAAATCCGCAGCAGACCTTAATATTACAACGGTAAAAATCAACGAGCTGATGGAGCAGATTTTAAAGCGCCTGCAGCCGATTGCAGATAAGCAGAAGGTAGAGCTTGTATTGGAGAGCTTCCGTCCGGTTGTCGCAGAGGTGGATGAAGTGAAGCTCACCCTTGCGATTACCAATCTCGTAGAGAACGGCATCAAGTATAATCGGAACGACGGTACCGGATGGGTGCACGTATCCCTGAATGCGGATTATCAGTATTTTTATCTGAAGATTGAGGACAACGGAATCGGCATTCCGGAGGATTCTCTGGATCATATTTATGAGAGATTTTACCGTGTGGACAAGTCACATTCGCGGGAAATCGGCGGAACCGGACTTGGACTTGCAATTACGCGGAGCAGTATATTGATGCACCGCGGCGCAATTAAGGTGTACAGCGCATTGGAGGAGGGGACGACATTTGATGTCCGTATTCCAATCAAGTACATCCGCAATGAATAAATTTTAGACAGGAGCAATACATGAAAAAAGGATTTGTATTTTTTCTGATTCCGTTGCTGCTCTTGGGACTCTTGGGTGGGTGCGGCAAGGGAAGTGACGAACATGCGTATCAGATTTATTATCTGAATATGGATACAACACGAATCGCCCCGGTAGAGTATGTGCCGCAGGCGCAGAACAATGAACAGCTTGCCGGTGAACTGTTGGAGCAGCTTGCCGGTGAGCCTTCTGTTCCGGAGCTTAGACATACGATTCCTTCCAATATCACAGTCAATTCGTATGTATTTAACGGGTATTCGCTGATTATTGATTTTAGCAAGGAATACAATGAACTGTCAACGACAGAGGAAGTACTGGTCAGGGCAGCCGTTGTCAAGACCATGCTTCAGATGGACGGAATCTATTATGTCTCATTTACCGTTGATTCCACTCCGCTCTGCGACAAGAACGGAGCGCTGATCGGCAGTATGAATGAGGACAGCTTTGTGGAGAATCCGGGAGAGCAGATTAATACGATTATCGAGACCACCCTGACCTTGTACTACGCGAGCAAGGATGGCACGGGACTTGTGCCGGAGACGCGCACCGTACCGTACAGCTCCAATATTTCACTGGACAAGCTGGTGATGGAGCAGCTCATCAGCGGACCTTCCTCGCAGGACGCGTTAGCGACGATTCCAAGCGGAACCCGGCTGATTACCATTTCGACGGTGGACGGCGTGTGCTATGTGAATATGGATGAGACTTTTCTGAATCAGAATATCGAAATCACAGAGAAGGTGGTGCTGTATTCCATTGTGGATTCGCTGACGGAGCTTCCCACCGTGGACAAGGTGCAGATTTCGGTCAACGGCGATACCAAGGGCAAATGCCGCTATGATTTTGCTCTGGCCAATATGTACGAGAGGGATGAAAGTCTGATTCTTCCGACCGAAGAATCGGAGGACACAGAAGGAGAATAACATATGAGAAAACGGCCAATGCTTTTGCTGGCATGCGTGGCTGCTCTTGCGATTCTCTTTTCTGTGTACCGGAAATGGTACTTACCGGTTCTTGCCTTTTTGCTTCTGATTTATGGAGCAGAAAGGCTGTTTCGAGGGAGAGACTATGCAAGACTTCTGGCAAGAAGCGTTTGCATAGTCTTTGTGTTTGGAATAACTTTTTTCCATATGGAAACGGAACTGGACAGGCGCGCATATGAGCGGGCACATATCCGTGCAGGGGACGAGGTTCTTCTGCAGGGAAAAATCTACAAAAAGGAATTTAAGAATGATTCCATTCTATACTATTTAAAAGATTGTTATGCGGTCTGTGTTACAGACGATGAGCAGTCTTCTTCACAGAAAATCCCGTGCAACCGGGTGCTTCTGTATCTGGATGCTGATGTAAATTCCATCGGCGAAATCCTGTTACTTCAAGGAAAAATGAATATGTTTTCACAACCTGTCAATGAGGGACAGTTCGATTCGCGCGCATACTATGAAACGCTGAAAATTGACTATTGTATGTATGCCCCGCAGATTGTAAAGTCTGCCGGACGGGTACAGTGGCTTGGCGAAAAGCTCTGTCAATGGAAGATGCGGCTTCATCGGGTGTATCTGGAAAGGATGAAGGAGCCATATGGAGGTGTACTTTCTGCAATGATTCTCGGAGAAAAAGCAGATTTTGACAAGGATATCCGGCAGCTATACCAGAGCAGCGGAATCAGCCACATCACGGCGATATCGGGTATGCACCTTACATTGGTCGGGATGAGCCTGTATCGGTTTTTGTGTCGGAGAAGGGCAGGCTACTGGTTTTCTTTTGCCTGCTCCCTGTCTGTTCTGCTTCTGTATGTGCAATTGTCCGGCGGCGCGGTATCCACATACCGCGCTTTGGGAATGCTGGGACTTACCATGCTGGCTCAGGCGGTGGGAAGAGGCTATGACATGTTGAATGCCCTCGGTCTGACAATCATGGTTTTGCTGTGGGAAAATCCTTTCTGGCTTGGAAATACCGGGTTTCAGTTCTCTGTGGCAGCCATACTTGGAATTGCGATTGTGTGCAGCAGTATTACCGTGGAGGGTGCAGATGAATCCGGACAAACAGAACAAAGCAATGCAGGAGGAAGAAAATTTGTCAACAGCATATTGTCGGGAGCCGGCATATGGCTTACGACACTTCCGATTGTCGCATATTACTATTATGAGATTCCAACTTATGCAATCATCGTCAACCTGCTGGTACTGCCGTTTGTGAAATGGATGTTTGGATTTGGAATCGCAGGAGGGCTGATTGGGATATTTTTTCCGCACGCAGCTTCCATTGTGCTGCTTCCGGCGCAGTGGATTCTGCAATTCTATGACCGGGTTGCCGAACTTTTTTTGAAGCTTCCTCATGCACAGGTGATTACCGGCTCGCCGGGTATTTCAAAAATCGTGTGCTATTACCTAGTACTGCTATTGCTTTGTGGAATATGGTTTTATTTTCGAAAGGGTTACAAAAAGCGGTTCGCAGGAATTGCCCTCCTGCTGTTTGTACTTTTGACCGGAAAGAGGCGTGCATTTGAAGTAGATATCCTGGATGTCGGGCAGGGAGATGGAATCTATATTTGCACACAGACCGGAGATTCTTTATTCGTGGACGGAGGGAGCAGCAGCGTAAATCAGGTGGGGAGCAGTCGCATTTTGCCATTTTTCAAATACAAGGGCGTGGCGGAAATTGACTATTGGTTCATCTCCCATGCGGACACCGACCATGTCAGCGGACTCATTGAAATCCTCGAATCGGGGTATGAAATCCATTACCTCGTGGCAGCTATGGCAGTGCAGGAGGATGCGGCGATGAAGGAGGTGGTTTCGCTTGCAGGGCAATATGGAACAGAAGTAATCTGGTTAAGTTCGGGAGATACATTAGCTTTTCCGGCGGATACCATTACCTGCCTTGCACCGGATGCTGCTATACAGGAGCAAGGCGCGGATTCCAATGATTTGTCGCTGGTGTTTTTGTATGAAAACGAGGATTTTCGCGGACTCTTCACTGGAGATATCTCTTCTGAAGCAGAACTGGATTTGCTGGGACAATGCGAAGCAGACAAGACAGGGATTGATTTTTATAAGGTGGCGCATCATGGCTCAAAATATTCGAATAGTGGACAATTCTTAGAATATTGGTCGCCAAGGATTGCCGTGATTTCCTGCTCCGCAACAAATCGGTATGGGCACCCTTCCGAAGAAGCAATCGCGCGTATTCAGCAGGTGAATGCCGGTGTGTACTGTACCATGAATACCGGTCAGGTGAAATTGTACATAGATAAAGAAGGAGAATGCGCGGTGTGGACCATGAAAAATGGAGATGAGGTGGTCCCCAATAACCAAAAAAGAGACCATTGAATACCTTGATTGTAGATGCAATGATAGAACGGTTTCTGTGATGCTCATAAAATTAACAAAAAGCACCGGAATATGTTAAAGATACATGGTGGACGGTACATGCCATCCTTGCTATTATCATGTTAAAAATAATTGCAAAGGTGGTAATTGTATGAGAAAATTATACTTGGACAACATCAGATGGATTACGATTGTACTGGTGGTGATATATCATGTCATCTATATGTACAATGGCGTGGAGACATTTGGGGTAATCGGACCGTTTTCCGAGCGGGTACAGTATCAGGATATGTTTCAGTATGTTGTTTATCCGTGGTTTATGGTTCTTTTGTTTGTGGTATCGGGAATGTGCTCCAGATACTATCTGGAAAACCATACGCACAAAGAATTTATCCAAAGCAGGACAGTAAAGTTACTTGTACCGTCAACAATCGGTCTGTTTGTATTCCAGTGGATTCTGGGATATTACAATATGCGGATGGGCGGAGCTCTTGAGCAGATGACAATG
Source organism: Agathobacter sp. (assembly GCA_045120755.1). Taxonomy (GTDB): domain Bacteria; phylum Bacillota; class Clostridia; order Lachnospirales; family Lachnospiraceae; genus Roseburia. The sequence goes on along the minus strand of JBGVFC010000012.1, from coordinate 5,219 downwards.
GTACCAAAGCCGGTGATATACATCATTATGTGCGTGAGCGGTACCGGTGTATTGTGGTTTATCCAGCTCTTGTGGATGTTTTCACTGCTTCTTGTAGTAATCCGGAAAATAGAAAAAGACCGATTTTACAAGCTGTGCAAAAAGTCCAATGTAATCGTGCTGCTGTTGCTTGCGATTGTAATATGGGGAGCAGCACAGATATTAAATACTCCGATGGTTGTGGTATATCGGTTTGGAATTTATGGAGTTTCCTTTTTGATTGGTTACTTTGTATTGTCCCATGATTCTGTGATGGAAAGACTTTCCAAAGTGTGGATACCGCTTGTTGTGGCTGCCGTAATACTGATGATTTGTTTTTGTATCTGTTATTGGCAGAAGCCGTATGCAGAGCATGTGGTGATGGATACACCGTTATGCAATGCATATGCATGGATTGCCACGCTGGCAATTTTGGCATTTATGAGTAAGTTTGGCAATTTTGATAACGCATTTTGCAGATTCATGAACAGGCAGTCGTGGGGGCTGTACATTTTCCACTATTTACCGCTTGCGGCGTGCGCGTGGTATTTACATATTTACGCTCCGGATATGCCTGCACCAATCGTTTATCTGATTACGGGAGCAGCAGCTTTTGTGGGTGCCTATATTTTAAATGCAGTAATCAGCAGAGTGCCGGTCGTAAGATGGTGCGTGCTGGGAATAAAAAAGCGTCGGGGAGAACAGTGATGTTTCGTGATAATTTAATCGAGCTTCGGAAAATGGCCAATTTGTCTCAGGAAGAACTGGCAGAGAAAATAGGAGTATCCAGGCAGACCTTATCAAAATATGAGACGGGAGAATCATTGCCGGATATCGAAAAGTGTATGGCAATTGCTGATGTATTTGGCGTCACGATGGACGACCTGGTTCACTATGCCAAAGAAGACCATATGGGACTGATGGTTCCGCCAAAAGGAAAACACATTTTTGGCATGGTAAAGGTTGGAGACAAAGGGCAGATTGTGATTCCTGCAAAGGCAAGAAAAATATTTGACATTCAGCCGGGAGACAATCTTATTCTGTTGGGAGATGAGGGGCAGGGGATTGCGATTATCAAAGAAAAAGGATTGCTGAACCTGTTAAAAAATATAAAAGGTGCAGACTCGAAATAAAAAGCAGGCATGAAAAGTATCTATACAATGTATAGGTACTTTTTGTGTTTTGTGGAAAAATATTTGAAGCAACACTGACTTTTTGGTATTTTCAATCGTTAGACGATATGTGGAGGTGAGATACGGATTGACTTTGATGGATGAATACCTGATTCGTTGTGCGCAAAATGGCAATAAGGATGCACTGGATAAATTAATCCGGCGCTATTACGACAGCATTCTGCGTTATTGCATGCATCATGTCAGGGAGAGGCATGTGGCGGAGGATATCTGTCAGGAGACTTTTGTAAGTATGATACAGCATATCGAAGATTACAGGCATTACGATAAATTTCAAAATTTCCTGTATGTCATTGCCGGAAACAAATGCAGGGATTTTTATAAAAGGCGAAAACCTGTTTATCTGGAGGATGTACCCGAACAGATGAAAAGTGAGGGAGCAGATGAGGAGCAGATTCTGATAAAAGAGCTGGTACATATTCTTCCCAAAGAATTGCAGGAGGTTGTTATTTTGCGGTTCTATCAGGAACTTAGATACCGGGATATCGCGGATATTTTGCAGATTAGCGTATCGAACGCAAAATACCGGGTAAAAAGAGCCGTGGAAATGCTGCGGACAGAGCTGGAGGAAAGGAGCGGAACATGACGAAGCAAAAAATCATGCAAAAAGAGATTATAAAGACACTTAAAAAAGTGGCAAAAGAAAAAGATATCCCTGATGACAGGAAAAAAGACCTGATAATTGCGGCTGTCACACAGCATGAAATTCCCATCCGCAAGTGGGGGAACTTCCGGGAATTTTTGGTATTGCAGCTTAGTTTTATCAATCGACTGGTCTTTTTCGGGCAGGCTTTGTGGCTGCTGTTGTTTTCTTATGCGGTCTGGGATGGACAGATTTTCCATCTCTCGAATGAAATGCTGTGCCTCTTGTCTGTGACACCGCCGATTTTGCTGCTATTTACCGTGGATGAGATATCCCGTATTTACAACCAGAGTATGCTGGAGATTGAGTGCTCCACGAAATACTCGCTAAGGAAGCTGGTGATGGCGCGGTTGTTTTTGCTGAGCCTGATAAATGGAAGCGTGCTCTTCGCAGGCATTCTGTTTGCAAAAATAAGGCTTGGCCTGGATGCGCTTTCGGTGCTGATTTATAGCCTGACGCCGTATGTCTGTATGACCTTTTTGTTGCTGCTTCTTATGAAAAAATGGAAGGGACAGCAGCTATTGTATGCGGGTGTATCGGTGTATGTGGCTTTGGCGGGAGTGATTTTCATCGGGCGGATGGAAGCATTTTCTATCTATCGGAGTGATTTTCGTCTGATATGGGGAGCAGTTATGCTTGGCTGCCTGATTGGAATCGTATATCAGTTTCGACAGCTCTGGCGCCGGCTGGAACATTTTGAAGCAGTGACACAATAAGGTGAAAAAGGGGAGAAGAACATGGAATTGAAGATTGACAGAGTTACAAAGCAATACAAAAACAAAATTGCAGTGGACCGGATTACGGAGGAGCTCAGCTATGGAATCTACGGACTATTAGGGGAAAATGGCGCAGGAAAGACCACCCTGATGCGTATGATTTGCGGGATTTTGGAACCCAGTGGCGGAGAGATTAAATTGGATGGCAGGGAAATTTTGTCTATGGGAGAGGAATACCGGGAACTGTTGGGATATCTGCCACAGGATTTCGGATATTATCCGAATTTTACCGCAATGGAATTTCTGTTGTACATTGCATCCCTAAAAGGGTTGAGCGGCCGTTATGCAAGAAAAAGAAGCGAGGAGCTTCTGACACTTGTGGGGCTTGACAAAGAGGCGAAAAGTAAAATAAAGACTTTTTCCGGAGGAATGCGTCAAAGACTGGGAATCGCACAGGCGCTGTTAAATGAGCCCAAAATACTGGTGCTGGATGAACCGACAGCAGGTCTGGACCCGAAGGAACGGGTGCGTTTTCGCAAGCTGATTGCAGATTTGGGAAAAGACCGGATTGTAATATTGTCCACACATATTGTATCGGATGTGGAAGCCATTGCAGATAAAATTTTTATCATGAAAAAGGGACAGATTTTAACGAGCGGTCCGGTTGAGGTATTAGAAGCGCAGATTGCCGGAAAAGTATGGAATTATGTAGGCGATGACAGTGAACTGGAAGAAATCGAAAGCCGCTATCTGGTTGCGAATCTGCATCATCAGGGGAAGCAAACCGAATATCGTATTATTTCGGACAAAAAGCCCTTTTCGTGTGCAGGCATGGAGCGGGGAACTTTAGAAGATTTGTATCTGTACTATTTTAAGGAAAGCTATAAAGCGGAGGAGGAAACAAACATATGAGAAGCATGATTTATTATGAATTTCAAAAAATATTCCGGCGAAAATTAAATATCATAGCGATGCTTGCAGGCTTGCTTCTGATGCTTGTATGTGCGGTAAATTATGTCAGACAGACCTCCTTCTACGATGCAGAGACGAACAGCTATGTACGTGGAACAGAGGCTTTCCGGCGGCAGGAGAAGGCAAAAGCTAAGATGACCGATGTCCTGACTGAGGAGTACCTGACAGGCGTGGTAATGGACATACAGGAACAGAATATGGACCTTGCATCGGATGTGGCTTATCTGGAAATCATTCGTCCGCAGTCGGATTTGCTGCATATGCTTTGCAGAAATTACATGGATGTCGGGGAAGAAATCGAATGGAATCAGTTGAACGAAATTCCGACGGAAAACGGAATCCATTTCTATGAGAGAAGGCTGGAGAAGGTAGAAAATTATCTGAATAGGGATTTTTCCTATGGAAATTATTCGGAGGCAGAAAAGGCATTCTGGATGGAAAAAGAGAATGAGGTGCAGACTCCGTTTCTGTGGGGAGATACATCGGTCATGGATTGTATATGGTCGCTGATTGAAATCGGGTTTTATTTTATGTTTGTGATTGCGGTGTGTATCGCTCCTGTATTTGCCTCGGAATATGAATCCGGTGCCGCTGCATTGTTACTTACCACGAAATACGGCAAGACAAAACTTATCTGCGCAAAGATTTTTACAGCGGTGCTGTTTTCACTTGTCTATGTAGCTGCAGGAATCGGCATGGGTGTGGCAATTGTGGGAATAATGGTCGGTTTTCATGGAGCAGAGCTTCCGGTGCAGCTATGGTACACCATTATCCCTTATAACTGGACCATAGGCAAAACCCTGATCGTGTCCTTTGCGATGATGCTTCTGATTGCGCTGACGATTACGCTGTTTACCCTATTTCTTTCTTCCAGGGTAAAGGGAAGTTTAGGAACACTGGTAATTGTATTTGTGCTTTTGATAGGTCCGGCCGTGCTTCCGATGAGCAAAGAGTGTGGCCTGTGGAATCACATCAATTACCTTTTTCCGGTCCGGGTTATGATGACAGAGGATGTGATTTGCACATTGAACAGCTATTCGTTCGGTCCGGTTGTATTTTCTTATCTGGGAATGGCAGTGCTTGTGTATCTTTTGGTATCCGTCCTTTGTTTCCTGGGGATTGACAGGGCGCGGGCAAGAGGAACGCGAAAAAGAAGCCATGCGAAGTTATTGAAAATCTGATATTCAAGAAGTCCGTTTTTTCAAGGCATGATAGTATATCAGCATCATAAACAGAGGTTGCTGCCATGATAAGCATAAAACACATAAAAACAGTTTTATGTGCGTAGATAAAATGCCAATGATAAGAGCAAAAATAGAAGAAATAATAATAAAGCGTCTGGTAAATACCAACTCCGATTTCGTAACCATGTCCTTTTTTCTGATGGTGGTTACTCTAAGAAGTGTTGAGAAAATCAGAATGAATATTGTTGTAAGTAATATAGAACCACCTACTGTAAAAATAATCAGTAATCCGTTTACTCCACCGGCTAAAAGGCTAAAAAATAGTGTAAAGTCTGAACCATCAATATTTATGTGGTCAGGATATTGGATTAAATGCTCATCCAGGTTCAGATTATATAGCTCTATCATATATCCTACTGAAAATATGCAATTGAGTATGGATGTGATCACCAGTAGAATTCGTCTGACTAAACTTTTGTTCATTATATTTCCC
>JBGVFC010000011.1:0-2712 GCA_045120755.1 Agathobacter sp. | reverse complement strand
GGCGAGAGAAACACCCTTCTTTCCCTGTTCAAAGGCTTCGTCAAGATCCGTTTTGGATGCAAGATGAGCCGCACAGCGCTGGAGAACATTCACCTCGACGGAGCGTACCTTCACCCCGATATTCTCCTTGACTAAGAATTCCAAAGCTTTTCCGGCACCGCTTAACTGCTGGTGTCCGAACGTATCTGCAACCGCCTTCGATGCGGTAATATAATTCCCCTCTTCATCGCGGATTCCCTCGGAGACAGCGACGATGATGTTGTCGCGGGTTTTCAGTGCCTCTTTAATGTCGGCAAGGAACTGTTCCTTGTGGAAGGCAACCTCCGGAAGGTAGATAAAATGCGGTGCGGTATTATAGTCATTTCTGGCAAGGGCGGCAGCGGCAGTCAGCCAGCCGGCATCGCGCCCCATGATTTCGACGATGGTTACGCTCTTTACCGCATAGATAAAGGTATCGTGCGCAATTTCCAGAATAGAAGATGCGATATACTTGGCAGCAGAACCGAATCCCGGTGTATGGTCGGTCATGCACAGATCATTGTCGATGGTCTTAGGAATACCAATTATGCGGATATCACTATTGATTTTCTTCGCATAATCCGATAACTTAAGTACGGTGTCCATCGAATCGTTGCCGCCGATATAGAAAAATGCCTTGATATTGTATTTGGCAAACTGATTGAAGATGAAGACATACGGAGAATCATCATCCTTGAGATTTGGGAGCTTATGACGGCAGGAGCCCAAATACATGGCAGGTGTCGATTTCAGCTTGTCAAGAAGCTCATCGCTGCAGATGGTTTCACTTAAATTGATGTAGTTCTGATTTAATATGCCAAGAATTCCGTTGATTGCACCATAACAGGTGTCGTACAAACCGGAAGCCTGTACGCCTGCAATGACACCGGCTAAGCTGGCATTGATTGCTACAGTTGGACCACCGCTCTGGGCAACCATACAGTTTGATTGATTCATAGTAATCTCCCTTATATAATATATATTTTATATTGTGAATCTATGTAACCGTTCAGCACGCGCCATTCGCAATCTCGCCCTTCGGGCTTCAAAGCTTGCTTACGCAAGCGGATTGCTCATAATCGGGCGCTCCGCTCATAACCAGCCTGATGTGCTCATTCATGCAAGCATGATTCGCCCACCTGTCGGTTATGGCTGAACTGTTACAAGTATATTATGAAAAAAAAGGTTATTCAAGAGGTAAAACATGAAAAGTTTGCAGGAACAGGAATTTAAAGAATATGAATGCTGCACGTTGTGTCCCAGACAGTGCAAAGCCAACCGGTACCAAGAGAGCAGTCATGGAGTGTGCCGGGTGGGGGCAGAACTGAAGCTGGCAAGGGCGGCACTTCACCATTGGGAGGAGCCGTGCATATCCGGCACGAACGGTTCCGGTGCCGTATTTTTCAGCGGCTGCTCCATGGGGTGCGTATTCTGTCAGAATCAGAGCATCTCACATGGGGATGCCGGAGTGGTCATCCCGAAGGAGCGGCTGGTTGAAATCTTCTTAGAACTTCAGGAACAGGGAGCTCACAATATCAATCTGGTCACGCCCGGACATTATACGCCGCATATCATATGGGCGGTTGAGCACGCGAGAGAGCAGGGATTGTCCATTCCGATTGTCTGCAATACCGGTGGATATGAGCTGGTGGATACCATAAAAAGGTTAGAGGGAATTGTAGATATCTATTTGCCGGACTTTAAATATTCTGACCGTGCATTTTCACAAAAGTATTCCCATGCACCGGATTATCCCGAGGTTGCACAGAAGGCAATTGCGGAAATGGTAAGACAGCAGCCCAAAGCGGTCTTTGGTGAAGACGGCCTGCTCCAAAGAGGAGTGGTTGTACGCCTTTTGATTCTTCCGGGGTTGTTGCATGATGCCAGGAGAAGTTTACGGTATCTGTATGAACACTATGGTAACCAAATTTATTACAGTCTGATGAGCCAGTATACACCGTTGGCACATGTGGAAAAATACCCGGAATTGCAGCACAGAGTCAGTGAGGAAGCGTACATGAACCTTGTTCAATATGCGCTTTCGCTTGGAATTGAACATGGTTTTACACAGGAGAGGGAGGTAGCTTTAGAGAGCTTTATTCCGGCTTTTGACGGGGAAGGAGTACTGCCACAAAAGCAATAGAAAAACAATAATTGAACATAGTTCATTTTGAAAACCCAATATTTTGTTAAGATGGGAAGGACGGGCACTAGAATTAGTGGGTGTTCATTTTGCCCAAAATATTGTAAGATTATATTAGTTTTTTGGAGGATATGGGGGTTCTATGAACGAAAGAAAATCATCAATGAAACAGTTTACAATTGAATGTCCGAATACCATTTTTCAATTGTATGTATATGACCAGACAGAAGTATCCAAGGTATTTCTTTTTTTACGCAATATCCGTTCTGTGGAGAAATTGGGATTGACAGATATCTATAATTGGTGTAATCGTCAGGGAATTGAATACAAGACACAGTTCAATTACCGCAAGGATTTTTCCGTATGGGAGAATATCCAATCTTATCTGCAGTATTTCAAGTGGAAGAGAATGTATCAGGTACAGTTTGGTGCAGCATAGTTATCGAAGAATCTCGCTCTGCGAGATTCTTTTATTATTCAGGAGGAGAGAATGAGATATCCGCGATTTTTATCAGAACAGGGAACGATTGGCTTTGTGGCACCATCCTTTG
>JBGVFC010000010.1:0-24076 GCA_045120755.1 Agathobacter sp. | reverse complement strand
TCTTATTATGATTCGGATTCCGGAAGCTATGTAGATTATACGGATGAAGAACTGGCGCAGCTTGAGCAGGAGGCCAATTCCATCTATGATGCAATTGAGGAGCCGAAGGAGCTGGAGTCCGCAGCGGAGGAGCTCGGTTATGAGGCAACCACCGGAACCTATGACGCAGATGACACCGGTTTGGATGCATCGGTCAAGGAGGCACTCGATAAGCTGAAGGCGGGGGAGATGACTTCCCTGATTACCACAGATTCCGGATATTATATTGCCCGTCTGGACAGTGAACATGATGAAGATGCGACAGAGGCAAACCGCGAGAGTATTATTGCGGAGCGTCAGGATACTTTATATACCGATACGCTGAGCGGATGGCAGGAGGATGACGGTTGGACCGTAGATGAGAAGATGCTTGCCAAGATTCAGTTTACGAATGCCTTTACCCAGACCTTAGATACGGAAGAAGTGGAAGGGACAGAAAGTGCAGAGTAGAGATAACATTATTCTGATTGGTATGCCGGGGGTAGGCAAGAGTACCGTGGGAGTAATTCTTGCCAAGTTGATGGGGTATCAGTTTTTAGATGCGGATTTGCTGATTCAGCAGCAGGAAGGAAAGCTTTTAAGAGAGATTATTGAGGAAGCCGGAATTGAGGGATTTATCGAAGTGGAGAACCGTGTGAATGCAGGCATCGAGGCAACGCGCACGGTGATTGCGACAGGTGGAAGCGTGGTCTACGGAAGAGAAGCCATGGAACACCTAAAGGCAATCGGAACGGTTGTATATCTGAAGGTCTCCTATCCGGTATTGGAAAAGCGGCTGGCTGACATCAAGGGCAGAGGCGTTGTGGTAAGAGAGAATCAGTCCCTCCGTGATTTGTATGAGGAGCGAACCCCTCTGTATGAGCAGTATGCGGACATCCGGATTTCCGAAGAGCGGATGAACGTGGAGCAGACCGTAGAGAAACTGATGGAAGCACTTGAATTGATTTGAAAAATATGAAATAGTCATTGAGGTATATTATGGAACAGTTTGTAGTCAAAGGTGGCAAACCGTTATGCGGTGAAGTTGTAATCAGCGGTGCGAAAAATGCTGCGTTAGCAATTCTTGCTGCGGCTGTAATGACGGACGAGACAGTTGTGATTGACAATTTGCCGAATGTGCGTGACATCAATGTTTTACTTCAGGCAATGGAAGAGATTGGTGCCAGAGTTGAGCGCATCAATCCACACAAAGTAAAAATTAATGCGTCCTATATTCGCGATGTGCGGGTGGACAATGAATTTATCCGAAAAATCAGAGCATCTTATTATCTGATTGGAGCGTTGCTTGGAAAATATAAGAGAGCGGAGGTGGCACTTCCGGGCGGATGTGATATCGGAAGCCGTCCAATCGACCTTCATCTCAAAGGGTTCCGCAAGCTGGGCGCGAGTATGGAGATTGTATCGCCGGGAATCATCTGTGCGAATGCGAAGGAGCTTCGGGGCACACATATTTATCTGGATAAGGTTTCGGTTGGTGCGACCATCAATATCATGATGGCAGCAGCCATGGCTGAGGGGAAGACGGTTATCGAGAATGCGGCAAAGGAACCGCATGTCGTTGATGTTGCCAATTTCCTCAACAGTATGGGTGCGAATATCCGTGGAGCAGGAACGGATGTTATTCGTATCGTCGGTGTGGAAAAATTGCATCGGACAGAATACTCGATTATTCCGGATCAGATTGAAGCTGGAACTTTTATGTTTGCTGCCGCAGCAACCGGCGGGGATGTGCTGGTGAAGAATGTAATTCCAAAGCATTTGGAGGCTACATCTGCAAAGCTGCTCGAAGTGGGCTGTCAGATAGAAGAATTTGATGATGCGGTTCGGGTAATTGCGCCGCAGAAATTATTGCATACGCAGGTGACAACTCTGCCGTATCCGGGATTCCCGACAGATATGCAGCCGCAGATGGCAGTTCTGCTGGGCGTGGCGGATGGTGTGAGTACCGTGACCGAGAGTATTTTTGAGAATCGTTTCCGATATGTGGATGAGCTGACGAAGATGGGAGCGTCCATCAAGGTCGAGGGCAATATAGCCATTATCGAAGGTGTAAAGCAGTACACCGGTGCACGAGTCAATGCGCCGGATTTGCGTGCCGGAGCCGCACTTGTCATTGCAGGTCTGGTTGCGGATGGAATCACGGTTGTCAGTGATATCCAGTATATTCAGAGAGGTTATGAAGATTTCGAGGGAAAATTGTCCGGTCTGGGAGCTCAGATTGAGAAGGTGTCCAGTGAACATGAATTGCAGAAATTTATTTTGCGTGTGTCATAGCTAAGGTGGTTTGTCATATCATTTGCAGGCAGACTTTTTCCAAATAAAAACGGTTTATGTAGATGAAGCATCTCATAAACCGTTTTTTATGTTCTTTTTATACAACTGTTGTTATGGACAAGGTTCTGTTCGCAGATAAATCGAGGCAGGTATTGTCATCAAACTGTACCACCGGCCGGGACAAATCGTTCGGATTGAGCATGACAATTTTGCAGCCGCGCCCGTCACTTAATATCACACGGTTGCTCTGATAGGTTGCGGCAATCTGCTTGAGGAAGGTTAAGATATATTTGGTAGGATACTTCTGATAACCGTCCTTTTCGAACTGGCTGATAACCTGAAACGCACACAAAGGAGAACGATAGATTCGCGCTGCCGTCATGGCATCATATACATCCGCAATGGCTACAATCATTGCATATTCATCAATCAAATCTTCCACCAGACCGGATGGATAGCCGCTGCCGTCGCAGCGCTCATGGTGCATAAGTGCAGCCTTCTTGATATGTGGGTCCAGCTTCTGATTGCGGAGTATGTCATATCCCATGCGCGGATGGTTCCGGATTAAAGCCAGCTCCTCGTCGGTCAGGGACTCTGATTTGTTCAGGATGGACTCCGGAATGCGAAGCTTGCCGATATCATGCAAAAGTCCGGCGAGTGTCAGAACGTCCAGGTCATGGCGTTCGAGCTTGAGCCAGCGTCCGATCATTCTTGCAATCAGTGCGACATTCAGTGAATGTGCATAGATGGAATCGTTGAGCGCATGCATATTGTTCAGCATGTCGAATAATTCGATGATGGTATTTCTTGAGCGAAAAAGTTCGCTGACGCTGTTCAACAGCGAGTCCGTATCAATGGCAGTACCATGGTCTGCTGCTGCAGTAAATATTTCCTGCATAAGTCCGATGCATCTGCTGTATTGAATCTGAAAAGATTGAAATTGAGGTGATTCTGCAATCTTTTGTTTGGGCGATTTGGATTCTTCGATAAATGTCTTCGGAACGGATGCAGCAGCCGGTGTATCGGTTGCGGTTGCAGCGGTTCCCTCTACCTCGGCGGTAGCAACGCGATAGAGCTTCATACGGTTGATTAATTGGCGGGTTACCTCAGTGCCGGGCAGAGCGAGAATCTGTCCGGTTGGTGTCTTTAGTGTATCCGCAATAATCATGCCTGGTTCTAGTTCTTGTGGTGTAAGCGTGCGCATGATATCCCCCTCATATGTTTTGTCTGCTAATAGTATAAAATTTCTATTTCCGAAAGTCAATAAAAAAGGGTTGACAAGCGGAGCATTCTGTCGTATTGTATCGAAGAAAGAAAATAATATTATATTGTAATTTTCTCTTATTCAGAGTGATGGAGATACATAGGATCTATGAAGTCACGGCAACCCCTTTCCGTATTTGGAACAGGAAGGTGCCTCCCTGAGCGAGTAATCGAACAATAAGAGGGTTTGAATGTTAATTAGAATCCGCTTATCGTCTGAGCGGATTTTTTTTATCATAAATAAAAATACAAAAAGAAAAGGAGAGAAGAGATGGAAAAATTATTATTTACATCCGAGTCAGTTACTGAGGGACATCCGGATAAAGTGTGTGATGCGATTTCTGATGCAATTCTGGATGCCTGCATGGAACAGGATCCAATGAGCCGTGTTGCCTGTGAGACTGCAAGCTGTACAGGCTTTGTTTTGGTAACCGGTGAGCTTACGACCAAGGCACAGCTTGATATTCCGGCAATTGTCCGCAAGACCGTCAAAGAGATTGGATACAATGATGCAAAGACCGGATTTGATGGGAATACATGTGCGGTGATGGTTGCATTGGATCAGCAGTCTGCAGATATCGCAATGGGCGTGGACAAGGCGCTGGAAGCAAGAAATGGTGAACTGGCAGATGACCTTGATACCGGAGCTGGGGACCAGGGCATGATGTTCGGTTATGCAACAAATGAGACCCCTGAGTATATGCCGTATCCGATTGCACTTGCGCATAAACTTGCACTGCAGCTTACCAAGGTTCGCAAGGATGGAACACTTACTTATCTGCGGCCGGACGGCAAGACACAGGTATCCGTTGAGTATGATGAGGCAGGCAGACCAAAGCGTCTGGAGGCTGTTGTATTATCTACCCAGCATGATGAGGATGTGACTCAGAAACAGATTCATGAGGACATCAAAAAGTATGTATTTGATCCGATTCTTCCGGCAGAAATGGTGGATGACGACACGAAGTTCTTTATCAACCCGACAGGACGTTTTGTAATCGGTGGACCGCAGGGAGATGCGGGACTGACCGGCCGCAAGATTATTGTAGATACCTATGGTGGATATGCACGCCACGGTGGCGGAGCATTCTCCGGAAAAGACTGCACGAAGGTTGACCGTTCTGCCGCATATGCAGCCCGCTATGTAGCAAAGAATATCGTTGCAGCAGGACTTGCAGACAAGTGTGAGATTCAGTTGTCCTACGCAATCGGTGTGGCACAGCCTACCTCTGTTATGGTTGACACCTTTGGAACAGGTAAGATTTCCGATGAGAAGCTGGTAGAGATCATCCGCGGAACCTTTGACCTTCGTCCGGCAGGAATCATTAAGATGCTGGATCTCCGCAGACCGATTTACCGCGGAACAGCGGCATATGGACATTTCGGAAGAACCGATCTGGATCTGCCGTGGGAGCATACCGATAAGGTGGAAGAATTGAAGGCATATTTGGCATAGTAGGAAAAATATAAAAGACTGTCGCTTTTACGAGAACAATTCGTGAAGCGGCAGTTTTTTGTGTTTTCGCTGGAAATTTTACCATACAGCCATGGAAAGGGAACGAGGGTTTGGTAAGATGAGATTGACTATTGATTATTTTTTTAAACCAGTAAAATAGTGTTAGATTATATGCTTTTTATACAACATCAGGCAGAAGGGAGCAATTATGATGCAAACAGAGCAATCCAAAATGCAGACCTTTCCGGAAGATTCAATTATTATGCGCGAAGGTGAATTTTATACGGAAATGTACAAAATCGTGTCAGGGAAAGTGGCAATTTACATAAACTACGGACAGAAAAACGAATATCTGATGGGTATTCTCTCTGAACAGCAGTGCTTTGGCGAGCTTGGTCTCCTTTGCAAAACGCCGTGCATGTATACCGTGGTGGCTGTATATGAGGTACTCCTCATGCGTATTACTGAGGAGGATTTCGGGGACTTCGTGCAGAACAATGCCCAGAATGCAACTAATATCATTAAAAATCTCTCGTGGACAGTCACCAATCTGAAATGCAATCTTGATATGGTGCTGGATGAGCTGTCCAACGAAAACTCATCCCCAAAAATGAATGCCGCACAGTTGAGGGAACAGATGTACCGCAACTACACACAAGCACAAGAAAGAAATAAAAACTATGCAGATGTTTCCGAAAGATTCGATCATTTTGTGTGAATTATTAAAAAGCAATCAAGATTAAAGAAATTTGCCAAAGAGGTATTATTGTGGCATTTGGTGTTTGTTTAGGTATATTTTTCATGAAAAGAAAGAATGAATAATGCTAAATCATTGCGTATGCATTGATTTAGCATTATTTGCTTGGTATAATAGGGATATAAGGTTAAAGCAGATTATCAGGAGGTATTAAAATGGCTAGCACAATTCAATTAAGAGTAGATGATGATTTAAAAATCAAATCAGATGAACTGTTCAAGGATTTAGGTACAGATACAACAACGGCTATTCGCATGTTTTTGACACAGGCAATTGCGGTAAATGGTTTTCCTTTTGAAATAAAAAGAGTAAATAATAGTCCGTTTAAGGCATTGTCGGAAAAAGAAGTGTTGGATAAATTATCTAAATCTCGTGAGCATGCAGAACAAGGATTATTCCAAGAGGCTTCTGCAGTATCAGCGGAAATGAGGACAAAATATGGAATATAAGGTTTTTGTAGATAATATCTTTCATGAGTTACAGGATTATGAGAATAAAATGTGTTGATAGTTATAAGGTACAAATTCAGTATTGATTTTATTAAATTGATGAACTGAAACTACGATTTGTAGAAAAAATTTGATTTTAAGGAGAAAGTAGATGTGGATAAAGGGGATATGATTTCAGCGTATGCATCATTGGACAATGCTCGTCAAAATATGGAAATGAAGAAATTTGCCAAAGAGGTATTATTGGAAGAAAACTATGAAAAATTTATAAAATCCTATAAATTCATGTTTTGGTTTCAACTAATTGGTATATTATCTGGTTTTATATTACCGTCGTTTTTAATGCTTATAATTTTTGAAGATATATCTTACGTGGCATTTGGTGTTTGTTTAGGTATATTTTGGATGTGTATTTGGCTGCCGATTAGTATGCTGATGCCCCAGGGAAAAATATATAGAAAATTTTCCAAATGGTTCAGAAAAGAGCATGCTACACTTGATGAACTTGATGTGATTTTTTATGAATAAAACAAGAAATTATACAATTTGAAGTTGCAGAATAGCAAAGAAAGAATATAGGTTATGGAAGGAAGACTAAAAAAGCAAAACCTTTTGGTTTTTGGGCAAATGCTGAGGTTGCACCCATAGAAGATGTGAAAGGTTATAATCGCGCTTTAGGTATATTGTGGTGTGTGTATGGTGTTGTGTTTACATTAATTGGATTGCCTTTATTAAATGAGCGGAATTCGGGTTTAATTATTATACCTATATTGGGAGCGATGGTTATTAGTATTGTGGCCATGGCAGTGTATGTAGTAGCTATTGAACCCAAATATCGCAAAAAGGAATAAATGCAAAATTTCCCGATTATATCTAATTTCATTTATTACATTACCTCATTTATCAGCCATTCCATTTCCGGTAAGACAGTTCCCTGTGGCGCATATTCATAAAGCCCTAATCCCACAACATCAATTTCTTTGAAAATTGCGTTCAATGTTTCTTTCAGGTTTTCAAATGAAATACCACCGCATTCCGGGACAGGAACATATGGAAATAATTCGGGATTCAACACATCCAGATCTAAGTGAATATAACAGTGACATTTTCCTGTTTTTTTGATGTTCTCGATGATAGAACCAGTATCAGCGTTGTCGATATTTGGGATATGATTTTGTTCCATAAAATTGATTTCGGAATTATCAAATGCGCGCCCGCCTATTTGAATGAACTGACTCGATTCTAAAGGAAAAGGGATGGCTTCTTCAAATGCCGCTCCACAATCACCAAGCAATGCACGCACAGGCATTCCATAGAAAAGATGTGTGTCCGATTCGTCCGGCGAATTAATATCGCCGTGTGCGTCAAACCACAATACGCACAAATCTCCTTGATAAAGCTGATTCATATATGCGATGGATGCAACATCCGCATCGCATCCGCCACCTATGGTAAATAGTTTTTGCGGATTTTTCCTGTATAATATTTGAAATGCCTGTTCGGTTTGTTTCTTAATTGCGGATAATCCTATGATACCATCTTCATTTCTAAGCATTTCCCGGTCATCAATAGGAACTTCTTCATACATTGCCTGACTAAGATATAGATTTTTTATCTCATTTAACCCTTCGAGCGTAATTTTATCAGCACCACCCTGCCATTGACCATTTAACAAAATCATATTTTTCCTCACTATTCGTTCGTAAATCTTTTTCAAACAATAAAAACTTTCGTGGAACTCCTATATCCGCATAACAAAAATCATTGTACTATGTTTCTGGTGACAGCACAATTCCCCCAAAGGATATATTTTATGAAAAATTTAGATTCCACAAGCTAGGAATTTCCGTATGGAATGATATAATGAGCGTAGGCAATGAGCAGTGCCGAAATCAATGAGTGATAATCCGACTGCTTGCAGGCGGTATTAGCACGCTTGATTTCGATAGGGCGAATGCCCGGACAACGAGGAAAATGATAATTTTCCGAGTGAGCACTGCGAATATCAGCCACAAGAATATCAGCCACAATTTATAGGAGATGGTCAGATGAAAATTAAGACAAAGCTGGTTATTTCATTCTGCATTACGATGTTTGTTCCGATTTTTCTGGTATCGGTTTCCATATGGAGTTTTGGAAGGGCACAGTTGAAGCAGATTGAGCATACATATGGGATTAAGAATGCCGAGACAACGGATTTGGCGAATTCTGCCCAGTTATTGGATCATTATACAGAGTCTGATTTTCAGAAGCTGATTCAGACTGCGCAGCAGTCACCGGAACTGTTTTTGGATTCCTCGTATGTGAGCGAGTGCAACAAGAGTCTGCAGGACAAATCCTCCTATCTGATTGTGCGGGAAAATGATATCATCACATATAATGGCTCGCAGGACAATGATAGTCTCATACAATTGCTGCCGGATTTTGGATTGGAGGGCGAAGAGTACAAGGCAAATACCTATATCGACAGTTCTCTGAAGGTGCTGGTAAAACAGTTGGATTTTTCTTTTTCCGACGGAGATGAGGGAAGCGTATTTATCGTTACAACCACGGCCCAGATGGTGCCGGAGGTGCGCAATCTGCTGTCGGAGCTTGTGATAGCGGTCTTTATTATTCTGATATTGACGGCAGTTCTGCTTATGATATGGATATACCGGAGCATGATTACCCCGATTAAGCAGTTGCAGGAAGCTGCTGACAGGATTAAGGAGGGCAATCTGGATTTTAAGATAGAAGTCAGCGGAGAGGATGAGATTGGAAGGCTGGGCGTCAGTTTTGAAGAGATGCGCAAGCGCCTGCGGGACAATGCAACGGAGAAGCTGAGTACAGAAGCGGAGAGCCGTGTCTTAATCAGCAATATTGCACATGATTTGAAGACTCCGATTACCGCGGTCAAGGGCTATGCCGAGGGAATCATAGATGGTGTGGCGAATACACCGGAGAAGGTAGACAAGTATGTGCGGACAATCTATAACAAGGCGAATGAGATGGATACTTTAATCAATGAGCTGACGCTGTACTCCAAGATTGATACCAACCGCATTCCGTACAATTTTGCCAAGATTAATGTGAGCGAATATTTCCAGGATTGCATTGAGGAAATTGGATTGGATTTGGAATCAAAAGGGATTGGTCTTGGTTATTATAACTATGTGGATTCGGATGTGATGATTATTGCAGATCCGGAGCAGCTTCGGAGGGTGATTAATAATATCATCAGCAACTCCATTAAATACATGAACAAGACGAAGGGATCTATCAATATCCGCATCAAGGATGTGGGAGATTTCATTCAGGTTGAGATGGAGGATAACGGCAGAGGAATTGCACAGAGAGATATTCCGTACATTTTTGACAGGTTTTACCGGGCAGATGCATCGCGCAATTCAGCGACAGGCGGAAGTGGAATCGGATTGTCGATTGTGAAGAAGATTATCGAAGATCACGGCGGCAAAATCTGGGCAACCAGCAAGGAAGATACTGGCACGACCATGTATTTTGTAATACGAAAATATGAGGAGGTATATAATGAGCAGGATATTAATTGTTGAAGATGAGGTAGATATTGCAAATTTAGAGAAGGATTATCTGGAGCTGAGCGATTTTGAAGTAGAAATTGAGAACGGCGGAGTGGCCGGATTGCAGAGAGCACTGTCCGAGGAGTTTGATTTGTTTATATTGGATCTGATGCTGCCGGGAATCGATGGTTTCGAAATCTGCAAGGAGATTCGCGAGAAAAAGAACACCCCGATTCTTATGGTTTCCGCGAAAAAGGATGATATTGATAAAATCCGCGGTCTGGGACTTGGTGCGGATGATTATGTGACCAAGCCATTTTCACCAAGTGAGCTTGTTGCGCGTGTAAAGGCACATCTGGCACGATATGAGCGTCTGATTGGCAGCAATATTATTGAGAATGATATGGTGGAAATACGCGGTATCAAGATTGACAAGACTGCCCGCCGCGTATGGGTGAACGGAGAGGAAAAACAGTTTACGACCAAAGAATTCGATTTGTTATGCTTTTTGGCAGAGAATCCGAACCATGTATTTACGAAGGAAGAAATATTCAAGGAAGTATGGGATATGGAATCCATTGGGGATATTGCGACGGTGACGGTTCACATTAAGAAGATTCGCGAAAAAATCGAGATGGACTCCGCAAAACCGCAGTATATAGAGACTATATGGGGTGTAGGTTACAGATTCAAGCTGTAAAGCTTGAATCGTACGAAAACGTAAAGAAGTGCAGGGCAAGCATTCCACAGCGAAGCTGTATGGAATGAATGCTTGCGCTACATATACCGCAAGGTATATGCAGCACTATATGGGGTGTAGGTTATAGGTTTAAGTTATAAATTTATTTTTGTGTACACCCCATATAGTCTGCGACATAGTCGCTGGGATGCGCATCCCTTTGGTCGCGCGCAGATTTGGCAGGCAAATCTGCATATGGGGAGTAGGTTACAGATTCAAGCTGTAAAGCTTGGAATAAAGGATGATTAAGATGACAGAAGAACAGATTGCGTTTTTGAAAAGTTATGAGTTTTTGCGTCTGGGACAATCCATTTCCCACCAAAACTGGACGGCGGCGGGGATGTGTGCACAGAAGATGCACAGGCAGGCGATGAATTTAGAATTAAAAGACTTTGAGCGCCTGTTTCGCAATCTGAAGATGGCAGTTGCGCGCAAAGAAAAAAAACCGGCGCTTGATATTATGGCGCAGATTATAGCAAGAAGAGTTGCGATGCTGAACCGCATATCGGAGGAATGAGGAGGCTATGGCAGAGATTATCAGGGTTACAGATTTGAACATACCACAGCTTGATATGTATGTGAGCGCGAATGAGGTGGGATTGCTTCGCTATTTTGAGCCGGCGCAGGGAGTATTTATCGCAGAAAGTCCCAATGTCACGGAGCGGGCGCTGGCGGCAGGATATGAACCAATCTCTTTTTTGATGGAACAGCATTCCTATGAGCAGATGCCGCAACAGATTGCGGAATATGCAAAAAATGTTCCGGTTTATGTGGCGGATGAGAGCCTTATGAAGAACCTGACCGGATATCCGATGACAAGAGGAATGCTGTGTGCAATGCGGCGGAGAGAACTTCCGGCTTTTGAAGAGATATGCAAAAATGCCGGAAGGATAGCTATTCTTGAGAATGTGATGAATCCGACGAATGTGGGGGCAATTTTTCGTTCGGCAGCGGCACTTGGCATGGATGCGGTTATTTTAACGCATGGATGCAGTGACCCGCTGTATCGCAGGGCAAGCAGAGTCAGTATGGGAACCGTATTTCAGATTCCGTGGACGTTTCTTCCGGCAGAGGAATGGCCGAAGGGAGTGATGGACAAGCTGCGCGGCATGGGATATCGCACCGCGGCAATGGCATTGACCGATGACTCTGTCAGCATTGCGGACAAGCGGCTGGCACAGGAGGAACGGCTTGCCATTCTGTTGGGTACAGAGGGAACGGGACTTATGCAATCGACCATCGACTGTAGTGACTATACGGTGAAGATTCCGATGGCGCATGGAGTGGATTCCCTGAATGTTGCGGCGGCAAGCGCGGTTGCTTTCTGGCAGATAAAATATAACGGTTAGTGTCTGCTCTTTTTGGTAAAAAGCAGTCCGCTGGTTATGGCAGTCAGAGGGGCGACGGTCACAAGTCCGAAGGAGCCCACAATGGTGTGGATGATTTCTGCGGATACATATTTGTAGTTTAACATGAATTCGACCGGAGTTCCCTGCGCCATGAATACCATGAGCAGTGCAATATAACTGCCGGAGTATGCCAAAAGTAAGGTTGTGGTAGTGGAGCCGCAGGCTGCCCGTCCGACAGAGAAGCCGGAGAGAATTGCCTCGCGTGGGGAGATGTCCGGTTTTTTGCATACGACCTCATGGACGGCAGAACAAATATCCACAGACAAATCCATCACGGCGCCGGCAGAACCGAGGAAGATGGAGGCTACAAAAATCTGGGTTAAGTCCAGATGCGAATAGCCGGCATACAGCAGACTTTCGCTGGATTCCATGACAGCTCCGTGAATATGGAACAGGTCGGTAAAAATGCTGCCAAGAACGGCTGTTACCAGAATTCCGCCCAATGAACCGGAAAATGCTGCCAGACAGCGTTTGTCCCAGCCATAGATCAGACTCAGAATGAGGAAAGTCAGTACAGCCACCAGTCCCAAAGATATCCACACGGGATTATATCCCTTCAGAAGGCAGGGTACCAGCACCTTCCACATCAGCAAAACTGTTACGACGAAGGATAAGATGGCGCGCAGCCCTGTTTTTCCGGCAAAAAGCACCAAAAGCAGGAGAAAAAGACCTGCAAGGATTGCCTCTTTGTCCAGACGGTAATGGTCTGTCATGGAGATTGTTGTAATTCCACTGCCATTATGGCTGATGGCAACAAATGCAATATCTCCGGGAGCAAAAATTTTATCTTGTGCCAGAGAGCCGTTTAAGCGGTTTACAGCATCGGCTTCCTCTCCTTTAAACTGTCCGCCGAGGATTTTTACGCGGCAGCGCTGTTCACCGGTTCGAATCAGACCGGTGTCAATGACATTGCTTTCATCGGTGGATAGAACCTCTGCTCTGACTCTGTCTGCATTTTGATAGGTCAGAGCTCCTTCAAAGCCGGTAGGAAGAAAAATAAGACCGACCAGCAGAAGTAAGGCAAGCAGTACGGGAAGAAGGGTTGGGTTTTTGTGGCGCAATTCAGATAATTTCATATGATCTCCTAATAATAACAAAGGGGCGGTCATGCCGCCCCTGCAAGTTTATGAAAATGTTATTTCACTTCCAGCATAGCTGCCAGCTTATTGTAGATGTCGGTATTGTCATAGTAGCCGTTAAAAGCCTCGCAGCCAACTCCATCGGCAAAGACGGCAACAGGTAAACCGGTATGCGAGTAGCTGGTGAAGTCAATGCCGGATTTATTGTTGAGGATGTGAGTGATAGTAACAGAGAATGGATTGTAAGTGCCGTAGAGTACATACTGTTCCTGATTATACTCGTTCTCCTCATCGGAAATAGCAAGCTCGTAGGCATCCTTTAATCTCTGGATTTCATATTCGGTGAGAAGGAGACGGTCGCCTTCCTCTCCGGTCATCTTCAGGCCGAACAGACTCTCTACATCTGCCATGGCAGTTTCAAAAGGTGTCTGGTTTTCCTTGTAAGAAGCTACATACTGCTCGTCAAACTGCGCATAGGAAATGGTCTGATTGGTCAGGTTATCCAGATAAGTGTCATAGTCAGTTCCTGCATAGCCGATGGTCAGACCACCGGTTTCATGGTCACCGGTAACTAAAATCAGGGTTTCATCAGGATGGTCTTTTGCAAAGTCAATGGCAACCTGGACGGCATCGGCTAATGCCAAAGTATCTGCTACGGTAGAGCCGGCGTCATTGGCATGGCAGGCCCAGTCGATTTTTCCACCCTCGCACATCATGAAAAAGCCGGTATCATTATCCAGAACTTCAATTCCCTTGGCAACATAGTCAGCCAGTGCCCATTCACCGTCTGCACGGTCAAGTTCATAATCCATGGCATCACTGTCTGCTAAGTGCTCATCGATGAGAATGACCTTTTCATCGGAAGCGGTAACTGCTTCGGCATCGGCCTGTGTGTAAGTGATTTTGTAACCGGCATCCGAGGCAAGGTCATACAGGCTGTCCTGGTCGCCCTCAGCACCGTTTACCTTTTTCAGACCGCCGCCGGCAAAGTATTCAAAATCGGATTCAATCAGTTCCAGACCAATTTCATAGTAATCGTTCCGGCTGGCCTGATGCGCATAGAAAGCAGCAGGGGTGGCATGATTCAGATTAACAGAGGAGATGATACCGACTTTCCAATCCTTCTGTGAGTGAAGCTTTTCAGCAATGGTTTCAAATTTTTCGCTTCCGGTAACATCTACATTAATCATGCCGGAATAGGTCTTTTCACCGGTGGAGATGGAGGTTGCAGTGGAAGCAGAGTCCGGAGCGAATGAGCAGGCATCGTAGGTGACGGCGGAGCCGGCAGCGGCAAAGCTCATAAAGTTTAAATCCACAGGACCGTCCAATACGGAAGTGCGCTCATCATAGGACAGGCTAGGCAGGGCTCCTTCGTAGTCCTCATCAGCAATGGCACCCAGATAGTCGGCTGCAGCCTGGAACTGCGGGTAACTCATTCCGTCGCCGATGAACAGGAATACATACTTCGGTGCGCTGACCTCGTCAGTGACATCAGATGCAACATTTGCTGCGGACGATTCCGTGTCTGTTGGGTTTGTTGTTGGCAGTGCTGCATCTTCAGCACCACAGGCAGCCAGACTTAATGCGGTTGCCAGCGCCAGTACAGGGGCAATCATTTTTTTCATTTTCGTACCTCTTTCTTTTGAAATAATTTTTTTTAACTGCAGTACAGGGGATGTACATGCGTCTATTTTGTTATAAAGATTGTTTGTAAAATGTGAAAGCAGCAGGATGTAAAAATTGAGTGAAATTTGTGAAAGGGGGATTTTGATGGCGGAAGAGGCGATGGATTTTTTGATAGCCATAGAAAATCAAAGCGGTATGTGTTAAGATATAGGATATGGAAACAATTGAGAAAAACAGACAAAAACAGAATATTTGCATCGGCCTCGTAGCTCATGTGGATGCCGGAAAAACGACATTATCGGAAGCATTGCTGTATCAGTCCGGTCAGATTCGCTCCCTGGGGCGTGTCGATCATCAGGATGCGTATCTGGATACAGATGCGCAGGAGCGCGAGCGCGGCATTACTATTTTTTCCAAGCAGGCAGTCATTTCCATGGAAGATATGGATATTACACTGCTAGATACGCCGGGACATGTGGATTTTTCGGCGGAGATGGAGCGGACGCTTCAGGTGTTGGATTATGCCGTTCTGGTAATCAGCGGAACCGACGGGGTTCAGGGGCATACGAGAACCCTGTGGAGACTGCTTCGCCACTATCAGGTTCCGGTTTTTTTATTTATCAATAAGATGGACCTGCCGGGGGCGGACCGCAGGAAGATTGATGAACAGCTCAAAAAAGAGCTGTCGGATGGATGTATTGATTTTTCCGCAGAGAAGGATTGCAATTTTTATGAAATGGTTGCCATGTGTCAGGAGCAGCTATTGACCGAGTATATGGACACAGATTGTATTTCGACGGAAAGTATCCAAAGGGCAATTGTGGAGCGGTGTATTTTTCCGTGCTTTTATGGCTCGGCATTGAAGCTGGAGGGAATAGCGGAGCTTTTGGATGCGCTCGCACTGTATGCGAAGATGCCGGAGTATGGTTCGGAATTTGCGGCGCGCGTTTTTAAGATCGGAAGAGATGACAGAGGAACAAGACTTACTTATCTGAAACTCACGGGAGGCAGACTACGCTGTCGTGAGAGAATTAATGAGACAGAGAAAGTAGATCAGATTCGGAGGTATTCCGGAACAAAATATGAGAATCTGGAGGAGGCTTCTGCCGGACAGGTGGTTGCGGTGACAGGGCTTTCTTCGACGGTTCCGGGACAGGGACTTGGACGGGAGGACAAGCTGTGTGTTCCGGTTTTAGAGCCGGTTCTTACCTATCAGATGCTGCTTCCGGCAGAGGTCAATCCGGCGGAGTTCATGAAGCAGATGCGACTTCTGGAGGAAGAGGATCCGGAGCTTGGCGTGGTCTGGAAAGAAGAATTGAAGGAGATTCATGTGCAGCTCATGGGGCCAATCCAGATGGAAGTGCTTGCCCGTCAGGTGAAGGAGCGCTTTGGGATTGTGGTTCGTTTCGGGGCGGGCAGTATCGTCTACAAGGAGACGATTGCAGAGCCGGTAGAGGGAGTAGGACATTTTGAGCCGTTGCGCCACTATGCGGAGGTGCATCTGCTTTTGGCTCCGGGAGAGACCGGAAGCGGGATTACCGTCGACTCTGTGTGCAGTGAAGATGTGCTGGATAAGAACTGGCAGCGTCTGATTACCACGCATATCGAGGAGCGTGAGCACAGAGGGGTTCTGACAGGTTCCGGTCTGACCGATGTAAAAATCACCATTCTTACTGGAAGGGCACATCCGAAGCATACCGAGGGCGGAGATTTCCGTCAGGCAACCTACCGGGCAATCCGGCAGGGGTTAAAGCGGACGAAGAGCATTTTGTTGGAGCCATATTACCGGTTTGCGCTGACGGTGCCGATGGAGCATGTCGGGAGGGCGCTTACGGATTTGCAGCAGAGATTCGCGAAGGTGGAGTCGCCGGAATTTTACCATGACGGAAGCAGGGATATGGCGCGCATATGCGGAAAAGCGCCGGTTGCAACCCTGCAGGATTATATTACGGTGGTGCATGCTTATACGCAGGGGCTGGGAAGCCTGACGCCGGAATTGGCAGGATATGATGTCTGCCATAATACGGAAGAGGTTTTAGAGCAGCGGCAGTATGACAGTGAACTGGACTACCGCAATCCGACTGCATCGGTATTCTGCGCACATGGAGCAGGTTTTGTCGTGCCGTGGGATGAGGTGGAGCAGTACATGCATCTTCCTCATGTATTTCACGGAGATGTGTCCAGGGAGGCACTAAAAAGTTCCGGTCTGCTGGCGCAGGACGGCTGTTTCTACGATTATGAGGGACAGACATTTTCCGGCAGGGAAGGGCGCAGGGCGGTGAACTGGGAGAAAACCGTTGCGTCCATGAGTGAGCAGGAGCTGGATGCCGAGCTGGCAGATGTCTATGCGCGTGAGTTTGGAATCAGCCGTGAGGAGATGGAGGAGCAGCAGCGGAAAAAGTGGAGCAGAAAGCGTACCGACGGAGAGACCATCGATGGAGTGAAGCCATCCCATGTCAAATATGACAAGAAGGGCAATCCCATCTATCCGAATAAGGGACCGGTGGAGGAGTATCTCATCGTGGATGGTTATAATATCATTTTCGCGTGGGAGGATTTAAAAGACCTGTCCAGACAAAACATCGATGCGGCGAGAGATTTGCTCAAGGATATCCTGTGCAATTATCAGGGATATCGCAGATGCCATCTGATTCTGGTGTTTGATGCCTACAAGGTCAGGGGAAATGCAGGGAAAAAAGAGAATTATCAGGGGATAGAGGTTGTGTTCACCAGACAGGACGAGACGGCAGATGCGTATATTGAACGTCTGGTACATGAGATTCATGATAAATACCGTGTGACGGTGGCAACATCTGACGGGCTGGTGCAGCAGACGATTTTAAGTCTCGGGGCACTGCGGATGTCAGCGGCAGAACTCAAAAATCAGATTGACCAAACCTGCAGGGAAGGTTATGAAGAGTATTTAAGGAGGCAAAAGATATGACGGTAATGTGGTATGTTCTGGTGGGAATGGTAATTGTCCTGTTTCTGGCGATTTTTGCAACAAGTGTGTACGCATTTGTGGAGGAATGGAAGATACGCTCAGTTATGGATACACAGGTGGTATCTTTTGAAAAGCTACTGCCGAAAAAACATCTTTCCTTTTTTACGCAATGTAAATGCAAAAATGCAGAAGGGGTATCTATCCGGTTCGAGACTTCGGACAAGAAGATTAAGAATTATAAGGAAGGCGATGAACTTAGGGTATTTCAATATAAGAAAAAATACTACTGGGCAGCCGATAACCGGTTGTTTCCGATGCTGGTGACGATTGTATGTGCTGTTTTGTCGATGGTGTGCATTGTGGAGGCAATCACACTTCTGGTTGCACTTATTACACACAATGTATAGTTGAATGGGAAAGGGACAGATTATGAAGAACAAACAGAGAATCCGGGCAATTCTGATATTGGTTTTGGTGGTTGCTGTCATGATTGCAGCAGTATTTATACTTCAAAGTTTTATTGATCCGGACAATGACATCATGGGAAACAATGTCAATGCAGGAGTCTATACCGAGAGCCGCAAGGAGATTTTATATGCTTCCATGGAGGAGGGGCTTGCCGCACAGGTCGAGAATTATGAGTCTTTGACCATGCTGTATCAGGCAACCACCCAAAATGTTGCCAAGGCATACCTTCTGGACCAGAATCAGGTGGAGGGGTATGAATTTCTCATTCGGGATGACGGGCAGTATCAGTATATGGGAGAGAGAACACTGATATTTGCGGGAGTGCTGGACGAGGAAAAATATGACTGGGAGACAACGCTTCGCGCAGATTTAAGCTACAGTCTGGCAAAATCCTATCTGAAAATCGTGGCTCCGGGTGAGTTGTATGAGGTTCTCCCGGCATGGGGCGTATCGACCAGTCCGCTTGTGCAGGATGTTCAGATAGATGGGAAGGCAATCGACGAGGTCATTTCCTTTACGCAGGATGACAGCGAATACTATTTGTGGATTGTGGATGACTTGAGCTGTGAGCATGGGGCAAACAGTGTGGAGATTACATATTAAAACGCCTTTTGAAAAATGTATCCGAATGAATTTGCATATTCTATTGCAGACACGCTCCCGCTCGAGCGCAACGTAGCGGTATTAAAGTGTAACAGTTCAGCCCGCGCCATTCGCAATCTCGCCATTCAGGCTTCAAAGCTTGCTTACGCAAGCGGATTGCTCATAATCGGGCGCTCAGCGCATAACCAACCTGATGTGCTCATTCATGCAAGCATGACTCGCCCACCATGCTGGTTATGGCTGAACTGTTACACTAAATTCGCGTTACACGCTTATTAAGTACCGACGTTGCTTTACGGTCTACAATCAGAATAGCAAAATTCATTCTTGGGAACATAAATGTAATAAAATTCGTTTTAAATATGTGAGACAATATATGGAAGAATAGCGAGGGATAAGAGATGATTGTGAATGAGAAGATGTATGAGCTGGGTAGTAAGCGTTCGGTGATTCGCGAGTTGTTTGAGTATGGCAAGAAGCGTTCGGCAGAAATCGGAGCTGAGAATGTATATGATTTTTCGCTCGGCAATCCGAGTATTCCGGCACCGGCTTGTGTGAATGAGACTATCTGCAGGCTGACGAGGGAGCTGGATTCCATTTCTCTGCACGGATATACTTCGGCGCAGGGTGATGAACAGACCAGACAGGCGATTGCAGATTATCTGAATGCAACGCACGGGACGAGTTTTCGGGCGGATAATTTTTACATGGCAATGGGAGCTGCTGCGGCACTTTCCATCTGCTTTAAGGCACTTACCACATGCCCGGAGGATGAGTTTATTACAATAGCACCATTTTTCCCAGAGTATCGCGTTTTTGTGGAGTCGGCGGGGGCAAAGCTTGTGGTAGTTCCAGCGGATACCGAGCATTTTCAGATTGATTTTGCAGCTCTGGAAAATTTGATAACAGCCCACACCAAGGGAATCATCATCAATTCGCCGAATAATCCGTCGGGAGCAGTATATTCTGCGGAAACCCTCGCACGGCTGGCAGAACTGATGGAGGCAAAGCAGAAGGAGTACGGTACACAGATTTTCCTGCTGGCAGACGAGCCGTATCGTGAGATTGCATATGATGGTGTGGAAGTACCGTATGCGACGAAATTTTACCGGAATACGCTGGTATGCTATTCCTATAGTAAGTCGTTGTCCCTGCCGGGGGAGCGCATCGGCTATGTTCTGGTGCCGGATGAGGTATATGAAAGCAGGCAGGTCTATGCGGCATGTGCAGGAGCAGGCCGGGCGCTGGGCTATGTGTGTGCGCCGAGCATGCTTCAGAAAATGCTGGTAAGCTGTATGGGACAGACCGGAGATGTCAGTGTGTATCAGGCAAACCGCGATTTGCTCTACAATGGTCTGACCGAAATCGGATACACCTGTTTTAAGCCGCAGGGAGCATTTTACCTCTTTGTCAAGGCTTTGGAGGAGGATGCGGATGCCTTCTGTGAGAAGGCAAAGGCAGAAGATTTGCTCATCGTATCCGCGACCGGATTCGGATGCCCGGGATGGGTTCGTATCTCCTACTGCGTGGACGGAGAGATGATTCGGCGCTCGTTTGGAGCATTTGAGAGGTTGTATGAGAAATATCATGGATAAAAGACTTATACAGGCCGGCATTGTGGGAGCAATTCTGCTTCTGATTGCAATTGCTGTGGGTATATTTTTCCATAAATCTGTGCCGGCAGATACACAGATAGATACACAGGCGGGGCCGACAGAGCAGCAGGAGGTTCTGGAGCAGGATACGCAAGCAGCAGGGAATGGACAAAATGTGGCTCCTGGGCAGAAAAACGATGCGGTGGAAGAAAGTGATGCCGATGAAAATAATCTCAGCGCCAGTGATTCCGAAAGTGACAGAAATAAAAACAATGGCGGGGATGCTGAAAACAGCAGAAATGAGAACAATGGCAGTGGTCAAAGCAGCAGTGTGCAGACGGCTTCGGCAGCAGGTGGACCGCTTCAGGTAATCGGGAAACAGCTCTGCGATTCGGACGGCAATCCGGTACAGTTGCGGGGAATCAGTACACACGGAATTGCATGGTATCCGCAATATATCAATGATGAGCTTTTTGCTCAGTTGCATGAGGAGTGGAATGTCAATGTAATTCGCCTTGCAATGTACACGGCCGAGAGCGGCGGGTATTGTTCGGGTGGCAATCAGGAGCAGCTAAAATCGCTTCTTGCGGATGGCGTAAAATATGCTACCGAAAATGACATGTATGTGATCATCGACTGGCATATTCTCTCGGACGGCAATCCAAATACCTATAAGAGCCAGTCAAAGTTATTTTTCGAAGAAATATCGAAAGCATATGCGTCCTACGACAATGTTATCTACGAAATCTGCAATGAGCCGAACGGAGGAACAAGCTGGAGTCAGGTGAAGTCTTATGCCGAGGAGATTATTCCGGTAATTCGCGCAAATGATGCGGATGCGGTGATTATTGTCGGCACTCCGAATTGGTCGCAATACGTCAACGAGGCGGCAGCGGACCCGATTCGGGGCTATGACAATATCATGTACAGCCTGCATTTTTACGCAGATACCCATCAGGATTCGCTGCGGAATACCATGACACAGGCAATCGAAGCAGGACTTCCGATTTTTGTGACGGAGTATGGCATCTGTGATGCCGGCGGCAGCGGAGCCATCAATACCGTACAGGCAGATAAATGGATAAGCACAATGAATGCTTATGGTGTCAGTTATGTCGCCTGGAATCTGTCCAACAAATCCGAGACCTCCGCAATTCTGAAAAGCTCCTGCAGTAAAACCTCCCATCTGACGCAGGAGGATTTGAGTGATTCCGGGAAATGGCTGTATCGGATGCTTACCGGTGGTGCGGGCACACAAAATACCAATACAGAAAATAACAGCGGCCACGAAGCTGCGGAAGAGCATATATTAGGCAATGCGGATGTGGCAATTCAGGCTTCGGTAGTCAATAGCTGGGAATCAGGCGGGCAGTATTTTTATCAGTATTGCCTTACCCTTACAAATAGATCGGATTCAGCTGGTACAGGATGGTCCATTGGACTTGGATTTAACGAGGCGGTAACCCTTACAAGCAGTTGGAATGGAAATTTTACTGCGGATGGAACGACACTCAACATTGACTCCATGGATTACAATGGCACCCTGTCAGCGGGTGGGACAACCGGTGATATCGGATTTATCGTAAGCGGCACATCAGAACTTTGCATACAGTAGGCAAAACACCACCGGAAAAACGGGAACTGAAAAGTGCAATCATAACCCCTACAACTCGTTCATACAATGTATAAACAAGTAGTTGTAGGGGTTTGTTATGAAAAAATATATCGAAGAGCGGGCAATCGAGGTTGCCAATTACATTATCGAGAACAATGCGACCGTGCGTCAGGCAGCAAAAGCCTTCGGAGTGAGTAAGAGTACCATACATAAAGATGTAAGTGAGCGGGTATTTGCAGTTAATCCGGCATTGGCGCGGGAAGCGCGCAAAGTGCTTGACATCAACAAAGCGGAGCGGCATATCCGTGGAGGAATGGCGACCCGCGAAAAATATCTGCACCAGCATATGGCATAGAAGGTGTGAAGGTAATATTTTACATATGTGAAAAATGCAGGGTAAGAAAATGCAAGGATTTCATGCTTGCGAATCATGAAGTGGTAACATATAATAGAGAGAAATGAGAATGTTATTGATAAATATATATAGGCTGCGTGATTTTGCCTATATCATAATTTACATGTAGGAGGAAATGAAAATGGATCAGGAAAAAGTCATTGTCATTGACTTTGGTGGTCAGTATAATCAGTTGGTTGCGCGCCGTGTCCGTGAATGCAATGTATATTGTGAGATATATTCATACCGCACGGATATCGAGCAGATCAAGGCAATGAATCCAAAAGGAATCATCTTAACCGGTGGACCAAACAGTTGCTATGAGCAGGATTCACCGACATACACCAAAGAACTGTTCGAGCTCGGAATTCCGGTGCTTGGACTGTGCTATGGGGCACAGCTTATGCAGCATATCCTTGGCGGACAGGTGGAAAAAGCTCCGGTTCGTGAGTACGGCAAGACGGAAGTTTTTGTCAATACGGACTCGCCGCTTTTTGCAAATATCGGAGAAAAAGCAGACACAATTGCCGAGTACGGCGGATACGAAGATGAGGATGCGGTAATTGCACAGATAAAAGCAGACCATAAATCCGATTCCAACCATACGATTTGCTGGATGAGCCATTTTGATTATATCCGCAAAGTGGCACCGGGATTTCAGGTAATTGCCCACACGGCAGACTGTCCGGTCGCTGCAGCGCAGGATGAAGAGAGAAAATTATATGCAATCCAGTTCCACCCGGAGGTACTCCACACGCAGGAGGGAAGCCGGATGCTCGATAACTTCGTGCGCGGAGTCTGCGGATGTGCAGGAACCTGGCGCATGGATTCCTTTGTGGAAAACGCAATCGCGGAAGTGCGCGAGAAGGTCGGCGATGGAAAAGTTCTTCTGGCACTGTCCGGCGGCGTGGACTCCTCTGTACTGGCAGCACTGCTTGCCAAGGCAATCGGACCACAGCTTACCTGCGTATTTGTAGATCATGGTCTTTTGCGCAAAAACGAAGGCGACGAGGTAGAGGGCGTATTCGGAAAAGGCGGAGCCTTCGACATCAATTTTATCCGTGTCAATGCGCAGGAGCGCTATTACGCAAAGCTGGCAGGAGTCACAGAGCCGGAGCAGAAGCGCAAGATTATCGGCGAAGAATTCATCCGCGTATTTGAAGAAGAAGCAAAGAAGATAGGAACGGTTGATTTCCTTGCACAGGGAACCATCTATCCGGATGTCGTAGAGTCCGGCCTTGGCGGAGAATCCGCAGTTATCAAGTCTCATCACAATGTGGGAGGCCTTCCGGACTATGTCGATTTCAAGGAAATCATCGAGCCGCTCCGCAATCTGTTCAAGGATGAAGTCCGCAAAGCCGGTCTTGAACTCGGTTTGCCGGATTATCTGGTATATCGTCAGCCATTCCCGGGACCGGGACTTGGAATCCGTATCATCGGCGAAGTCACTGCGGAAAAGGTCCGCATCGTGCAGGATGCCGACTGGATTTACAGAAGTGAAGTGGACAAGGCTGCAAAGGAATACAAGGAGGCGCACGGAACAGAAGCTCCATGGATGCCGAACCAGTATTTTGCAGCGCTTACCAATATGCGAAGCGTTGGTGTGATGGGCGATGAACGGACCTACGACTATGCCGTAGCAATACGCGCGGTCCGCACAATCGACTTCATGACAGCAGAGGCCGCAGAGATTCCGTTTGAAGTGTTGCAGACGGTAATGAGCAGAATTATCAATGAGGTGCGCGGGGTGAATCGGGTATTCTATGATTTGACCAGTAAGCCACCAGGGACGATTGAGTTTGAATAGTAGCTACTATCTCAAGGCAACATACTTTATCCTCAAAGGGG
>JBGVFC010000009.1:0-10976 GCA_045120755.1 Agathobacter sp. | reverse complement strand
ACTCTGACAGAACGCCATGCGGTAATGCGCGTTGTTGATATTCGGAAACAGCCAGTCATTGAAATGGTCTATCTCCCTGCGCAGATGCTCCGGATACAGATCCGGCGCGTCCTTTGCCTGCCACGGGCGGAAATCTACTTCTAAATAATTGGTCAGTCGATGATAATCGTTATTGACCAGCTTTCCGGTTTCCACATCCACCAGTGCCGGAACCGTGCACCGCCCTGTGTACTGCGGATCTGCTTTCAGATACGCCTCACTCAGAAAATGATATCCCGTCACCGGGTCCTCATGATTAGTATCATTCCGAAATCCCCAGCCATACTTGTTAGTCTCACCGGAAGGCGTCACAATATTGATACTGATGGCATCCTCCAGCCCGAGAAGCTCGCGGACGATTGCCGCACGGTTTGACCAGTGACACCCCTTCGCCCAGAACAGCCGGTATCTGCCTGATGCTGCCGGCCATTGTCCTTCCCCGGTTCCGCAAGGTGCGCGAAACGCATTCTGCTGACGGATAAACGCTCCTCTTTCATCAATCTCATTCTTTGTCTCCTGCGGTCTTGGCAAAACGCCCCGCTCCTTCGCATCAAGCTCTGCCTGCTCGTCCGTCCAAAACTCCTTACTCATGTTTTCATCCTCCTTCTATTCGTATAAACCACTGGATAGATATCTCTCCCCGCTATCCGGAAAGATAACCACAATCCGCCTGCCCTTGTTTTCCGGTCGTTTTGCAACACGGATTGCTGCCTCGAGCGCTGCACCGGAAGAAATACCGATGGAAATCCCCTCCAACACAGCACTTTTCCTTGCATATTCGTAAGCCGCATCATCCGTTACCGTAAGAATCTCGTCCATCAATTCCATTCTTGTTACCGGGGCAATCATTCCTCCGCCGATTCCCTGAATCTTGTGCGGTCCCGCTTCTCCACCGGATAGTACCGGGCAGCCCGCCGGTTCTACTCCTATAATCTGAAGTGCCGGATTCTTCTCCCGAAGAAAACTCCCCGTTCCGGTAATGGTTCCCCCGGTTCCTACGGCAGCCACCAGAATGTCTATGCTGCCATCCGTGTCTTCCCAAATTTCCGGTCCTGTTGTCCGGTAATGCGCATCCGGATTATTGGGATTTCCTCCCTGCCCAACGATAATGGCATTTTCGGTCTTTTCCAAAATACGCGATTCTGTCCTTGACACTTCCCGCCGGATTAAAATATTCCAGCTTCGCAAAAATGCGTGCCTTATACGCTTCTTTTGCGGTATAATTTTTTAATTCCAACAATGGCGTTCTGCCAATCAATTCTGTAATGTTCTGATATACTTTCATGCCCGGTCTCCTCTTTACCCGATTCTTCCCTCACTGCACATGTAAGGACAACATCGTTTCTGCAATTCTCTTTCTATGTATTTTGACATCATCATAAGCGTTTCCCTCCTTGTCATGTGTTGTGTTGTCTAGCACGGTTCCTATCATAGCACCGGATTTTTTTGTTGTATAATATTTAAAATTTAGGTCTGGTTATAAATATTTTTTATAGCGAATTGCACTTGATTCATTGCTTTTTATAGCAGAACATTGTAAAATGCTGGAAAACAATTTTAAATCCCCCCTTTGTACAAACATGTACCCGAATGAATTTGCATATTCTATTGCAGACGCGCTCTCGCTCGGAGCGCAACGTAGCGGTACTAAATTCGTAAAAGACACTCATTAAGTACCGACGTTGCTTTACGGTCTGCAATCAGAATAGCAAAATTCATTCTTAGGAACACAAATGAAAAGGGGGAGTTCTAAATCATAAAATCAAAGGAGAATATGATGGACTATATACAATATATACATGAAGAACGCATACTTGCAGAATTTCTGCAGCTTGTTTCACTGGATTCGGAATCTTACCATGAGCGCACGATGGCAGATTATCTGATTGGAAAATTAACAGATCTGGGATTAGAGGTGACGGAAGATACCGCGGGAGAGCAACTTGCTCCGCTTAGTCAGGTTCCAGACGATATGCACACCGGCAATCTGTACGCCTGCCTGCAAGGAAATCTGGCGGATGCCGACAGGAATGCTTCCGAAGCAATCCTTTTTTCTGCCCATATGGATACGGTAAGTCCCGGAAACGGAAAGCGCGCCCTTGTACACAAAGACGGAACGATTACCTCCGCAGGTGATACGGTACTTGGTGCCGATGACGCTGCCGGCATCGCCGCAATCCTTGAGCTTCTTACCTGTCTGGAAGAATACAAGCTGCCTCATCCGGATATTGAAGTGGTATTTCCGGTTGCCGAAGAACCATACGCCCAGGGCAGCCGCGTCTTTGATTACAGCCGCCTTCACTCGAAAAAGGCTTATGTCCTTGATTTGAGCGGCGCAATCGGAACTGCTGCACTGGCGGCCCCTGCAATTGTCTCCGTGCAGATTACGGTTCACGGAAAAAGTGCACACGCCGGTTTTTGTCCGGAGCAGGGCATCTCCGCCATCACCGCTGCGGCACGGGCAATCACCGCACTTCCGCAGGGACATGTCGAGCCGGACACAACCATCAATTTCGGTACCATCTGTGGCGGCCTGCAGCGCAATATTGTACCGGATGAGGTTATCATAACCGGAGAAATCCGGAGCATGGATAATCAGAAAATCAAAAAATGGGAGGATATCATCCGACATAGCTTTGAAGAGAATGCCCGCACGCTTGGCGCAGATGTATTCATTGCATTTGAGCAGCAATTTACGGCTTACCGGATTGCGGAAGATGAAGAAGTCGTTGTCTCCTATCAACAGGCGTGCCAGGCATTACAGCTTCCATACACCATGATTGATACCTTCGGCGGAAGTGACAATAATCATTTTACCGCCCATGGAATTCGGGGAATTGTGATAGCGAACGCTATGAATGATGTTCACACAAAAAAAGAATGGTCCACCAAAGTGGACCTTGTAAAAAGTGCAGCGCTGATTCTTAAAATTGCGACGGGATTGTAAAATCCCTGTAATCCTCTTCCGTAAAACGGTGATATATGATATGGCATCCCTCATCCGTGATACAGTAACGGTAGCTATCCGGGATGCCATCCTCAAAATAGACAACATAATCAAAATCTCCCTGTGCCACCCGTTCCACATGTACATGGTCAGAGTATCTGTAAAAGACTGCCAGCACATCCTCCAACTTCGCTCCGTGCCGGGAGACCTCAGCCACAAAATCCTGTATAAATTCCGCTCCCTCCATATGTTCATGCACATAGTCACTGACCTTCGGAGAAAATAGAAAACAAAATCTCTCCCCCTGATGGGATACCGTAACTTCCCCTATGGTTTTGCTGAGTTCTTCACAGATTCCGCTGAGCAGCTCCTGCAGTTCGTCCACTCCCGCAGTATTGTCAAGGAAGCGGTTCAGGGACTGCCTGGGATAATACAGGCGGACCGCTTCGCTGCGGTATCCCAGCTTAATCTGCTGCTCGCGTATCATATCTATCATATTCTGCTTCAGTTTTAAATAGCTCATGATACATTACCTCGTAATATAATATCTTCCCGAATGAATTTGCATACTCTATTGCAGACACGCTCTCGCTCGAATCGCAACATAGCGGTACTAAATTCGTAAAAAGCACTCATTAAGTACCGATGTTGCTTAACGGTCTGCAACCAGAATATGCAAATTCATTCTTCAACACAAATACAAAAGGGACAACATCAATAAATCATATCAATCAGAACACTCCAACAGCTTGAAGCAGTAACAACAACAACATAACCGGCACAACAAACTTAATCATAATCACATACAGTTGTTTTCTACCGAATTTGTATTTGCCCTGCTGGGTAACCTCGTCGATGATAATCTTCGGTTTTACCACCCAGCCGATCAAGATACTGGTAAGCAGTGCAACAAGCGGCATAAAGATGTTGTTGCTGAGATAATCCAGAATATCCAAAATCTGTCCAACGGAGCCATTTGGCAGGGTTACCTCAAAATAAAGCAGGTTGTATCCGAGACATACGATGGTTCCTGCAACCAGCGTGTAAAGCATGACAAGAATGGCACTTTTTCTGCGTCCAAATCCGGTTGCATCCATGAGACTGGATACAATTGCCTCCATGACGGAAACAGAGGATGTGATGGCCGCAAAAGCTACAATCAGAAAGAATACCGGTGCAATCACACTTCCTATCGGTCCCATCGCATCAAATACCTTAGGCAGTGACACAAAAATCAGTCCCGGTCCTGCCGTCATACCCTCCGCTCCCATGAAAGTAAATACCGTCGGAACAATCATAAGTCCCGCGAGCAGCGCAATCGCTGTATCGAAAATCTCAATCTGATTGATGGATTTAATCAGATTGGTGTCGGACTTGGCATAGGAGCCATAGGTTACCATAATTCCCATCGCAACGCTGATGGAGAAAAAGAGCTGTCCCATCGCGTCCATGAGTGTGACGAAAATGGATTTTACCGTTACATTGGAAAAATCCGGTATCAGATATACCTTAAGGCCCTGCAAGCCGGTCCTGACAACTCCGTCGTCTCCGGTATGCTTTAAGGTGAGGGAAAAAATTGCAATTCCGATAACCATGACAACCAGGATTGGCATCAGAATTTTGCTGAATTTCTCGATTCCCTTCTCGACTCCGGCGAACACAATCGCCGCAGTAATTCCAAAATAAATCAGCATCCAGATCATCGGCTGCGGTGCGCTGGTGATATATCCGGTAAAATATGAGCTATCGACTGCCTGACTTCCGTTACCTGTCAGGTAGAGCGATAAATACTTGAATACCCATCCTCCGATGGAACAGTAGTACGGCAGAATAATAATCGGAACCAGACATGCAAGAACGCCGATTCCGCCCCATTTTGGATGAATCTTCCTGTATGCGGTCAGCGGGCTCTGCCTTGTCTTCCGCCCGATTGCAATCTCTGTCGTAAGCAGTGTAAATCCAAATGTCACTGTCAATATCAGATAGCAGAGAATAAACAGCCCTCCGCCGTCCTTCGCTGCCAGATATGGAAATCTCCATATATTTCCCAAACCAACCGCACTTCCTGCTGCGGCCAGAATAAAACCAATCTGCCCGGAAAAACTTCCGCGCTTTGCATTTTCACTCATAACTTCCTCCTAATGTCTGATATTCCTATTATACAGATTTTCTTCCATCTTACAACCTTCCGGACGCAAAATATATTGGTGAATTATTGCCATTTTACAATCTTTCGTATATCATATATCTACTGAATTTTTCAAGTAAAGGAGGATGTTTCGCATGAATATGACACCCGAAAAAAGAAAGAAACTATCCCGCTGGCTGATTGGTATTGCTACTGCCTGTATTCTGATTTTCCTGGGAGTACAAAATCTTGACACAGTGGGAAAAGCGGTATCATGGGTTCTCAATCTGATTATGCCCATGCTTCTCGGTTTTGCATTCGCGCTGATTCTGAATGTACCGATGAGATTTTTTGAATCACATCTCTGGAGAAAGACCTCTAAACCGTTCCTCAAAAAAATGCGCAGACCGATTGCATATATCATATCACTTGTGCTGATTATCGGGATTTTGGTGGGCGTAATCTGTCTGATTATTCCGGAGCTTATAAATGCCGTTAAGATTATTGCACAAAGCGTCATTGACTTCATTAACAAACTAAGTGCAATGGATGAAGCCGATATTGCAAAAATGCCGCTAGGAAAATTTTTACTGGATGCAGACTGGGACAAGATTCTCAACACTCTTCAGGACTGGCTCAAAAAGCAAAGCGGAACCATTATGAATACGGTCTTTGATACGGTGGGCTCCCTGGTCGGCAATGTTGTGAATTTCTTTGTTGCCTTTGTATTTTCCATCTATATCCTGTTCAGCAAAGAAACGCTGAAAGCCCAGACCACCCGCCTTATTCGGGCATGGCTTCCAAAGCCATTCGCAGAATGGTCACTTCACGCTGCACAGGTTATGAATGTAAATTTTCGCAACTTCGTATCCGGTCAATCTCTGGAAGCGGTAATTCTCGGCTCCCTGTGTTTTATCGGCATGCTGATTCTTCGGCTTCCTTATGCCCCGATGGTTGGTGCCCTGGTAGGCGTTACCGCTCTGATTCCTGTTGTCGGCGCCTTTATCGGAACCATCGTCGGTGCTTTCATGATTCTTACCGTCAGCCCAATCAAAGCAGTAATTTTTGTGATATTTCTTCTGGTCCTGCAGCAGATTGAAGGAAACATCATCTATCCAAAGGTAATGGGAAGCCGTGTCAATCTGCCTGCCATGTGGATTTTAGCCGCTGTAACCATCGGCGGCAGCTTAGCCGGTGCTATCGGAATGCTGCTGGCTGTTCCGGTTACATCCACCATTTATATTCTGCTCCGTGAAGCAACGGAAGCACGCGAAAAGAAATTGGCAAACCCACAAAAATAGAACGGGGGGAAATATGCGTTTTTTTCATAAACAAATTTTTGTAAAATGGATGATGCTCATCGGAGGTGCACTGCTTCTTGCCGGCTTTCTCCTGTTTCTTACAATCCACACTGCACCGGCAAACAGAAACGAAACGGAAGATATCAAAAGCAGTGAAACAGAATCCGACGGAACAGAGATTTTGGATGAAATACCGGAGATTTCGGAGGAGACATTTATGCAACAGAATTTTTATTATACAGAGTTGTCTGACGAATTGAAAAAGCAGATTACCGGCATCTCCTACCCACAAGCGGTGGATGAACCTGCAATCGCTTATGAAGAACTTCGCTATGTCCATGTCCTGCACTATGATTTTATGAACATGGTGCAGGAGGGAGAGTTAATCTGCAATCAGGCAATTGCAGATGATCTGGTGGAAATTTTCGCAGAGCTTTACCTTGCGGAATATCCGATTGAAAAAGTGAAGCTGATTGATGCATATGGTGGGGACGATGAGGCTTCCATGGAAGATAACAACACCTCCTGCTTCAACTATCGGGTAGTTTCGGGGACGTCAAATCTCTCAAAACACGCGTATGGATTAGCAATTGACATCAATCCTTTGTACAATCCGTATATCAGCGGAAACGGTCAAAATATACAGCCGTCGAATGCCGGTGCTTATACAGACAGGGATGCTGCATTTGAACACAAGATTGATCACAGCGATTTGTGCTATCAATTGTTCACAGAACATGGCTTTACCTGGGGCGGCGACTGGACGAACACAAAAGATTACCAGCACTTTGAGAAGATAAATATCCCATAGTGCTGATAATGAATAAGTGCTTTAATCCTGCTTAGCCATAAATTGGCTCAAAATCCTCCGGTCCATGTCCACATACCGGACAACTGTAATCCGCCGGCAGCTCGCTTCCCTCATAGACATAGTTGCAAATCCTGCATCTCCAGCCGACAATCTTTTTGTCCTCTGCCTTTTTCTCAGGCTTCGGCTTTACCCTCGCCTGATAATCCGCATAGGTCAGCGGGGCTTTATCGTTCAGTGTCACCGCATCCACTACTTCGGCAATAAAAAGTGTGTGGCTTCCCAGGTCAATTTGCTCTAACACCTTGCCGCTTAGGACTGCACAGGCATGCCATCCCATATAAGGAATGCCATTGCAGTCTGCCGGCATGGTAAGTCCGTCGAATTTGTTGACATTTCTGCCGGACTGGAAACCAAAATGCCGGATTGTCTCAAAGGTACAGTCCTCACTCAGCATACTTAAAGCAAACATACCGCTTTCTTTGATTAAATCGCAGGTGTAGTTCGTATTCAGAACGGAAATTGCGATTCTGGTCGGGCTGCTGGCAACCTGCATACAGGTATTGGTAATACAGCCGTTGACCTTCTCCCCGGATTTGACAGAGAGCATGAACACTCCGTAGGTTAATTTGTAAAATGCTTTATTGTCCATGATATCCACCCCGGTCTTAATAATTCTCTTCTCTTAATTCAAAATAGCTCTGTGGATGTGCACATACCGGGCATACCTCAGGTGCATTGGTTCCCACTACAATATGTCCGCAATTGCGGCACTCCCATACTTTAACCTCGCTTTTTGCAAATACTTCCTGCATCTGGACATTCTGCAGCAGTTTGCGGTATCTTTCCTCATGAGCCTTCTCAATTGCCGCTACACTGCGGAACTTGAATGCCAGCTCGCTAAAGCCCTCTGCTTCCGCAGTCCTGGCAAATTCCTCATACATATCTGTCCACTCGTAGTTCTCGCCATCCGCTGCAGCCTCCAGATTCGCCTTCGTATCTCCGATTCCGTTCAGCTCCTTAAACCACATCTTGGCATGCTCTTTTTCATTGTCGGCGGTCTTTAAGAAAAGAGCTGCAATCTGCTCAAAGCCCTCCTTCTTTGCCTTGGAAGCAAAGTAGGTATATTTATTTCTCGCCTGGGATTCTCCTGCAAAAGCAGCCTCCAGATTCTTCTCTGTCTGTGTTCCTGCGTATTTATTTGCCATTCTATTTTCCTCCATTTTTATTTCTTCCACAGTCCGTGCAGATTGCAGTAAGCATATACCGCTTCCACGGTCTCATCCTCGCAGATTGCAAATACCACCTCCGGCTTCTGCTCCGGTGACAGCTTCTTCATCTGGGTGCCCTTGTTTGTCCGAAGAGATACCCACTCAATATAGTGTGCTTCCACCATCGGATGCTCAACCTCTCCTACCTTCACGCTTACCTTGCCATCTGCCACCTCATATACCGGTACATGCTTCTCTACGGCAGCATCCGTTGTCCCTGCAACAAGCTCCGTCATCTTCTGACCACAGCATACGATTGGTACACCGGCATCCTTAACTACCTCTACAATATTGCCACAATGCTCACATACATAAAATTTCTGTTCCATAAAAATTTTCCTCGCTTTCTTTAAACTATCACATTAAAGTTCTAATGAATCCACCGTCTTTTTCAAAATTCCGGCAGATTCCTGCAGCTTACGCTCTTCCTCTTCACTGAGGACAATCGGAATCTGTGCTTCAATTCCATCGCTTCCCACAATACAAGGCATGGACAAAACCACATCACTGATTCCATGCTCCCCGTGCATGGAAGTCGATACCGGAAGAATTGCTTTTTCATTTCTGACAATTACCTCGCAGATCCGCTTGACTGCCATCGCCACACCAAAATAGGTTGCCCGCTTCTTCTGAATAATATCATATGCGCTGCTCTTAACCTCTTCGGCAATCTCATGCTCCGCTTCCCTGTGCTCATAATGTCCTCTCATCTCACAGAAATTACTTAACGGAACACCGGATACATTCGCGCTGCTGAATGCAGCAATCTCGCTGTCGCCATGCTCACCAATGATAAAGGCATGTATGCTCTTGCTGTCCACCCCGAGATGCTCACTCAGGCGGTACTTCAGGCGGGCTGTATCCAGCACGGTTCCGGAACCGATGACACGATTCTCCGGCAGTCCGGACAATTCCAATGCCACCTTCGTAAGTATATCTACCGGATTTGCAACAATCAGCAAAATGCCATCAAAGCCCCGGCTGGATATCTCCGGAATAATTTTCTTGAAGATTCCGACATTCTTGTGTACAAGGTCGAGTCTTGTCTCCCCCGGCTGCTGGTTCGCGCCTGCTGTCACAATGACGATTCCCGCATCCTTGACATCATCATAATCACCTGCATAGATTCTCATCTGTCTGGCAAACGGGATGCCATGACTGATATCCATCGCTTCACCCTCTGCCTTCTCTTTCTGGGCGTCTATCAGGGCAATCTCTGAAAACAAACCGCTCTGCATCAGTGCAAAGACCGATGCCGATCCTACAAAACCACAACCAACCATAACCGCTTTCTGCATATTCATACTCATTCCCTCCTCCGAAAAATATATGCCTGTATGTATGGCTTCCGCTTGTTCATAAGCTACCGCATTGCTCACATTCCTGTTGTTCTTCTCCCTGATTCCTCGTACAATTCGGGCATCCCGCAGTCCCGTCACAGATACATACGAAGCCTCCCTCGATATGAAGTTCCAGACCGTGTACCAGACACCTGGCAACCTTGGCGCGGGCACTATTGTAGATTGCCTGTGCTGTTGTTCTGGCGATACTCATCCGCCTCGCACATTCTTCCCGGCTTATTCCCTCCAAATCAATCAGGCGAATCGTCTCATATTCATCAACCGTAAGAACTACCGGTTCTCCTCTGTCTTCCGCTTCGACTGGCTCCATCGGTGCAAATGCCGAATACCGTGGTTTTTTACATATCCTCTTGGGTATGGGCGGTCTTGCCATTGCGATACCTCATTTCCTTGCTTTTGTTAGGTACACTATACAACAGTTTTTGTCATATGTCAATAACCATCTAAAAAATTACAAATTTTATTACAGCCAAAAATTCCCGCAGCATATTGTTCGGCAGATAGAATTTCTTCGATTCCGCCGCAATTGCGCATACATTTTCCAGGCCCTGCTCCTTGGCAATCTGAACCGCCCGGAATACATGAAAATCATTCGTTACAATGCCGACAGAGGCTCCT
Source organism: Agathobacter sp. (assembly GCA_045120755.1). Classification (GTDB taxonomy): domain Bacteria; phylum Bacillota; class Clostridia; order Lachnospirales; family Lachnospiraceae; genus Roseburia. The sequence continues at coordinate 503 of JBGVFC010000009.1, read as the reverse complement.
TCCTCCATCTGTTGCATGCTATTTATGATATTCTGCTCAGTATTTTCTGACTCTGCTTCAAGAATAATCCGCTCGTCCGCTATCCCGTTTTCTTCCAGATACGCCGCCATGCCAACCGCTTCTGCAAACGGTTCATTATACCCCTGCCCACCGGATACGATACAGATGGTATCCGGATTCTCATTCAGATATTCGATGGCCTCGTCCAATCTGAATTTGAGCACTGCGCTCGGTCCATTCTGATAAACCTGTGCTCCCAAAACGATGATATAGTCCAGATTCTTTTCTCCACGCTGGCAAAATCCACTCAGGATGCAGGCTTCCACAACGCAAAAAAATAGGAGTCCCACGCAGCCTATTCCTATCACAATCCTCCGCAAAATCTTTGGCAGCTTCCCCCATAATTCCATTTTTGCCGCGATTGCAAACAGTATAAAAACAAAGCCGAGTCCCAGCCACACCACGAAAAACAGTGTCCCTGAGCCAACGGCTCCGACTATCAT
>JBGVFC010000008.1:0-28527 GCA_045120755.1 Agathobacter sp. | reverse complement strand
GCAATGCTGCTGCCGTATGTAGCTTAGCATATATGGATGTGGAGAGCCTTCCACGATTCGCCCATGTCACCTGTAACTTATCAACCATATCAGTTCATTATAAAAATCTTAGATTTTTGTCTTGACAACTGAGCCACTATAATCAGGATATTTCTGAGGAGATTACGGAACTGAATGAATATGCGGTGAAGATGCAGTCCATCATCAAGCTGATTGAGGGTGTCACAGACTAGACCAGCCTATTGGCGCTGAATGCCAGTATTGAGGCTGCCAGAGCGGGGGAAGCCGGCAGAGGCTTTGTGGTAGTAGCGTCTGAGATTTCCAATCTGGCTACCCAGACACAGGATGCGACCGTCAGCATTGCGGAGATGATTGGCAATGTATCGGTAGAACTTGGCAATATGGTGAAGCTGATTGAAGGCATGCTGCACAATTCCGAAGAGCAGAATAAGGTTGCCAACAATACGGCCCGCTGCTTTGAAGAGATTACAGGAAAAGTGGACAGCGTATATTATGAATCCAGAAAGCTGGATGAACTGGTGTCCGGTTTGACGGAAGCCAATAAACAGATTATCAATGGTATTGAGACGATTTCGGCAGTGACTGAAGAGGTGACTGCACACTCCAGTCAGACATTGGAGACCAGTGAAAGCAACAGTGATGTGGCGGGAGAAGTAGAACAGATGGTAGAAGATTTAAGTAAACTTGCTGAGAAGTTAAAACAGTTGGAAGAGTAACAGAAAGCTCCGTTCTCCGATCGGGAACGGAGCTTTTATATATAGCTGTCAAGCATCATGCCGGAATAGATGGAACTGATGTAGGGAGCGGCGAAATTTTTGCCGGGGTTTTTATATGCAACCACGACTTTGTCCACATAACGCATCGGATTGATGGAAGCGCTTTCGGCTTTGGAACCAATCTGATCTTTGAAACGGGTCAGAATGTCGTAGGTGCCATGTGCGCGCTCCGGAGAGATGGCATCTGCGAGCAGTTTACGGTTGATGGTAATGGAACCGTTGCCGGCAACCATAAGACCTATATGTTCCAAATCGGTCCGGCTACCCTTAGAGACTGCGCTCATATCCTGCAACAGACGGCGTCCCTGACCGGAACCGCTGCCGGAGTAAGTCTCTGCGGTCTTGATGATGTTGTTGAAGGCATCTGCCAGAACCTGTATATTGTCTGCGACGGCATCCGTATTCGCCTTGAAGCCGATTTCGGTGGATTCATTCCCTGTATGCGTCTGTTTTAAGGTCAGAGAGAACGCTTTGTTGATGGTAAAAGTGTTCGACAGGGAGGAGTGTGCAATCCCGTTTAACTCAAAATCGGAATTCTGCGCCGGTGTTGTAATGTGATGGATGCCGAGCAAATCCATAGCGGCAACTGAAACGTTACTGGTACCCGGATGGATGGAGAACAGTTCGGTCTCCTCTGCACTTAGTCCGGTCTCCTTCGAGGTCAGAGATAAGGCACTTGCACCGTTGCCGTCGCTGATTACCTCCGCAGTGATACCGAGGTTTGAATTGTTCATAAGGTTGGACAGCTTGGTCAGCACATCGAGATTCGTCTCGCCGACATTGACATTGTACTGGAACTCATACGCGGAGGCGTTTGTACTCAGGTCAAAGGAATAAGCTCCCGGAATAAAGGAGAGAGCATTGTCCTTTAAAAAATTGCCCGTGTTGTTCTGAGGGGAAGCGAGCCGGTTGATCCTGATGTTGAAATTGTCAGCAGAATTGCCTTCGGTTCCATCCCCGACATAGGTGACGCTGACCGCATCCTCGTTGGAGGAGTAGGCAACCTTTTTCTGGAAGGAATCATTGAAATCCCCGTAATTATCAGAAAGGGATGCAACTACATTCTGAATCGACTTGGCGTTCTCCTTGATATCGATGGCGTACCTCTTTGCAGTATCCATATTGGAAATCTTGTACAGAGGTGATTCTTTATTTGTCTTAATAATATGGTTGTATATTTTGCGCAGATCACTCTTCTTGTGAGAGTCATAACGCGATGTGGCCTGATGACCATAGACTGAGACATAGTAGTCATAGGCGCTGTCAATCTTCGCCATAAGAATCCCTCCTTTCTTCCTTGAAATATGCAGACTGCATAGGGATTATAATAAGTCCATTTATACAACTATATTATAGCAAGCGAAAAGAAAAGGCGCAACCACAAGATATAGGGTTTTTGAAGCTTTTTTTCGAAAAACGGTTGACGGAGAAAATAAATCGTGCTATATTGGTGAGGCTTGGAAATAGGTCTTTTTTTTATGCCTTTTTTTAAAAGGAAGCAAAACACAAAGAATTAAAACGGAGGTGGAAGTTGTGCGCACAAGAATTACATTAGCTTGCACAGAGTGTCAGCGTCGTAATTACAACATGACAAAGGACAAGAAAACTCATCCGGACAGAATGGAAACCAAGAAGTACTGCAGATTCTGTAAGACACACACAGTACACAAGGAAACCAAATAGTCCAAAGCGAGTGAAGGAGTGAAAAGATGGGAGAAACCGAAAAAAAGGAAAATGCTCACAAGGTGAGCTGGTTTACCGGTCTGAAGGCAGAGTTTAAGAAAATCATCTGGCCTGATCAGAAATCACTTGTCAGACAGACTATTGCGGTAGTTGCTGTTTCGGTCGTTGTAGGACTTATCATCGCGCTCTTAGACTGGGGTATCCAGGAAGGCGTGAATTTCCTTATTGGTTTGAGTTTTTAGGAGGCAAAGTGATTATGGCAGAGGCGAACTGGTATGTTGTTCATACCTATTCAGGTTATGAGAACAAAGTCAAGGCGAACATTGATAAGACAATTGAAAACAGACATCTTGAAGACCAGATTCTTGAGGTACGTGTTCCGATGGAGGACGTTACCGAGGTTAAGAACGGTGTAAAGAAGCAGGTATCCAAGAAGCTGTTTCCGGGCTATGTACTTATTCATATGTATATGAATGATGATACATGGTATGTTGTACGAAATACCAGAGGCGTTACCGGATTCGTTGGTCCGGGAAGCAAGCCGGTACCACTCACGGAAGCTGAGATGAGACCTTTGGGTATCAAGTCCGAGAATGTTGTTGTTGATTTTGAAGAAGGTGATATGATTGTCGTTATCGGTGGTGTTTGGAAGGACACAACCGGCGTAATCGCTTCAATGAATCACAACAAGCAGACAGTTACTATCAATGTAGAACTGTTCGGTCGCGAAACACCGGTTGAAGTAAGTTTCGCAGATGTTAAGAAGATGAATTAAGGAGGCAATCCAAATGGCAAAGAAAGTACAAGGATACATTAAATTACAGATTCCTGCTGGAAAGGCAACACCTGCTCCTCCAGTTGGACCTGCTCTTGGTCAGCATGGCGTTAATATCGTTGAATTTACGAAGCAGTTTAACGCTAAGACCGCAGATATGGGGGATACTATTATCCCTGTAGTTATTACCGTATATGCAGACAGAAGCTTCAGCTTTGTTACAAAGACTCCGCCTGCACCGGTATTAATTAAGAAAGCATGCAACATCAAGTCTGGTTCCGGTGAGCCAAACAAGAAGAAAGTTGCTAAGATTACCAAGGCTCAGGTTCAGGAAATTGCACAGACAAAGCTGCCTGATCTGAATGCAGCATCCCTTGAAGCAGCAATGAGCATGATTGAAGGTACTGCAAGGTCCATGGGTGTTGAGGTTGTTGAATAATCGACACGCATTTTTGTAACCGCGCATGATCGTGAAGCCGGACGAGTCGGGCTAAGCCACAGAGCAGGCCCTGATGGATTTGGCGGATGACATGCAATGAGCATTTATCAGTAAAGTGGGAGGGCCCTCTCCCGATAATACCACCAGGAGGTTATTTTTTCATGAAAAGAGGAAAGAAATATCAGGAAGCTGTAAAAGCATTCGACAAGAGCGCACAGTACGACGTTGCTGAGGCAATTGAACTTGTTAAGAAGAATGCTACAGCTAAATTTGACGAGACAATCGAACTTCATCTTAGAACAGGTTGTGATGGTCGTCATGCAGAACAGCAGATTCGTGGTGCGGTTGTACTGCCACACGGAACAGGTAAGACAGTTAAGGTTTTGGTTTTTGCTAAGGGAGCTAAGTTAGACGAAGCACAGGCAGCAGGAGCTGACTATGTCGGAGGAGAGGAATTAATTCCGAAAATCCAGAACGACGGATGGTTAGATTTTGATGTTGTAGTTGCTACACCGGACATGATGGGTGTTGTAGGTCGTCTGGGACGTGTCCTTGGACCGAAGGGCTTAATGCCGAACCCGAAGGCTGGTACAGTTACCATGGACGTTACCAAGGCTGTTAACGACATCAAAGCTGGTAAGATTGAGTACAGATTAGATAAGACAAACATTATCCATGTGCCAGTTGGAAAAGCATCCTTTACAAATGAACAGTTAAGCGACAACTTCCAGTCTCTTATGGGTGCAATTAATAAAGCAAAACCTGCTAGCTTGAAGGGTCAGTACATTAAGAGTGCTGTATTAACCTCTACAATGGGACCTGGCGTTAAATTAAACGTAGTTAAGATTACACAGTAATCTCAGCAGCCGGTAGATGTCCGCTGCCCAAAGTGTGCAGCGGGCAACATGAGTGAATAACTCATAAGAAGATTTAAGACCTATCAGACGCCAAGCAAGTTTTTGCGGAAAGTAATTGACATCCGTGATATCGTTTGATATAATAGCAAAGCATATTGCCGAAGACAGTAGGTGCCGTAAGGCGTAACACAGTGGCCTACCGAGGGAATTTTAGAGATGTTTACATCTTGAGAATGACTTATACCTCTCTGTCGTCAGGCAGGGAGGTTTCTTTGTTTCTATGATATATAGAACAATATACCTCATGTCTTATATGCAACACCGCAGGGGCATTGCCATCCTGCAAAAATAAAATAAGGAGGTACAAAATCGTGGCAAAAGTTGAATTGAAGCAGCCAATCGTACAGGAGATTTCTGATACAATCGCTGGCGCACAGTCTGTAGTAGTAGTTGACTATCGTGGACTTACTGTTGCAGAGGATACTCAGCTTCGTAAGCAGTTGAGAGAAGCTGGTGTATCTTACAAGGTATACAAGAATACTTTGGTAAGCCGTGCAGTAGAAGGAACTGAGTTCGAGAGCTTGAAAAATGATCTGGAAGGACCGAATGCGTTTGCAGTATCTAAGGATGATGCAACAGCTCCGGCCAGAGTATTAGCAGAGTTTGCTAAGAAGGCACCTAAGCTTGAGATCAAAGCCGGTATCGTAGAAGGAACCTATTATGATGCAGAGGGAATGAAGGCAATCGCAAGCATCCCGAGCAGAGACGTTCTTCTTTCCAGATTGCTTGGAAGCATGCAGTCGCCTATCACCAATCTTGCTCGCGTTCTTAATCAGATCGCTGAGAAGGGTGGAGCAGATGCAGCAGTAGAAGCTGCACCGGCAGAAGAGGCACCTGCAGAGGAAGTCGCTGAGACACCTGCAGAATAAGAATTGAACATGTAAATATTTTAAAAAATGGAGGAAATAATAATGGCAAAGTTAACAACAGCAGAGTTTATCGAAGCTATCAAAGAGTTAAGCGTATTAGAGTTAAATGACCTTGTAAAGGCATGTGAAGAAGAGTTCGGCGTATCTGCAGCAGCAGGCGTTGTAGTTGCAGCAGCAGGTCCTGCAGCAGCAGCTGAGGAAGAGAAGACTGAGTTCGACATCGAGTTAACAGAAGTTGGACCGAACAAGGTTAAGGTTATCAAGGTTGTTCGTGAGCTGACAGGTCTTGGACTGAAGGAAGCTAAGGACGCTGTTGATGGCGCTCCAAAGGTAATCAAGGAAGCTGCTGACAAGGCAACTGCTGAAGATGCTAAGGCTAAGCTTGAGGCTGAAGGCGCTAAGGTTACTCTTAAGTAATTATCCGGCGATAAGCTGACAGACAAGAATATACAACGCGGCTGGCGCAATGGTGCGCCGGCTGCGTTTTTCTGATTCTTTTTCTTTTTTTCTCACAAAATCCCAAAAATTTTCTTGCATAATTTATAGAGTTGTAGTATGCTATATGTTGCACTATTGTGGTGCAATGGGCTTTCATATGCTCAAAAAAGCCCTATCGTATCTGGTTTTTTAACCGGATCCCAAATAAAAACGAGAGGTGAAACGTCGATGGAGAAAAACAGAATACGTCCAGTCCCTGCTGGAAAAGGCATACGTATGAGTTACTCAAGACAAAAAGAGGTATTGCAGATGCCGAATCTGATTGAAGTCCAGAAAGACTCCTATCAGTGGTTCTTAGACGAAGGTCTGAAAGAAGCGTTTGCAGATATCTCTCCGATTACTGATTACAGTGGTCATCTGAGTCTGGAATTTGTAGATTTTACATTATGCGAAGATGATGTAAAGTACACAATTCCTGAGTGCAAAGAAAGAGATGCAACTTATGCGGCTCCTTTGAAAGTAAGGGTAAGACTTCATAACAAAGAGGCAGATGTGATTAATGAACATGAGATTTTCATGGGTGATCTTCCTCTTATGACAGAAACCGGTACTTTTGTTATCAACGGTGCAGAGCGAGTAATCGTAAGCCAGTTGGTTCGTTCGCCGGGTATTTATTATGGTATTGCACATGACAAGATTGGCAAGACCTTGTACTCATGCACCGTAATTCCGAATCGTGGTGCCTGGTTAGAGTATGAGACGGATTCCAATGACGTTTTCTCCGTAAGAGTAGATAGAACGCGTAAGGTGCCGATTACGGTATTGTTGCGTGCACTTGGAGTGGGAACGAATCAGGAGATTATCGATATGTTCGGTGAGGAGCCTAAGATTCTTGCTTCATTTGCGAAGGATCCTTCTATTACCGAAAAGGATCCACAGGGTAGCTTTGAGGGCGGTCTGTTAGAACTGTACAAGAAGATTCGTCCGGGCGAGCCGCTTTCTGTTGAGAGCGCAGAGAGCCTTATTACAGCAATGTTCTTTGATCCGAGAAGATATGATCTTGCCAAAGTTGGACGCTACAAATTCAACAAGAAGCTGGCTTTGAAGAATCGTATCAACGGACATGTATTGGCAGAGGATGTTCTCGACCCGATGACCGGAGAGGTTCTTGCCGCAGCAGGAACAACCGTTACAAGAGAGATGGCAGAGCAGATTCAGAATGCTGCTGTTCCGGCTGTATGGATTCAGACAGAGACAAGAAATGTCAAAGTATTATCCTCTATGATGGTTGATATCAGGGCATGGATTCCGGAGATTGAGAATCCGAGAGAGCTTGGAATTACCGAGCTTGTGTACTATCCGGTTCTTGCCGGCATCATGGAAGAATACGACAGCCTCGAGGATCGTATTGACGCAATCAAGCGTGATATTTCGGATTTGATTCCGAAGCATATTACCAAAGAGGATATCTTCGCATCCATCAACTATAATATGCATCTTGAGTGGGGAATCGGACATGATGACGATATCGACCACTTAGGAAACAGACGTATCCGTGCGGTAGGTGAGCTGTTGCAGAACCAGTACCGTATTGGACTTTCCCGTTTGGAGCGTGTTGTCCGTGAGCGTATGACAACACAGGACCTGGAGGGAATTTCTCCTCAGAATTTGATTAATATAAAGCCTGTAACCGCGGCAGTGAAGGAGTTCTTCGGATCTTCCCAGTTGTCACAGTTCATGGATCAGAATAACCCGTTGGGTGAGTTGACTCACAAGAGACGTTTGTCTGCATTGGGACCGGGTGGTTTGTCCAGAGACCGTGCCGGATTCGAGGTACGAGATGTACATTATTCCCATTATGGACGTATGTGCCCGATTGAGACGCCTGAAGGTCCGAACATCGGTCTGATCAACTCTCTTGCATGTTATGCGCGCATCAATGAATACGGATTCGTAGAGGCGCCATACCGCAAGATTGACAAGACAGATCCTAAGAATCCGGTTGTAACAGATGAAGTTGTCTATATGACCGCAGATGAAGAGGATAATTATCATGTAGCGCAGGCGAATGAGAAGATTGATGCAGATGGCCATTTCGTGCGTAATTCTGTATCCGGTCGTTATCGCGAAGAGACACAGGAATACGATAAGAGTGCATTTGATTACATGGATGTATCTCCTAAGATGGTATTTTCTGTTGCAACAGCGCTCATTCCGTTCCTGCAGAACGACGATGCAAACCGTGCGCTGATGGGTTCCAACATGCAGCGTCAGGCGGTGCCGCTTCTTACCACAGAAGCACCGGTTGTAGGTACCGGTATGGAGACGAAGGCGGCAGTCGATTCCGGAGTATGTGTAGTTGCCAAAGCAGCCGGAACCGTACTCAGCTCAGAGTCTAACCGCATCATCATCAAAGAAGATGATGGAAATAAGAGAGAATATATACTTACCAAGTTCTCCCGCAGTAACCAGTCCAACTGCTATAACCAGAGACCAATCGTATTCAAGGGACAGCATGTGGAGGCAGGCGAGGTAATCGCTGACGGACCTTCTACTTCCAACGGCGAGCTGGCACTCGGAAAGAACCCGTTGATCGGATTTATGACATGGGAAGGTTACAACTACGAGGATGCGGTTCTGCTTTCCGAGAGACTGGTAGAATATGATGTATATACATCTGTTCATATTGAAGAGTACGAGGTAGAATCCCGTGATACCAAGCTGGGACCGGAAGAGATTACCCGTGATGTACCGGGTGTCGGTGATGACGCTCTTAAGGATCTGGATGAGAGAGGAATTATTCGTGTCGGTGCAGAGGTTCGTGCCGGAGATATCCTCGTTGGTAAGGTTACTCCGAAGGGAGAGACAGAGCTTACCGCAGAGGAGAGACTGCTTCGTGCAATTTTCGGTGAGAAGGCAAGAGAGGTAAGGGATACTTCCCTGAAAGTTCCTCATGGTGCTTATGGTATCGTTGTAGATGCCAAGGTATTTACCCGTGAAGACGGTGATGAGTTATCACCGGGAGTAAACCAGTCTGTCCGCATTTACATTGCTCAGAAGCGTAAGATTTCTGTCGGTGATAAGATGGCAGGACGTCATGGTAACAAGGGTGTCGTTTCCCGTGTCCTTCCTGTAGAAGATATGCCATTCCTTCCGAATGGTCGTCCGCTGGATATTGTATTGAATCCGCTGGGCGTACCTTCCCGAATGAATATCGGTCAGGTCCTTGAGATTCACCTGAGTCTTGCGGCTAAGGCATTGGGATTCAATATTGAGACTCCTGTATTTGATGGAGCAAAGGAAATTGATATTCAGGATACACTTGAGCTGGCAAATGATTATGTCAATATGCCGTTTGATACAGAAGAAGCTCAGGATGGCGAAGAGAATTTCTATGATAAGTACAAGGATATCCTGCGTGATGATGTTATGCAGTATTTATCCGACAATAGAGAGCACAGAAAAGTTTGGAAGGGCGTACCGATTTCCCGTGATGGTAAGGTACAGCTCCGCGATGGACGTACCGGCGAATATTTTGACGGCAAGGTTACCATCGGACACATGCATTATCTGAAGCTGCATCATCTGGTTGACGACAAGATTCATGCACGTTCTACCGGTCCGTACTCCCTTGTTACACAGCAGCCGCTGGGTGGTAAGGCACAGTTCGGTGGACAGCGTTTCGGAGAGATGGAAGTATGGGCTCTTGAGGCTTACGGTGCAGCATACACCCTGCAGGAGATTCTGACGATGAAGTCGGATGATGTTGTCGGACGTGTGAAGACCTATGAGGCAATTATCAAGGGCGACAATATTCCGGAGCCGGGTATTCCGGAGTCCTTCAAGGTATTGCTCAAAGAGCTTCAGTCACTTGGTCTGGATGTCAAGGTATTGGATGAGGACCGCAATGAGGTTGAGCTGATTGAGACGAGCGAATACGGCAATACAGATTTGAATGCAATCATTGGCAATGACAAGGATTTTGCATTTGAAGATAATGAATCCTTTGCACAGCACGGCTTTACCAAGCAGGAATTTGATGCAGAGAATGAAGAATTAGTCAACGTAGAGGAAGATGCGGAGTATGAAGCCGAAGAGAATGATTTCTTTGACGATGTAGATGACTCTTACGATGACAGTGAAGAATAATAGGGAAGGGAGTGCCATTAATGCCAGAAAATAATAATGTTGAGACAAACCAGGCAATGCAGTTTGATGCCATCCAGATTGGATTGGCATCTCCTGAGAAAATCCGGGAATGGTCTCACGGCGAGGTTAAGAAGCCAGAGACAATCAACTACAGAACTTTAAAGCCGGAAAAAGACGGTTTATTCTGTGAGAAAATCTTTGGACCTACCAAGGATTGGGAATGTCACTGTGGTAAATACAAAAAGATCCGTTATAAAGGCGTTGTCTGCGACCGATGCGGCGTTGAGATTACCAAGTCAAGTGTTCGTAGAGAGCGTATGGGACATATCGAGCTGGCAGCTCCTGTATCCCATATCTGGTACTTCAAGGGTATCCCATCCCGTATGGGACTTCTCCTTGATTTGTCACCGCGTGTATTAGAGAGAGTATTATATTTTGCTTCCTATATTGTCATGGATCCGGGTACCACCTCGCTTGGTTACAAGCAGGTGCTGTCCGAGGCAGAATATCAGGAAGCCAGAGAGCAGTATGGCAATACATTCCGTGTAGGAATGGGTGCAGAGGCAATCCGCGAGCTGCTGGAGGCGATTGATCTTGAGAAGGATTCGCTTGAGCTGAAGACGGAGCTTGAGAATGCAACCGGCCAGAAGCGCGCAAGAATTATCAAGAGACTTGAGGTAGTGGAAGCATTCCGTGAGTCCGGCAATAAGCCGGAGTGGATGATCATGACGGTTATCCCGGTAATCCCTCCGGATCTTCGTCCGATGGTTCAGTTGGATGGAGGACGTTTTGCTACATCTGATCTGAATGATTTATACAGAAGAATTATCAACCGTAACAATCGTCTGAGAAGACTTCTTGACTTAGGCGCGCCGGATATTATTGTCCGCAATGAAAAGCGTATGCTTCAGGAAGCTGTCGACGCCCTGATTGATAATGGCCGTCGCGGACGTCCGGTTACAGGACCGGGTAACAGAGCACTGAAGTCACTTTCCGATATGTTAAAAGGTAAGGGCGGACGTTTCCGTCAGAACCTGTTAGGAAAGCGAGTAGACTACTCAGGACGTTCCGTTATCTGTGTAGAGCCGAAGCTTAAGATTTATCAGTGCGGTCTGCCGAAGGAAATGGCAATCGAGCTGTTCAAGCCTTTTGTTATGAAGGAGCTTGCAGCAAACGGCACCGCTCACAATATTAAGAGTGCCAAGAAGATGGTAGAAAGACTTCAGCCGGAAGTATGGGATGTTCTGGAAGAAGTAATCAAAGAGCATCCGGTTATGCTGAACCGTGCTCCTACACTGCACAGACTTGGTATTCAGGCATTTGAACCGATTCTGGTAGAAGGTAAGGCAATTAAGCTTCACCCGTTGGTATGTACCGCGTTCAACGCCGATTTCGATGGTGACCAGATGGCTGTTCATCTTCCGCTTACCGCAGAGGCACAGGCAGAGTGCAGATTTATGCTGTTATCTCCGAACAACCTCTTAAAGCCTTCCGATGGTGGCCCTGTTGCCGTACCATCTCAGGATATGGTCCTTGGTGTATATTACCTGACCATGAGAAAGCTGGCTGATTATAAGGATGATCCAGAGAAGGTTGCACTTGCAGTATCCGATAAGGTATATACCGATTTGGAAGAACTGAAAGCACTCACTACTCCGAAGTCTGACGCTCAGCAGGCGGAACTGGGATTATACGATTATATCTGGTTTGAGGATGTGACGGACGGCAACCGCCGTATTCTGTGTAAGCCAATTGATTTGTTCGGATATCGTTTTGGCAGCATGAATCAGGCGTTGCTTGCATATGAGAACAAGGAAATCACCCTGCATCAGGATATCTATGTATATCGTACCGCTGTTTTGGAGGATGGTACTGAAGTATCAGGATTTGTCCGCACGACACTCGGATTATTAATCTTTAACGAGATTATTCCACAGGATCTTGGATTTGTTGACAGAACAAATCCAGAGAATGTATTAAAGCTGGAAGTAGATTTCCATGTAGGCAAGAAGCAGATTAAGCAGATTCTTGAGAAGGTTATCAATATTCATGGTGCAACCAAGACCGCTGAGGTACTTGATGATGTCAAGGCAATGGGTTATAAGTACTCTACGCAGGCTGCAATGACCGTATCCATTTCCGATATGACCGTGCCGCCGCAGAAGCCGCAGATGATTGAGGATGCACAGAATACTGTTGACCGCATTACCAAGCAGTATAAGCGTGGTTTGATTACCGATGAAGAGCGTTATAAGGAAGTTGTTGAGACATGGAAAGAGACGGATGATGAGCTTACACATGCACTTCTTTCCGGTCTGGATAAATACAACAACATCTTCATGATGGCTGATTCCGGAGCGCGTGGTTCTGACAAGCAGATTAAACAGCTTGCAGGTATGCGTGGTTTGATGGCAGATACAACAGGTAGAACCATTGAGTTGCCGATTAAGTCCAACTTCCGTGAAGGTCTTGATGTATTGGAGTACTTCATGTCCGCACATGGAGCTCGTAAGGGACTTTCCGATACCGCGCTTCGTACCGCTGACTCCGGTTACCTTACAAGACGTCTCGTAGACGTATCACAGCACATTATCGTAAGAGAATCCGATTGCTGTGCAGGTACGAACAGAGAGATTCCGGGAATGGTTGTAAAAGCATTCATGGAGGGACGCGAGGAAATCGAGAGCCTTCAGGAGAGAATTACCGGACGTTTTGCATGCGAATCCATCTTTGATAAAGACGGCAATATGATTGTAAAAGCAAATCATATGATTACACCGAAGCGTGCAGCCAACATCGTGAACAACGGTGTGGATGCAGACGGCAATCCAATCGAATCTGTTAAGATTCGTACGGTATTGACCTGTCGTTCCCATATGGGAGTCTGTGCAAAATGTTATGGTGCTAACATGGCAACCGGTCAGGCAGTACAGGTCGGCGAAGCAATCGGTATTATCGCAGCGCAGTCCATCGGTGAGCCTGGTACACAGCTTACCATGAGAACCTTCCATACCGGTGGTGTAGCTGGTAACGATATTACACAAGGTCTTCCTCGTGTCGAGGAAATTTTTGAGGCACGTAAGCCTAAGGGACTTGCAATCATTACCGAATTTGGTGGTGTGGCAACCATTAAGGATACCAAGAAGAAGCGTGAGGTTATTGTAACCAACAACGAAACTGGTGAATCCAAGGCATACCTTATCCCATACGGTTCGAGAATTAAGGTTCTTGACGGTGCGGTGCTTGAGGCTGGTGATGAGCTTACCGAAGGTTCTGTAAATCCACACGATATCTTAAAGATTAAGGGTGTCCGTGCGGTTCAGGATTACATGCTTCGCGAGGTTCAGCGTGTATATCGTCTGCAGGGTGTAGAAATCAACGATAAGCATATCGAAGTTATTGTCCGCCAGTGTCTGCAGAAGATTCGTGTCGAGGAGAACGGAGATTCTTCATGGCTTCCGGGAAGCATGGTAGATGCTCTTGAGTTCGCGGAGATGAATGAGCAGTTAGAAGCAGAAGGCAAAGAAAAGGCGGTTGGTTCACAGGTGCTGCTCGGTATTACCAAGGCATCACTTGCAACCAATTCCTTCCTGTCAGCAGCGTCCTTCCAGGAGACAACCAAGGTTCTTACCGAGGCTGCTATCAAGGGCAAGATTGATCCGTTGATCGGTATGAAGGAAAATGTTATCATCGGTAAGCTGATTCCGGCAGGTACCGGTATGAAGAGATACCGCAACATCAAGCTGGACAGCGATATCAACCAGGATGATGAGCTTATGTTCGATGATATGGACGATCTGGATGCTCCGGATTTTATGGAGTCCGCAGATGATATGAACGGCATGGATGACATGAACGATTCATATGAAGAGAATAATGAAGAGGAATTTGCTGAAGCAACAGAAGATTCTCTTGAATAATTTTTATAAACTGTCGCATGGTCACAGAACCGTGCGACAGTTTTTATGTTACTATTTCCAATACAATTCGATGATTTTGCTCTTGACAACCGGAAATTTAGTATCTATAATTATTTAGCGTGCATGATACTGCACAATTTTAATTAATTTTACAGGAGGTGAAAATAATGCCAACATTCAACCAGTTAGTAAGAAAGGGACGTCAGACAACTGTTAAGAAGTCTACAGCACCAGCACTTCAGAGAAGCTACAATTCTCTTCAGAAGAAGCCAATTAACACTTCTTCCCCACAGAAGAGAGGTGTTTGTACAGCAGTTAAGACTGCTACCCCTAAGAAACCTAACTCAGCTCTTAGAAAGATCGCCAGAGTACGTCTTTCCAACGGAATCGAAGTTACTTCATACATTCCGGGTGAGGGACACAACTTGCAGGAGCACAGCGTTGTTCTGATTCGTGGTGGCCGTGTTAAGGATTTACCAGGTACACGTTACCATATCATCCGTGGTACTTTAGATACCGCTGGTGTTGCGAACAGAAAGCAGGCTCGTTCCAAGTATGGTGCTAAGAGACCAAAGGCTGGCAAGTAATCGGCCAAGCTTACAATAGTATCACAAACAGAAACTTATGGTTAGTGTTGGGATTATTTGTGATATAGATGTATGAAAGCGGATGCATCAGGGCATACCAGTGGTATATACACTGGCATGCTGAGCAGAAGCCGTACTTCGACAGGGACTGAGATATGCAGATAAATGCGGTATCCGGAACCATCGCACAGGATTGTGCAGATATCACACTTATAATTAGAAAATTCCGCACGAACACATCAGACAGAAACATGTGAGTACCGTTGATTTAACAAGACAAATTTAGTTAAGGAGGGAAGTAACGTGCCACGTAAAGGACATACTCAGAAAAGAGACGTATTAGCAGATCCATTATACAACAGCAAGGTTGTTACCAAGCTTGTCAACAGCATTATGTTGGATGGCAAGAAGGGTGTTGCTCAGAAGATTGTATATGGAGCATTCGCTAAAGTAGAAGAGAAGACAGGAAGACCTGCTCTCGAAGTATTCGAAGAGGCTATGAACAACATCATGCCTGCTCTCGAAGTAAAAGCAAGACGTATCGGTGGAGCTACCTATCAGGTACCTATCGAGGTTCGCCCGGATCGTCGTCAGGCATTAGCTCTTCGCTGGCTGACCACCTATTCCCGTGCGAGAGGTGAGAAGACTCAGGCAGACAGACTTGCTAACGAGATTATGGATGCAGCAAACAATACCGGTGCTGCTGTTAAGAGAAAAGAAGATATGCACAAGATGGCAGAGGCAAACAAGGCATTTGCACATTATCGTTTCTAGTTTGTCTGACAGACCGGATTCGTCTGGACAGATGCGGTTTGGCATTTGTGCATAACTTGATAAATATAGGAGGAAAAAACCTTGGCTGGAAGAGAATATCCACTTGAGAGAACCAGAAATATCGGAATTATGGCTCATATCGATGCTGGTAAGACCACATTGACCGAGCGTATTTTGTATTATACTGGTGTTAACTATAAGATTGGTGATACTCATGAAGGTACTGCTACCATGGACTGGATGGAGCAGGAGCAGGAAAGAGGTATTACCATTACTTCCGCAGCTACTACCTGTCACTGGACTCTTGAAAAAGAGACCAAGCCAATGCCGGGAGCTCTTGAGCATCGTATCAATATTATTGATACCCCGGGACACGTAGACTTTACTGTTGAAGTTGAGCGTTCACTCCGTGTACTTGACGGCGCTGTTGGCGTCTTCTGTGCAAAGGGTGGTGTAGAGCCTCAGTCTGAGAACGTATGGCGTCAGGCTGATACCTACAACGTACCGAGAATGGCTTTCATCAACAAGATGGACATCTTAGGTGCAAACTTCTACGGAGCTGTTGAGCAGATTCGTACAAGATTAGGAAAAAATGCAATCATTCTTCAGTTACCAATCGGTAAAGAAGATGATTTCAAGGGAATTATCGACTTGTTCGAAATGAAGGCATATATTTACAATGATGATAAGGGTGACAACATTACCGTTACCGATGATCTTGGAGATATGGCTGATCAGGCAGCTGAGTATCACAATGAGCTGGTTGAGAAGATCTGCGAACTTGATGATGACCTTATGATGATGTACCTCGAAGGAGAAGAGCCGACTGTTGAAGAGATGAAGGCTGTTCTTCGTAAGGCAACTTGCGAGTGTACCGCTGTTCCGGTATGCTGCGGTTCCGCATATCGCAACAAGGGTGTTCAGAAGCTTCTGGATGCAGTCGTTGAGTATATGCCGGCTCCGACAGATATCCCGGCTATTAAGGGTGTTGACCTTGAAGGAAATGAAGTTGAGAAGCACTCATCCGATGATGAGCCGTTCGCAGCTCTTGCATTCAAGATTATGACAGACCCATTCGTAGGAAAACTTGCTTATTTCCGTGTATATTCCGGAACATGTAAGTCCGGTTCTTACGTATTAAATGCAACAAAAGATAAGAAGGAACGTGTTGGACGTATTCTTCAGATGCATGCGAACAAGAGACAGGAGTTAGACATCGTTTACTCCGGAGATATCGCAGCTGCAGTTGGATTTAAGTTTACTACTACCGGTGATACCATCTGTGATGAGCAGCATCCGGTAATCCTTGAGTCCATGGAATTCCCTGAGCCGGTTATCGAGCTTGCAATTGAGCCGAAGACCAAGGCTGGACAGGGTAAGATGGGTGAAGCTCTTGCAAAGCTTGCAGAAGAAGATCCTACATTCCGTGCTCATACTGATCAGGAAACAGGCCAGACCATCATCGCAGGTATGGGTGAGCTTCATTTGGAGATTATCGTTGACCGTCTCCTTCGTGAGTTCAAGGTAGAGGCTAATGTAGGTGCTCCTCAGGTAGCTTACAAAGAGACCTTCACCAAGCCGGTTGATCAGGAATACAAATATGCAAAGCAGTCCGGTGGACGTGGACAGTACGGACACTGTAAGGTACGCTTCGAGCCAATGGATGCCAACGGAGACGAATTATTCAAATTCGATTCTGAGGTTGTCGGTGGTGCCATTCCGAAGGAATATATCCCGGCAGTCGGCGAAGGTATCGAAGAGGCAACCAAGGCTGGTTCTCTTGGCGGATTCCCGGTAGTTGGTGTTCATGCAACCGTATATGACGGATCTTACCATGAAGTAGACTCTTCCGAAATGGCATTCCACATTGCTGGATCTATGTGTTTCAAAGAGGCTATGCAGAAGGCAGCTCCTGTATTGCTTGAGCCTATCATGAAGGTTGAAGTAACCATGCCGGAAGAGTACATGGGTGACGTTATCGGTGATATCAACTCACGCCGTGGACGTATCGAGGGTATGGATGATCTTGGCGGCGGAAAAATCGTTCGCGGATATGTACCGCTTGCAGAGATGTTCGGATACTCTACAGACCTTCGTTCTAAGACACAGGGACGTGGTAACTACTCAATGTTCTTCGAGAAGTATGAGCCGGTTCCAAAGAACGTACAGGACAAGGTTCTTTCCAACAAGGATAAATAATTCCGTGAGAGTATCTTGACTCGATAAGGCAATTTTTAAAAATATTTCAAACATTAAGCGCAAATCCTCTTGAAAATAGGGGATTGCGCATAAAAATAGCTTGAAAAAGCGAGGATTATTTTATATAATCAAAGCAGTCAGGTTATTAACCAATATCAAAATAGCCCCGAAGGGCAAAATAAGGAGGATATTTCAAAATGGCAAAGGCTAAATTTGAAAGAACAAAGGCACATTGTAATATCGGTACCATCGGTCACGTAGATCATGGTAAAACAACTTTAACTGCTGCTATTACCAGAGTATTAGCAGAGAGAGTTGCTGGTAATGAGAAGGTAGATTTCGAGAACATCGATAAGGCTCCAGAAGAGAGAGAGCGTGGTATTACCATTTCTACCGCACACGTTGAGTATCAGACAGAGAACAGACATTATGCACACGTTGACTGTCCGGGACATGCTGACTATGTAAAGAACATGATTACTGGTGCAGCTCAGATGGACGGCGCTATCTTAGTAGTAGCTGCAACTGACGGTGTTATGGCTCAGACAAAGGAGCACATCCTTCTGTCTCGTCAGGTAGGTGTACCTTACATCGTAGTATTCCTTAACAAGTGTGATATGGTAGACGATCCAGAGCTTATCGAATTAGTAGAGATGGAAGTTACCGAGCAGCTTGAGGAGTACGGATTCACAGATTGCCCAATCATTAAGGGTTCTGCTCTTAAGGCTCTTGAAGATCCAATGGGAGAGTGGGGCGACAAGATCATGGAGCTTATGGCTACCGTTGATGAGTATATCCCAGATCCAGAGCGTGATACAGATAAGCCATTCCTTATGCCAGTTGAGGACGTATTCACAATTACCGGACGTGGTACAGTTGCTACCGGTCGTGTAGAGCGTGGTACACTTCACTTAAATGAGGAACTTGAAATCATTGGTGTTAAGGAAGAGACTCAGAAGACCGTTGTAACCGGTATCGAGATGTTCCGTAAGCAGTTAGACGAGGCTATGGCTGGTGATAACATCGGTGCATTACTTCGTGGTATCAACCGTGACCAGATCGTTCGTGGACAGTGTCTTGCTAAGCCAGGTACCGTTACCTGCCACAAGAAGTTCACAGCTCAGGTTTACGTTTTAACAAAGGATGAAGGTGGACGTCATACTCCATTCTTCAACAACTATCGTCCACAGTTCTACTTCAGAACAACAGACGTTACTGGTGTTTGCGAGTTACCAGCAGGTGTTGAGATGTGCATGCCTGGTGATAACATCGAGATGACCATCGAGTTAATTCACCCAGTAGCTATGGAGCAGGGTCTTACATTCGCTATCCGTGAGGGTGGACGTACAGTAGGTTCAGGCCGTGTTGCTACAATCATCGAGTAATTTGAAATAGCATTTATTCAAATAATCTTCAGCCCTCTAGTTTTAGAGGGCTGAATTTTTCTAATGATCCGATTCCGGATCGCGATTCCCAAACAGAACAAATTTATAGGTCATTGGAATCAATTTGGCGGGAGATTACTTACTGGAGGCTTCTTGGAGCATATTGAGTAGGTAAATTTCATAAAAACAAGTGACGGCCTACCTATCAAACAATTTAATAGCAAAATCAGTAGGTAGTAAACAAGAAAGAGAGGAAGAAATTACCTACGAAGCACTTTCTGGAGACTCGTAGATAGGTAAGGTACAGAAAAGTAGGTCATGAAAATACCTACTGCATAGAATAGAAGGAGACTCAGTTGCTAAAAAAGATTAAAAATGAAATAGATTTCTTGGAAAATGTCCGGAAAGAATGTATAGAAACCATAGAGCAAGCACCGAAAGGAAAGCTTCGGTGTGCCATCAATAAAGGCTGCTACCAATACTATATGGGGAAAACTTACCTGGGACAAGATAAGAAAGTTTATGTAAAACAGCTTGCGCAGAAAGAGTATTGCGAAAAACTGGAAACACAAATTGAGAAGCATCTGCCGAAATTAAAAGAAATCGAAAGCTTCTATTGTAATGAAATATTGGAAGAACAATTTCGCAGACTTCATCCGGGAAGGAAGCAGCTTGTGGAACCGCTGATTAAGCCAGTAGAAGAAATTGTAAAAGAATTTGAAAAGATAGAGTATGTTGGAAAAGGATTTTCCGAGGAAGATGAAACGGCCTATTATACGATAAAAGGTGAACGTGTACGCTCGAAATCCGAAAAAATCATTGCGGATGAGCTATATAGATACCAAATTCCTTATAAATATGAATTGCCTGTGAAACTGCTGCACAAAAGCAGGATTTTGCAGTTTTACCCGGATTTTACTGCTTTAAACAAAAGAACCGGAAAACGGTGGATCATTGAGCACTTTGGAATGATGGATAAAAATTCATACTTTGAAAACGCAATGCAGAAACTGGATATTTACGAAAAGAATGGGATACTGTTGGGGAAAGAGTTGATTTTGTTCCATGAAACATCAAGTAGTCCTCTAAATACCAGCGTATTAAGACAATATATTGAAACGTACCTATGCTGAATTCCTCGTTATGGACTTCAAGAACAATTATTGAATGCACTGGTTCAGTTGGAAGAACGAAATAGTTACTGGTAGATATCTCATTCTGTTGTATTCATCCCCCGTCTTTGCTATAATAGTAGAAGAAACGAAAGAAAAGGACGGAACAGTGTATGCAATATCAAATGCAGTACAACGCATGTGCTATTATTCTCTGTGTTATTATATTATCTACACACCTTATATGCAAAAAGACAAAAGAATACCACAATGCTATTTTCACGGTAATCGTAATTGCGACTCTGATTGGAGCGGTCTCGAATATTGTGAATACGCTTGGCAATATGGGAATTGTAGATATGAACCAGACCTTGTTGGAATGTTTTGATTATATCTACTTTTTTACGCTGAATCTGCCGCCGTTTTTATTTGCGGTATATACAGTGAGCCTGATTCGGAACGATATTTTCAAGATTTCTTTGCCGGTGAAGCTTCTGTTGTTTGTACCTGAGGTTGTCACACTTCTGACCTTGTTGTCCAATTATTGGACGCATTGGTATTTTTACTATGACAATGGTGTCTATCAGCGAGGCTCCTGCCAGATTATTCTCTATGCGGCAGATTTGTATTTTATCGCATTCGGTGTAATCTATGTGTTTCGGGCAAAGGGGGAGACCTCACGCTCCACCAAATTTTATGTCTGCGCATTTATGATTATCGGTTATGTTACTGCATTGATTCAGTTCATGAATCCGCAGCTGCTTTTGATGCACTGGGGTATGTCTATCTGCAATCTGGCGTTGCTTTTGAATTTGCAGAAATCAGAAGAATATCTGAATTCGGAATTGCGAGTTTTTAACCGCAGAATTTTGGAGAGGATTATGAAAAATAATCTTTCTGCGGGTAAAAAGATGAGCGTTCTATTGCTCACAATCGAGGATTTGAACTATATTGTACATAATTTCGGTTCGGAGAACCGGGTGGTCCTGCTACAGCAGATTGCAAGATTTTTGGACAGGATATCCAAAGGAAATGTCTACTATCACAAAAGCGGCACGTTTGCCATTATGGTTGCGGACGAATCAGGCAGACGCCTGAAAGCCTGTGAGCAGGCTATTGGAGAGCGGTTTCAATCACAATGGCAGCTTGAGAACGCACAGCTTTCCGTCAATTACAAGATGATGACGTTTTCGATGCCGGATGATGTCAGTAATCTGGATGCATTCTATTTCTGCAACAATGAATTTGCGGAAGCAGTACCGAATAAGGAACATATTGTTGATATCCGTGATATTGATTTTGAGCGGATGAAGCGGAAAATCCTTGTTGAAAAAATTATCCGGCGTGCCATAGAGGAGGATAATTTTCAGATTTATTATCAGCCGATTTATTCTATGGAGAAGGACAGAATTACCTCGGCTGAAGCACTTTTGCGGTTGATTGATCCGGATGAGGGCTTCATTCCGCCGGATGAGTTCATTCCTATCGCAGAGAAAAATGGTACGATTATCCAGATTGGGGAGATTGTCTTTGAGAAGATATTCCGTTTCATGAAGGAGCAGGATGTCAGCCGTCTGGGGATTGAATATATTGAGATTAACCTGTCGGTAGTACAATGTATGCAGAGGAATCTGGCAGATAGCGTACTGACACTGATGAAGCGCTGCGGAATCGAGCAGCATATGGTCAATCTGGAGATTACGGAGACGGCGGCCATTGATTCCCCGAAGGTATTTTTGAAGAATATACAGACATTGTCTGATGCGGGAATTACATTCTCCATGGATGATTTCGGAACCGGATATTCCAATATCAGTTCGATTATGACGCTTCCGTGGCATATTATTAAGTTGGATAAATCACTGATAGATATGGCCTCTGCGCAGCAAAAAGGCAAAGAGGTATTGTTTGGTATCGCTGCCATGGTGAAGAAAATGGGACTTAAAATGGTCGCCGAGGGTATCGAGGAACAGGAGCAGCTGGAACTGATGCGGACAATCGGGGTTGATTATATTCAGGGTTATTATTTTTCAAAACCATTGCCGGAAGAACAGTTTACCGCATACCTTATAGAGAAAAACGCAACTATTAATTATATATAACAGGGAGGGCTTACATATGGAATTGGAATTTACGGATGAATTGCGGACAAGCAATGAGCTGATTGACACGCAGCACGAGGAATTGATTAAGCGGATTGCGGCCTTTGTGCAGAGCTGCGAGAGCGGAGTGCAGAACAAAGTCAAGGCAATCAGGATGATGGACTATATGGCGGAATATACGGATTTTCATTTTGGAGAAGAGGAAAAGCTGATGGAATCCGTATCCTATCCGGAGCTTGCCAAGCACAAGGAAAAGCATAAGGAATTTGTGAAGGCGATTGCAGATTTGGAGAATATGCTGGAGGAGTCAGAAGGTCCGACCGATGCCTTTGTTGAGCAGGTTCGGAAAAAAGTGGTCGACTGGATATTGTACCACATCAAGACATTTGACCGTTCGGTAGCCGAATACATTACAATACAGAATAATCCGCAGTATTATAATTAGCTTCCTTTTTACGGGAACAGGCGCAGGCATGAAAATATTTTTGCTTGTGCCTGTTCTTTTTTTGTAACTTCTTTTTGTATTTGTATTCCGAAGAATGAATTTGCATATTCTACTTGCAGACCGTTAAGCAACATCGGTACTTAATGAGTGTTTTTTGCGAATTTAGTACCGCTATGTTGCGCTCCGAGCGAGAGCGTGTCTGCAAGTAGAATATGCAAATCCTTAAGTTTAATAAATGAAAAGTATCTGAAAGTATTCTGAAAAAAGTATAAATTATATTGACTGGACAAGGAACGAAGTTATAATTGTTTAAAAAGTTTTGTGAATATCAAGCAGGAAAAGCAGTATCGGAGGAAGTAATAATGGGTAAAGTAATTGGCATTGATCTGGGAACCACCAACAGTTGTGTATCGGTCATCGAGAATGGCGCTGCGGTAATCATACCGAACAGTGCAGGAAACCGAACCACACCCAGCGTTGTTGCATTTACGAAGACGGGGGAACGATTGATTGGGGATGCGGCCAAGAGACAGCAGGCGACCAATTCCGAGCGGACCATCAGTTCCGTAAAGCGGCAGATGGGAACACAGTGGAGTACAACGATTGATGGCAAGGAATACAAGCCTCAGACAATCAGTGCGCTGGTACTCATGCAGTTGAAGAAGGATGCGGAGGATTTTCTGGGAGAGACGGTGAGCGAGGCTGTCATTACTGTTCCGGCATATTTCAATGACGCGCAGAGACAGGCGACCAAGGACGCGGGCAAAATCGCGGGGCTGAACGTACTTAGAATTATCAATGAACCGACCAGTGCTGCTTTATCCTATGGACTGGACCATGGGGAAGCACAGAAAATTATGGTATATGATTTAGGCGGAGGTACCTTTGACGTATCCATTATTGAGATGGGTGACGGAATCATTGAGGTGCTGTCCACTTCGGGAGATAATCATCTTGGCGGAGATGATTTTGATGCCCGTATTGCAGACTGGATTGTTTCCGAATTCCGGCAGGAATATAAAGTTGATATTACGAAGGACATTGTTGCATACCACAGGGTAAAGGAAGCCGCGGAAAAGGCGAAAAAGGAATTGTCATCGACGGAGATGACCAATATTAACCTGCCGTTTTTGACACAGATTAAGGGTGAGCCGGTTCATCTGGATTTGAACTTATCCAGAGCGAAGTTCCAGGAGTTAGTGTACGATTTGATTGACCGTACCGCAGGACCTGTGCAGAATGCGCTGAGTGATGCCGGAATTAGTGCTTCCCAACTGAACCGCGTGCTTCTCGTGGGAGGCTCTACCAGAATTCCGGCGGTTCAGGAAAAGGTGAGAATGCTTACCGGCAAAGAGCCGTCGAAGAATATCAATCCGGATGAGTGCGTAGCGATGGGAGCAGCCATTATGGGAAGCACACTTTCCGGCAATGCCATTGTGGCGGCAGATTCCGGCAAGAGCCTGTTACTGCTGGATGTCACGCCAATGAGCCTGTCTATCGAGACCGTAGGAGGGGTAGCAACGAAGCTGATTGAGCGAAATACAACCCTCCCGACCAGATATTCCAAGGTATTTTCCACAGCCGCTCCGTATCAGAGAGATGTTGAAATCCGGGTATTGCAGGGCGAGCGGCCGATGGCAAGCGACAACAAGAAAATCGGTAATTTCCGGCTAAAAGGAATCCGCAAGGCTCCGGCAGGAGTTCCTCAGATTGAAGTCACCTTCGATATTGATGCGAATGGAATTCTCAAGGTATCTGCCAAAGACCTTGATACTCAGAAGGAACAGTCGATTACCATTACTGCCAACGACCGGATGAGTGATGCGGAAATTGAAGCTGCCATGCGGGATGCACAGATGTATGCCGGAGAGGACAGCTTAAAGCGTGCGGCACTTGACCTGTCAAACGAGGCCGGCCGACTGACGAACAAAGTCAATCAGGCATTGAAAAATGGCGGCAAGGAAATCGACAAGGCAGAGAAAAAGCAGATTAAGAAGGATTTAGGTGCCTTGGAAAAGGCATTGATGAAATTAAAGATTGAGAAAGTGACTCAGCAGGAGCACGATAACCTGAAGGCGCTCAAGGAGCAGTTAGAGCAGAGCAGCAGTTCGATTGTACTTCGATATACACAGGAAGGGTAGGTATTTATATACCTACCTCTTTTGGTTATGCTTCCTGCTTCTGGAAGGTAACCACGATATCATTTTCTAGAATCCGGGTATGCCCGGTAGGAATGAGGTTGTTGTTCCCGCGTTTTACCATGGCAATCAATATGTGATTTGGGAGCTTCAATTCCTCGATGGTCCTGCCGCACCACTCATGTCCGGCATGAATGGTGGTTTCCTCGAGATTGTCATCCTCACCCGGTTCAAAGGAGGGAACGCTTAAGATTACGTTGTCTCCGGCAAGGATTTTGGTATCGCCGCGTGGAATGATGGTATCCTCCCCGCGCTTAATCATCAGCGCCAGTGAGCCGGTCGGCATGCTCACCTGGCTGACATAGCGGTTTTCCCAGTTATGTCCCTGAGGGATGTACATTCGCATCATCGTAATCGCGGACTCCTCCCTGTAATCGTTGAAGGTCTTGCGGACATCACATTTTTCATCCACCATGTGAAGCAGGGAGGCAATTTTCGGGAGAAAAGTTCCCTGTATGGTTACAGACAGCAAAGCAACAATGAACACGATATGGAAGAGCCGGTCATTGCCCTTGAGAGCGACCATGATGGCAAATACAATCGAGGAAGCTCCACGGAGTCCCGCCCATGATACCAGAAGGCATTGGGGAACATTGCACCGCAGGGGCTTTAGTATGGCAAAAACAGCCACCGGTCTTGCAACCAGTGTGATAAAAAGTGCAATCAACAGTGCAGGGATGAATACTTCCCCGAATTTGTGCGGGAATGCCAGAAGTCCGAGCAGGAAGAAAATCATAATCTGTGCAAGTCCGGTAAGTCCGTCAAAAAACGGAATCATGACCTCTTTGCCGCGGATGTTGCTGTTGCCTAAGAGGATTCCCATGATATAGACCGTCAAAAAGTCATTGCCGCCGATTAAGTCCGACAGGCCGAAGGCCAGCAGAATCAGCGCAATCATCAAAATCGTATCCAGTCCTTCCGGAACGAGTGTCTTCTTTTTATACAGCCAGATTCCGAGCGCTGCCATACCGACTCCGATTACCACCCCGAAAAATACCTGCGTAAACAGAACAAAAGCGATGTTGCCCATGGATTCTCCCGACTTGAGAGCCAGTCCGATTACGGTGAGCATGTATGCGGTGGGATCGTTGCTTCCGCTTTCGACCTCTAAGAGGGATGCCGTTCCATCCTTGAGATTTACGTTTTTTTTGCGCAGTACAGAGAACACGCTGGCCGCATCCGTACAGGACAGTACAGCGCCGGTTAAGAAGCTGTCAGCAAAGGAAAAACCAAGCACCAGATAACAGAAGGCTGTCGTACATGCGGCGGTAAGTATTACGCCTGCGGTGGACAGCAGGATGGCTTTGGTGGCTACCGGTTTTGCGGCTTTCCACTTGGTATTAAATCCACCGTAAAACATGATAAAGCACAGAGCAATGCAGCAGAGCTTGTCCGTCATATCATAGTTGTCAAATTGTATGCGGAAAATTCCGTCACTTCCAAATACCATACCGATTCCCATGAACAGAATGAGCGCCGGCAAGCCGAATTTTCCGGAAAATTTTTCCGCCAGAATGCACAGAAACAAGATAAGTGCAACCATTATGATTGTCAGAGACATGATGTACCAACTCCTTTGTATTGTCTTGTGTGAATAAAAACATTATCGGATAATTTTTCTATCAGTATAATAGATTTTTTGTATTTTATCCAGTCTTTACACATACAGGATGGTAGATTTTACATAGACTTTATAAAATAAATGAAATAGCGTGGCTGGACTGTTACCAATAGAGTAAATTGGGACTAGCGTTTTGTGCTTGGGGAATGCTAAAATAGAAAGAAAATATGGAACTGTTCAGAGTTGGTGAGGCTGTCAGATGAGATGGTGGACGAGATTAATCATGTGGATCAAAGGAGAAAGGCATACGATGAAAAAAGAAAAAGCAGGCTGTTACACAAACAGGGAATTATCATGGCTTTCATTCAATGAAAGAGTGTTGGACGAGGCGGCAAATGACAGGGTGCCATTGGCAGAGCGGCTGACCTTTGCCTCCATTTTCCAGACGAATCTGGACGAATTTTATATGGTAAGAGTGGGAACTCTGATGACGCAGATGAATTCCAAGGAAGAGATTGTTGAGAACAAGACGGGAATGAACAGCGCACAGCAGGTGAGTGAAATTTTAAAAAGAACCCGCGAACTGGAGAAAAAGAAGGCGAAGACCTATGAGCAGCTCATGGGAGAATTAGAGCCGCAGGGTGTCCGCATTATCAATTTTAACAAGCTGTCCAATGATGAGGGCAGGCTTTTGGAAAAATATTTTGACAATCAGATTGCACCGTTCCTGTCACCGATGATTATCGGCAAGCAGCATCCGTTTCCGTTTTTGAACAATAAGCAGCTCTATGCGATTGTGCTTCTCCGGACACAGAAGGGAAAGAATAAAATCGGCATCGTTCCATGCGGCAATACCGTATTTAAGCGGCTGATTGAGATTCCGACAAGACCGGGCACGTTCATGCTGTCGGAGGAATTGATTTTGCATTTTGTATCCAAGCTGTACAGCAAATATATTATCCGCGAGAAAGCCATCATGCGGGTGACGCGCAATGCGGATATTGATGCTTCGGGTGTGTATGATGAGGATCTCGATTACCGGGATGTGATGGAGAATCTGATTAAGAAGAGAAATAAGCTGGCTCCGGTTCGCGTAGAGCTCAGCCGGGTAATCAATGATACGGCAAAAAAAGAGCTGTCCAATTATCTGGAGATTGGCACGGACCATTTTATCAATGTAGCGACACCGCTGGATATGTCGTTTGTTTTCGAGCTGCAGAATTATCTGAGCGAGAAGAGCGAGTTGTTCTATGAGAAGAGAAGTCCGAGAATTTCTCCGGCAATCGATATGAAATCGAGCATTCTCGAACAGGTGAAGAAGAAGGATGTTCTGCTGTCCTACCCGTTTGAGTCGATGAAGCCGTTTATCCGTATGCTCGAGGAGGCGGCGGAGGATGACAGCGTCGTATCGATTAAGATGACCTTATACCGTGTTGCGGATAGGAGCAAGATTATTGATGCACTGGTGGAAGCGGCAGAGAACGGCAAGGAGGTTGTCGTTCTGGTAGAGCTTCGTGCGAGATTTGATGAGGGCAATAACATTGAGGTGTCCAAGCGGCTCGAGGAGGCCGGATGTCAGATTCTGTACGGTCTTGGCGATTATAAGGTACATTCCAAATTGTGTCTGATTACCAGAACGGACGAACAGACAGGATTTTCCTATATCACGCAGATTGGTACAGGTAATTACAACGAAAAGACAGCACGTTTATATACAGACCTGTCGCTGATGACTGCAAATCAGGCAATTGGCGCAGAGGCGGCAAGAGTGTTTGACGCGTTACAGAAGGGGGAGACAGTGGAGGAGACAACCGATTTGCTGGTGGCCCCGAAATGTCTGCAGAATAAGGTCATCGCGCTCATTGATGAGCAGATACAGTTTGCGAAAGAGGGCAGGAAGTCCTATATCGGAATCAAAATCAATTCCCTTACGGACAAAGTACTGATTGAAAAACTGATTGAGGCAAGTCAGGCAGGAGTCCCGATTGATCTGGTTGTCCGCGGAATCTGTTGCCTGCGCCCGAAGGTAGAAGGGCTGACGGACAATATCCGGGTAATCAGTATTGTCGGCAGATACTTAGAACATTCGAGAATTTATATTTTCGGACCGGTATCCAGACAGAAAATCTATATCGCATCTGCCGATTTTATGACGCGCAACACGGTCCGCAGAGTAG
>JBGVFC010000007.1:0-15627 GCA_045120755.1 Agathobacter sp. | reverse complement strand
ATCCAATTCGATTCCTCCTATGCACCGGCGTGCCGTTCCGGCTTCGTCCCCTGTTTTGGCGGCACCTCCGCCTAACAGCATATAGCGTCGAAGCTGGGATTTGACTCTTGCCTGCACCTCGACCGGATTAAACGGCTTGGTGATATAGTCATCCGCCCCTACGGTAAGTCCTAAGATTTTGTCGGTGTCTTCGCTTTTGGCCGTCAGAAGAATAATCGGCACATTGCTCTTTTTGCGTATCTCTACCATCGTCTGTATGCCATCCATCTCCGGCATCATGATGTCCATGAGCACCAGATGGATTTCCTCGGTATCCATAAGCTCAAGTGCCTGCCTGCCGTTATACGCCTCATATACCTGATAGCCGTCGCTCGTTAAATATATTCTGAGCGCAGATACAATATCTTTTTCATCATCACATACTAAAACATTATACATAGCTTCCTCCGGAGTATGGGTGCGCTCTTCACGCAAAAAAACGCTACCCTGTATTTATGATTCATCATAAAAACATTGTAGCGTTTTAATTATGAATTTCCAATGAGGAAACTCTTTAAGATTTTATTAAGTTTATTCAAAGTATTCCAGCGGGTCAACCGGAACTCCGTCCTTCTGCAGCTCAAAATACAGGTTGCTGCCTTCCACGGAGTAATATTTCGTCGGCTCACTCACATATCCGATTACCTGACCGCTCTCTACCATGTCCCCGACTTCAAAATTCACTTCCTTGAGCTGTCCATAGATTGCGGTATAACCATCTCCAAGATCCTGCATCACGGTACAGCCGGTCTCTTCATCGGTATAGATATCGGAGATTTTGCCTTTTGCTACGATATATACCTTGTCGTTGACATTGCCGCTGATAATCGTTGCCGGATTATAACGGTACTGGTCCAACGTCGGAAAATATATGGTCGCGTCCATACTGTAATTCAGCAGGACATTGCCCTCTAAGGGCCATACAAGCTCCTGTGTCCGGTCAAAATGCAACGCTTCCTCAACAACCGCTGTCGGCTGTGCATCCTGCTCCTGTGGTTCTTCCTGCTGCGGCTGTGTTTCCTCTTCTTTGTCTTCTTCTGCCGGTGGCTCTTCCTCGTCAATCATCCGGTCTACATCCATCTCAACGACATTGTTCGGAAGTTCACCGGACTTCGGCTGCACGACAGATGATGCCGATGCCGCCGGCTCCTCTTCCCCCTGTGTTGAGGACGGAGTTTCCTGCTGTTCATTCTGTTCCTGCTGCTGTGCAAGCTGCTGGGATTCCTGCCTCCGCTGCTGGGCTTTTTCCGTCGCATAGACACTGCCAAAACCTATAACTCCTGCCACAAGACAGGCGATTGCTGCAATATATTGTTTCTTTTTCATTGGGCGTTCCTCCATTGTCAAAAATTATCTTTGACAACAGTATTTCCGCCTTATGAGTTTTTATGCAGTTTTGTATATATAATATTGCTCAAACGGGCAAATTGCTCTAATGTCAGCGCCTCACCGCGGACGGTTACCGGAACTCCCAGTTCCTCGATAGCAGACTGAATCTCCTCCTTGGATAATGTGATTGCAGGAAAATTGTTGAGTCCGTTGGCAAGCGTCTTGCGCCTTTGGTTGAACGATGCGCGGATAACCTGAAACAGTAATTTTTCATCCCTGACATCGACCGGCGTCTGCTCGTGTCTGGTCAGGCGGATGACCGCACTTCCGACCTTCGGTTGCGGCATAAAACAGCTCGGCGGGACATTGACAACAATCTCAGGGACTGCGTAGTACTGAACCGCAAGCGACAGTGCACCATAGTCCTTCGTTCCCGGACCGACCTGCATGCGGTCTGCCACTTCCTTCTGCACCATAATCGTGATACTGTCAATCGGCACATGACTCTCAAACAATCCCATGATAATCGGCGTGGTGATATAATACGGCAGATTCGCAACGACCTTAATCGGTCTGCCACCGTTGCGCTCCTGTGCCAGCTTTCTGATATCTACCTTGAGGATATCTTCATTGATGACTTCGACATTGTCATATGCGCCAAGTGTGTCCTGCAAAATCGGAATGAGATTGTTGTCAATCTCCACGGCAACTACTTCTCTTGCCGCTTCGCACAGATACTGTGTCATCGTGCCGATTCCCGGCCCGATTTCCAGGACAAAATCATCCCTGCTCACGCCTGCTGCAGCAATAATCTGCTCTAAGATGCGCGTATCAATCAAAAAATTCTGACCGTATTTTTTCTGAAAATTAAATTGGTATTTCTGCAATACCTCAATGGTATTTTTCGGATTGCCAAGTACTGCCATCTTGTTTCCCTTCTATTTATAATTGAAAAATACGATGAAACATCTCAAGTAAAAATTCCTGATAGAGCCGGTTATATTCCTCATGGAATGTAATCGCAACATTCTTATCCGGCTCTCCGGCAAGCTGCGCTTCCTCATAGAGCGCAAATGCCGCCTCGTACAATTCGGGATTTTTATCGTAAAATACTTCCGTCAGGGTATCCTGAAACAGAAATGCCGCATCCTCCGACAGATTATCCATAAAGTCCCTGCTGCTGATACAGTTTCCTTCTTCGTAATCTGATAGGAAAATGTGCTTTTCCGCTCCGGTCACATAATTCTCATACGCTTCCCTGACATCTTCATAAGTCAGCGGGACATAATTTTTGTTCCAGTATTCATCAAACGCTTCCCTTGTCGGGAACTGCTCTAATATATTTTCCATCCCTGTTCTCCTGTAAGTATTTTGCGCTCACTGTCTGCGCGTGATTCTTCCGAAAAGCCGATAGGCATTGTCCTCGGTCACGCGCTCAACCTCCTGCGCAGAAACGCCCTTGATGGCTGCAATTTTGTCAATCACATAGGCGATATTGCGCGAGTCATTGCGCTTGCCGCGGTGCGGCTCCGGCGCCATATACGGGCAGTCGGTCTCGAGCACAATGCGCTCTAACGGGACCGCCTGTGCTGTCTCAACCAATTTGCGGGCATTTTTGAAGGTGACGACACCTCCGATGCCAATATAATAGCCCATTTTGACAAATGCAAGCGCCAGCTCCTTCGAATAGGAATAGCAGTGGATAATGCCGGTCAGTTCTTCGGCTCGATGCTCCTTCATAACCTGCATGGTATCCTCTGCCGCTTCTCTGGAATGCACGATGATGGGCAATCCGGTCTCGCGGGCAAGCTCCATCTGTCTGCCGAACCAGTATCTCTGCAATGCGCGGTGCTCCGGCTCCTCGTGCCAGTGATAATCCAGTCCGATTTCTCCGACTGCCACCGTCTTCTCATGGGCGGTCTGCTCCCGCAGCCATGCAAAGGTGTCTTCGTTCAACTGCTCGACATCATCCGGATGGACACCGACTGCTGCATATATATAATCGTATTTTTCCGCCAGTTCCAATGTCGTCTTCGTGGAATCAATCGAAGCACCGACATTGACAATCGGATGGACGCCGCTTTCATGAACCGCGCAAAGCAGTTCTTCCCTGTCCCCGTCAAACTGGCGGTCATCATAGTGTGCGTGTGTTTCAAATATCATATCGCATACTTCCTGTTGTATCTTTTTAGCAGATTTCTGCTCCGCTCGGCATATCTTTTTCCGGCTTTAACAAGGCAAGGCTGCCTTCTGCATCTTCTGCACACAGAAGCATTCCTTCTGAGAGCACGCCTGCAAGTTTTGCCGGCTTGAGGTTGACAAGGACCATAACTTTCTTGCCCACCATCTCTTCCGGTGTGTAATATTTGCGGATGCCGGATACAATCTGTTTTACCTGACTTCCGATGCGCACCTGTGAGCACAACAGCTTCTTGGATTTGGCAACTGCTTCGCACGCAATGATTTCTCCAACCTGGAACTGCAGTTTCTCAAAGTCCTCATAGGAGATTTCTTCCTTTGGCTCAATGTCAATCCCTTCTGCTGCATCCTGTGCAGATTCTGCAGTGTCCGCGCCTGCGAGCTTTGCCTGTTCTGCTTCGTATTCCGCTTTCTGGGCAGCCTGAATTGCCTCAACCTTCGGCATTACCTCCTTTGCATCCAGACGGGCGAACAGAATCTCCGGCTTGTCGGTTACCTTGGTGCCGCTTACATATAATCCAAACTGGTCCAATACGTCAAAATCACGAAGTCCGGTAGAAAGTTGTGCGACAATCTTCTCGGCGGTCTCCGGAAGGAACGGATGAAGCAGACTTGCTCCGATTACAATCGATTCGGTCAGATTGTATAAGACCTCTGCCAGTCTGGCATGCTGCGCCTCGTCCTTGGCAAGTACCCACGGGGTTGTCTCATCAATGTATTTGTTGCAGCGGCGGAACAGCGCAAATACCTCTGTAATTGCGTCTGCCACACGAAGTTTCTCCATCTTGCCGGCAATCACATCCCTTGTTTTGGTGACAACTGCCTTCAAATCTGCGTCGATGGCGGTCTGCTCCTCATCACCGGTTGCTCCGGTGTGCTCTACCACGCCGCCAAAATATTTATTGCTCATGGAAACAGTACGGTTGACCAGATTGCCAAGTACATTGGCAAGTTCGGAATTGAACCGCTCAATTACCAGATCCCATGTGATGATTCCATCGTTCTCGAATGGCATCTCATGAAGCACGAAGTAACGGGTTGCATCCACTCCGAACAAATCTACCATATCGTCTGCATAGATGACATTGCCCTTGGACTTGCTCATCTTGTCTCCCCCCTGCAAAAGCCACGGATGACCGAACACCTGCTTTGGAAGCGGCAAATCCAGTGCCATCAAAAAAATCGGCCAGTAAATCGTATGGAAACGGACAATATCCTTGCCTATCAAATGCAGATCTGCCGGCCAGTTCTTATTGAACAGCTCGGAAGAACCATCCGGATCATAGCCAATCTTGGTAATATAGTTCGTCAGCGCGTCAAGCCACACATAAACAACATGCTTCGGATCAAAGTCTACCGGAATACCCCAGCTGAAGGAGGTACGGGATACACACAGATCCTGCAGTCCCGGAAGAAGGAAATTGTTCATCATCTCATTTTTGCGGGATACCGGCTGGATAAAGTCCGGATGTGTGTTGATATAATCAATCAGACGGTCTGCGTATTTGCTCATCTTGAAGAAGTATGCTTCTTCCTTCGCCGGCTGAACCTCACGCCCGCAGTCCGGACATTTTCCGTCTACCAGCTGTGATTCCGTCCAGAAGGATTCACATGGCGTACAGTACAGACCTTCATAGGAGCTCTTGTAGATATCTCCCTGATCATATAATTTTTTGAAAATCTTCTTGACACATCTCTCATGGTCTTCGTCGGTGGTGCGGACAAAGCTGTCGTAGGATGCGTTCACCAGATCCCAGATGCGCTTAACCTCTCCGGATACCTTGTCCACATATTCCTTCGGAGTGATTCCGGCAGCCTCTGCCTTCTCCTGAATCTTCTGGCCGTGCTCGTCGGTTCCTGTCTGGAAGTAGACGTCATATCCTTCTGCTTTTTTATACCGTGCAATCGCATCCGCCAGAATAATCTCATAGGTGTTGCCGATATGCGGCTTGCCGGATGTGTATGCGATTGCGGTTGTCATATAGTATTTGCCCTTGTTGCTCATTGCATGTATATCCTCTCTTTCTCTTGTCGCGATTCCATGAAAAAATCGTTATACCTTGTTACAGTATAACGATTTCTTGTAAAAAATACAACTTTAAAAAACTGATTGATAGGCGGATATATTTGGAGTACACTTCATATTGACAGAGCACAGTGCATGGCACATTCATCAATAGGGAGGAACGGACAATGGGAGATGTAATTGTGATATTAATAATAGCCGCAGCAGTAATTCTTGCCGTTCGCTCTATGATAAAGGCAAAGAAAAAGGGAAAAACCTGCATGGGATGTTCCAACAGCGCGCAGTGCGGAGGGAATTGCCGCTGCAAGCAGGATTAAGAAAGTAACCTTTTTTCACCATCTGCATATACTGATAAAAATTGCCGCGATTGACAGCAACGCGGCAGGAAAGCAGGCAGAGGCAACATGAATTATCTCTGGGGCGGAATGATTATCATCGGTGTTATATATGGGGCATTGACCGGCAATTTTGCCGCGGTCACTGACCAGGCACTTACATCTGCCAAAGAAGCAGTCACACTATGTATTACCATGGCGGGCGTTATGGCGTTTTGGGTAGGAATGATGCAGATTGCAGAAAATACAGGATTTATTGAAAAAGGGACAAAACTGTTGCGACCGGTTTTGTCTTTTCTTTTTCCGCGGATTCCAAAGGAGCATCCGGCGAGAAAGTACATTGCCACCAATATGATTGCTAATCTGTTAGGGTTAGGCTGGGCGGCAACTCCGGCGGGACTAAAAGCGATGGAGGAATTGGAGAAGCTGGAGGAAGAACGGCGAGCCAGCAATACCCCGGCGGTGGCAAAAGGCGTTGCGAGCGACGAAATGTGTGTCTTTCTTATCGTTAACATCTCGTCCCTTCAACTGATACCGGTCAACATCATTGCATACCGCAGTCAGTACGGAAGCGTAAATCCCGCGTATATTGTCGGCCCTGCCATACTTGCCACCTGTATCAGTACGCTGGTTGCGGTGATATTCTGTAAAATTTGGACGGTGGCTGCCTCCCGAAGAAAGGTGGGCTGAACTATTTTTTGTGGGAAATTTCACAGTACAACGCTCCGCCGAGGATAAGCGCGGCACCGAGAAGCTGCCCGATGCGCATGCCCTCCCTTAGGAAAAGAACCGCAAAGATTACTGCCGACAGCGGTTCGAGATAACCGCACACCGCTACCGTCTGTACCGGGAGCCTTCCAATGGAGGAAAAATAAAAATAGCAGCCGATTCCGGTATTCACAATTCCCAAAATAAGTATCGGTGTAATGTCATTTGGCGCCGGCAGTGCCACATCCTGACGGATACCGGCAAAACACGCGACCGTCAGAAAACTGAATATCAACTGGAGCATGGAATTTTCAAGTCCTGTGATATGCTCTGCTTTTTTATTGAAAATGACCATCAATGCGTACATGATGGCAGACATCATACCGCAGAAAATCCCCCATGTATTTCCTTGTTCCCCGAGGAACTGTCCATTGACCAGAACAATTCCGCATAATACCATCAGAAATCCAAAAATCCTGCCCTTCGTCAGCTTTTCGTGGAAGAGAAATGGTGACAGCAATTCTTTTTTCTTTTTGTAAAATGTAAACCGGTTTTTCCCGACAAGAAAAATCAGAAGAAGCAGAAGGCTTCCGATCAATGTTCTCCAGAATACAATTTCCACACTGGACAGGGCAATCGCACTCGCAACAATCCCGTTAGAGCCAAACAGGAGCAGGGCAGCAATATATTTCAGGTAATCTCTTTTCATGTCTGCACCTCCTTGTAATTTTTCAGAACCTAATGTAACATAATTCCATAAATCACAAAAGTGAATATTTATCATAGGAAGTATTACAATTTCAGATAAAGAATACAAGGGTGGTAAAAATCATGGATACAAATATGCAGAAATATTTTGCCTTTATCAAAACAGTGGAACTCGGCAGTTTTACCAAAGCCGCAGAGATACTCAATTATTCACAATCCGGTATCAGCCGGATGATTTCCGATTTGGAAAAGGAATGGAAAGTTTCCCTGTTAGAGCGCGGGCGGGCAGGTAGACTGCGGCTTTCTGCGATTGCCTGCACATCCGAATCTGGACACGATATTTTTGGAGCAGGACCGCCTGCTTGCGGTGCTGCCGGAAAACCATCCGCTTGCGGATTGCGAGCGTTTTCCGATGCACGCGCTGTGCGAGGAGCCGTTTATGCTGTTGGAAAAGGGTGC
This sequence comes from Agathobacter sp., assembly GCA_045120755.1. Lineage (GTDB taxonomy): Bacteria > Bacillota > Clostridia > Lachnospirales > Lachnospiraceae > Roseburia. Next base: position 7,824 of record JBGVFC010000007.1, on the reverse strand, counting down.
CAAGGCGGAGATTTCCGAAATCTTTGAGAAATGTGGTTTAAAGCCACTTGTGCATTTTACCACATGGGATGACTATGCGGTTATGTCAATGGTGGAGAGCGGCCTCGGTATCAGCATCCTGCCGGAACTGATACTAAGGCGGACTCCCTACCGTATTGTTGCCAAAGAACTGGAAATCCCCGCATACCGGAATATCGGACTTGCGCTTCGCGACAGGAAATCGGTTTCTCTGGCGGTGAAGAAATTTATGGAGTACCTGAATTATCGATAGCGCCTGCTACTTTCCGCACTCTGGTGTACATGACAAACTGTACAATCAAAATTGCCAGAACATAAATCGGCAGCAGATAGATTCCGATGCCCTTTGCAAGCAGACCGAACAGAGGCGGCATAATACTGGTTCCGATATAGGCACTTGCCATCTGCACACCCACCATGGCCTGAGAATTTTCCCGGCCGAAGTGAACCGGCGTGGAGTGGATGATACACGGATAAATCGGCGCACATCCGACCCCTATGGCAACGAAGCCAATCAGGGATATCATGTCGGAAAATGGCAACATCAGCAGAACGATTCCCACTGCAATAATTGCCTGCCCCAGATAAATCAACTGTGTATCGCTGAATTTTATCGTGAGGAAGCCATTTACCGCTCTTCCGACCGTGATACCGATGAAAAACAGGCTGGCAAAGCCCGTGGCGGTCACTTCCGGAATCCCGCGGTACAGCACCAGATAACTGCTCGCCCACAACCCGACGGTTTGTTCCAGGGCGCAATAACAGAAAAATGCAAGCATAATCTCTTTTGCCCCTTTAATCCGGATGACCTCTTTCAGCGAGAGCGCCTTTGCCTCAACATGGTCCGTGTCAGACGCTTCACGATTCTCATTGTCCTTCTTTTTCCACAAAGGCAGACTAATAAAAATGATCACCGATAAAACAACCTGTATGATTCCTATCACGCGGTAACCGTTATTCCAGGATGCGGTTCTCGTGATGGCGGCGCTCATGATATAGGGACCGACCGATGCGCCTACTCCCCACATGCAGTGCAGCCAGCTCATATGCCTGCTTGCAAAGTGCAGAGCCACATAATTATTCAGGGCGGCATCTACCCCTCCTGCCCCCAGACCATAGGGAATTGCCCACAGGCACAAAGCAAGAAAGGAATGGGAACAGGAAAAACCAAACAATGCAATTGCTGTCATGGCTACGCTGATGGCGGTTACTTTGCCCGCGCCCAGTTTTTTGGTCAGGCGGTCACTCTGAAGGCTGGAACACACCGTACCTATGGATATAATCATAAAAATGATGCCCGAATAGGAGACAGGAACGCCCATTTCCGGATAAATAATCGGCCACGCCGAGCCTAACAGGGCATCCGGAAGCCCCAATGAAATAAATGAAAGATAAATAATTGCCAATAATAACGATATCATATGGATTCCCCTCATTTTTCACACATTTTCCTTCGTATTATACACACTCCGCTACGAGAACCTCAAGACTCTCCAGCCGCAAGGTCTTCTCGGCCTGCGTTCTGCCACAATTGGACAGAAGAACTCTGCCTGCCGGCTCCCGCAACTCTAAATCGACGGATTCCCGCCCGAAGTTGGCTGCCACGAGCACCCGTTTTCCGCCATCAAAGCGGTAATATGCCATTACCTGTTCAGTATCCTCATATTCCGGAGCAAATTCCCCGTAAGTAAATAGCTCCCGGTATTCCGGCGATTTACGCAGGGCTACCAACTTACGGTAAAAATGCAATACGGAATCCGCATCTTTTTCCTGACTTTCTACATTCAGCTCTGTATAGTTGGAATTTACCTTCAGCCATGGCGTTCCTGTGGTAAATCCTGCATTGTCGCGGGCGCTCCACTGCATCGGAGTTCTTGCGTTGTCACGGCTCATCTGCGTACATGCCTCCAACGCTTCTCTGTCGGAAAATCCTGCTTCCCTTGCAAGCTGGTACTGGTCTTTCGTGCTGATGTCATCAAATTCATCCACGCTGTTCCATACCGCATTCTGCATGCCAATCTCCTGTCCCTGATAGATAAACGGGATTCCGCGAAGCAGCACACTGACCGCGCCAAGCATTTTTGTCCCCATCGGGTTGCGCGCATATTCCGGCAAAAATCGGGAGACACCTCTCGGCTCATCATGGTTTTCAATGATATTCGCCTCAAATCCACACTTCTGCACTTCCAACTGGGAGTCGATGACCGTCCTGCGCCATGTCTTAAATTCCATAGCCGGTGCATCATACCAGCCGTGCTCGCCATCACTCAGGCAATGGGCGCTAAAGTCGAATATCGTTGAAAAATGTCCATTGTCGCCTATAAACTCCGGCAGCTCGCCTTCCTTCATATTGAATACTTCGCCAACCGTAAAAGCATCATACTTCTGGAAGGTATTTTCCTTCAGCTCCTCCAAAAACTCGCCAACTCCGTCTACGCTCTCTACCATCTTGTAGCAGCTTGCCAGACCGTCCGGTCCATCCGGCTCAAAATCAGGAAATGCAAGATTTTTCTTGATATTGATAATCGCATCAATGCGGAATCCTGCCAGTCCCTTGTCAAGCCACCAGTTCACCATATCGTAGAGTTCCTGTCTCAGCTTTGGATTTTCCCAATTTAAGTCCGGCTGCTCCTTCGCAAACATATGCAGATAGTAGAGGTCGGTTCCCGGAACCGGCTCCCAGCAGCTCCCGCCAAAATAGGAACGGTAATTGCTTGGCGGATTGCCGTTTTTCCCCTTGCGGAAATAGAAATAATCCGCATACTCTCCCTCCGGCTCTGCCAAGGCTTTCTGAAACCACGCATGCTTGTCGGAGCAGTGGTTGATAACCAGATCCATGATGATGTACATATCCCGCTTCCGCGCTTCCGACAGCAGTTCATCGAATTCCTCCATCGTCCCGAATTCCTCTGCGATTGCATAGTAATCCGCAATATCATAGCCCTGATCCACGAATGGGGATTTGTAAATCGGCGAAAGCCAGATAATATCTACTCCCAACTCCTTCAGATAGTCCAGTTTGGATATGATTCCCCGCAAATCCCCGATACCGTCCCCGTTGGTATCGCAAAAGCTCTTTGGATAAATCTGATATGCTACTTTGTCATGCCACCATTTCTTATTCATAATCTCTCACCATAATCCTTTCTTTTCAAATCTGTTGAATATTTCCGTCTAATGAATTATACTGCCATTATAGTGTATGAAATTCGGTTTTTCTTGCAGTATATTTGCCAGTTATAACACAAAACTGCTCTCTGAAAGGATATGGTCGTATGAAAAGTCTGCATTCCCTTGCCCTCGAACAGAAGGAAGATGCCAAGCACGGGGAGGCTTTTTTCCCGGTACAAAAATACATCACCTGGCTTAGTCCTGCCTATCCGGTTGTCACTACGCACTGGCACAATGAAGCGGAGATGACTTTGATTACCCAGGGACACTGCCTCTATCAGATTGATCTGGTAGACTACGAAGTAAAGGAGGGCGACATCCTGTTCATCCCTCCTCTGCTGCTTCACTCGGTTTCGCTGGACAATGAGCAGGAGCTTTTGTCCGAAACCTATGTTTTTCATATGAATTTTCTCGGTGGAAATTCCACCGATATCTGTTCGACGCGCTATCTGACGCCGATTATGAATCAGGAAATCTCCATGCCCTGTCTGATTACACCGGAACACCCTGCCTATACATCACTGCGAAAAATTATCCGCCAGATTCATTCTCTGTATGATGAAAGCATTGACGGATATGAGCTTGCCCTAAAGGCCCTTCTTCTGCAGACGGTCTTTCTGCTGCTCCAATACAGCGAAAAAAAGGCCTCCTCAGACAACGGAACGCCTTCGGACAAGCTGAAGCTGGTGCTTGATTACATCGAGCTTCACTATGCCGAGTCGATTGCCATATCTGATTTGGCCGGGATTTGTTATTTCAGTGAATATCATTTTATGCGTTTTTTCAAGAAGCACATGAACATGACCTGTGTCGAGTACATCAATAATCTGCGCCTGGAAAAGGCGGTAGAGCTGTTTGAACAGGGTAATTCCTCGATTCTGGATGTGTCCCTGTCGGTGGGCTTCCACAATTTGTCGTATTTCCATCGCGCCTTTAAGCGGAAATACAACATGACGCCGCTTTCATTTATCAGGCAGTTGGAATAGCTCTACCCGCGAATCACAATATAGACCGCATATGCTGCATATAAGAGCAGCATGATAATGCCTTCCGTGCGGTTGATTTTTTTTCTGCTCCATGCAAAAATCCATATCACGATACTGAATATCAGAAGAATCGCGATGTCGATGATATTCTCGGTGATAAATGCAATCGGACTGATTGCGGAGGCAATACCGAGCACCATGAGGATATTGAAGATATTGGAACCAATCGCATTGCCAAGTGCCATATCCACTTCCTTCTTGCGCGCTGCGACAATCGAGGTTACCAGCTCCGGAAGCGAGGTTCCGATGGATACAATGGTAAGTCCGACCAGCGTCTGGCTCATGCCAAAAGTTGTTGCGATGCGGCTTGCAGAGTCAACGACCAAATCTCCGCCGACTGCGATAGCTGCTGCTCCGCCGATGATGAAAATGATACTCTTCGGCATGGAGATTACTTTGATTCCCTCTCCTTCTCCCGCAGCTTCAACTGCTGCAGCCTTGGCCTCTTTGCTCGCCCGAAGCGCCGAACGAACCATTACTACAATAAAAACTGCAAACAGCACGATAAAAATAGCGCCATCGATTCGTCCCAACGTCATCGGTCCGATTGCACCCAGGATGAGAAGTAGAACCGCGCATCCGATGGAAATCGGAAAATCTCTCTTTAGCGTATCCTTCTGAACCACAACCGGAGTCATCACTGCACAAAAACCAATTACCACCATCAGATTAAAAATGTTAGAACCGACTGCATTGCTGACAGCAAGCGCATTATTGCCGGCAATCGAGGCGGTTACGCTGACTGCGGTCTCCGGCAGCGAGGTTCCCATTGCAACGATGGTCAGTCCGATGATAATGGACGGAACATGAAAACGCTTCGCGATACTCGAACTTCCCTCCACAAAAAAATCTGCACCTTTTACCAAGAGCACAAAGCCTGCAATCAACAGCACAAATACAAGTGCAAATGGTACTTTTTCTACAAAATCCATATATCTCTCTCCTTTTCCCGGTCCGCGAAAATATTGCCCTCGCTTATGTGATTTCAACAAAAGTATCTGCAAAAATAAAAAACCCATGTATGCCTAAGATAAGAACATCTTAGACATACATGAGTCTCATTCTTTAAGATTTGCCAGGTCTTGCGACCGGGACTGTTGACAAATCACACCTGTGTGCGAACTACTCCCTCACGGACGATTTTATTTTTGATTTACTATATCAAAGAGCAAGGCGGTTTGTCAATCCTGATTTACAATTGAGCCCGCGCCATCCGCCCATCATGTTGGTTATAGCTGAACTGTTAGTTCAAACCATATAATGCGCGGACGTTTGACAGTTGAATATTAGAAAAAAGTTTGCAGGTCGTATAAAACCTGCTTTTTTTGTGTCAATTTTTTGTTTTGTTTAGTAGTAATTGGTGGTAATTATCCGAAAAGTATGGTATACTGAAAGAAAAACGGAGAAATCATGAGAGTAACTACAACTAAATCAAAAAAATCAGAATCCTTTTATATCACTAAAAGCTTCAAATGCAGCAATGGAAAAAGTTCCTCCGTTGTTGTCCGCAATCTTGGAACTTTAAATGAATTACTCAAACTTCCCACACCATTTGGTGTGCTGAACCTTGAAAAATCAATACTTTAACGCATAAAAAAGGCATAAACCCCTTGTTAGTGGTATAATTGAGTTGACGAAAAACAATTAATCACCAAGGAGATTTATGCCATGTCAAGTATACCACAGATTCATAAAAACGAAAATGAGATTTCTGATTTTGTCACAAAATTTATGAAAGAATTCCAAATCGGAAAGTTGCTGTTCCAATGCAATGCCGGAAAATTAAAAGGAATTCCTGTTATTGATGTGTTCCGCTACCTGTTTTGTCTTATCTTTTCCGACAGAAGCATGTATATGCAACAAAAAACAGGCATTTATGATGCTGGATTCTGTAAAAATACAGTTTACCGATTCCTCAACAGTACCAAAACCAACTGGCTGCGTTTTACAACACTTCTTTCCGCACGGATTATCAATGGATTCATGAAACCATTAACAGATGATTCCCGTAAGGATGTTTTTATTATTGATGACAGCCTGTTTGACCGTTCACGTTCCAGCAAAACGGAACTCCTTGCAAAGGTGTTTGACCATTGTTCCATGAAATACAAACGTGGTTTTCGTATGCTGACTCTTGGTTGGTCTGATGGGAATTCATTTATTCCTGTTAACCACTGTCTTCTCTCAGCAGCGGATGATAAAAATCTGCTTTGTAATGCGGAAAACTTCGATGGACGTTCCCTTGCAGGGAAACGTCGCAAACAATCAAGACGTAAAGCAACAGAAGTCATGGTTGACCTGATTAAAACTGCACAACAGTCTGGACACACAGCAAAATATGTGTTATTTGACAGTTGGTTTACATCTCCAAAGACCATTGTTACACTAAAGCAGGAACGAAAGCTGGATATCATTGCCATGGTTAAAAAGAGCAGTAAGGTCAAGTACGCATATCAGGGCGAGATGCTGGATATTAAAAAAATCTACAGCAAAAACAAGAAACGCCGTGGCCGTTCAAAATATCTTCTTTCTATAGAAGTAACGGTAGGAAAAGAAGCAATTCCTGCCAAAATCGTTTGTGTACGAAACAAAAGTAAGAAGAAAGATTGGCTGGCAATCATCAGTACTGATACAGGTCTGTCAGAAGAAGAAATCATCCGTGTCTATGGAAAACGATGGGATATTGAAGTTTTCTTCAAATCCTGCAAATTTTATCTCCATCTAGTAAAAGAATGCCGCAGTCTTTCTTATGATGCATTAACGGCCCATGTATCAATTGTATTCGCACGTTACATGATGCTTTCCGTTGCCCAGAGAAGAAACGAGGATGATAAAACAATCTGTGAGCTATTCTTTTGTTTAGTGGACGAACTGGATGATATCACATTCAGCCAATCCATGCGAATCATCATAGATGCATTAATGGATGCCGTAATGGAATATTTCCACATCACAGAGCAACAGTTGGAAGAATTCACTGCCAGCTTTGTTCAGCGTCTGCCAAAATATATGCAGGAGGCGTTAATATATGGTCAAAAAGCTGCGTAAGTGCTATTTTGTGAGCTAAAGTATTGATTTTTCAAGGTACGAACCCACTTTTTAATGTGGGAAGTTTGAGTTATTTACTTTTCCATTGGAATTATGTAATCAATCCCTTCTTATTCTTCCGTCCAGATAATACATTGGATTCCTTTCGTAATGAATCCATCCTCCTCAGCCAAATAAATATCCACGAATGTAAATCTTTCCTCTTCCATCTCTCCGTCAGCCTCTATCACATCCCCTTCCCAATCACAGATTTCTCTTTGCATGATTGTTGTTCCATGGGGACACAAAACTTCTGTTTCTATAAGGAGATAGGCGGTTTCCGGTTCCGTTTCCAGTCTGCCGGCCGACTTCCATTCGTCAGGGAGATACTCATCCTTCTTCACCAGTGTATCATTTTCATCCATCTGGGAAATGATGATTTTGACCGGTTCATATTTTACGATGAAGTCTGCTGAGATTTCTATTCGTTCCAACTGGGTGATATGATTGACAGTCGTTGTCTCTTCCTCATAGAAAGACAGGCTGCAGCTTGTTCCTTCCA
>JBGVFC010000006.1:0-16531 GCA_045120755.1 Agathobacter sp. | reverse complement strand
TCCGAGCGGTGAGTTTGGAGTCATTCACGGACTGCTTCCTATCTCACAGCTCAAGGAGGTGGCACACAGACACGAAGTGTCCATCAATGAGTATCTGGTAGCTGTTTTTATGTGGAGTACGTATGTGGAGAGCTTAAAGAGGATGCCGACAAAGAGGACCATCCGAGTGGCGGTACCGGTGAATCTGCGCCCGTATTTTAACTCTTTTACCACGAAGAACTTTTTTGTCATGGTATCGGCGCAATTCCATGCGGACAGAGAGGATTACACCTTTGAAGAGGTTTTAGAGATTGTGAAGGAAAGCCTGCGCAGGCAGATTAACAAGGAAAATTTGGAGAATCTGTTTTCTTACAGTGTGTCGAACCAGCAGAACAAGTGGCTTCGGATTTTCCCGCTTTTTATGAAAAATATCGCAATCAATATCGTCTATACGAAGTCGGCATTTGCGAATACAACGACCATCACAAATGTGGGAAATGTTACCATTGATGAGATTTATCGCCCATATATCGAGCAGTTTTATGCTTTTATTCCGATGTCGAAGGGGCAGTCCATGAAGGGTACGGTATGCTCCTATGACGACACACTGGTGTTCACATTTAGTTCCATACTGACGGATAACTCCATACAGAGGTGCTTTTTCTCACATATCGCCTCGGAAGGTGTGAAGGTATCGGTGCAGACCAATGACATCTATTATGATTAAGGAGGGGCAAAATGGGAAAATGCAATAACTGTAAGATAGAGATTCTTGACAAGACCGATTCCTGTCCGTTTTGTCATTGTGTTCTGGAAAAAACCGAAACCGAAGGACATGATATGTATCCGGATGTAAGAATCAGCATGCGGAAAATCCGTCTGGCAGAGAACATCGTACTGTTCTTGTCGATTGTGGCGGCGTGTGTCTGTATGGTAATCAATGCAGTGACAAGTCTGGAAGTGATGTGGAGTCTTTTGGTCGTGTTACTGCTGGTATATGGCAATGTGGCACTTCGCCTGTCGGTGAACGGCCGGATTGGATATCTGTTTAAATCGCTAAGTCTGACACTGATTACCGCAATCATTTTAATTGGGGTGGATTACCTTGCCGGATACCGGGGATGGTCGCTGAATTTTATTTTGCCGGCGGCTGTCATTGTCACCGATATAGGAATACTGGTACTGCTTTTTGTCAACCACAGGAACTGGCAGAGCTACATGATGGTTGAAATCATTACCATGTTCTTAAGTCTGATTCCGCTGACCCTGTGGCAGCTTTCACTTGTGACATTCCCTTATGTTGTGTGGGCGGCGGTCGCATGTTCGGTATTTTTATTTTTGGGAACCCTTATTATCGGGGACAGGAGAGCCAGAACGGAATTAAAACGGAGATTTCATATATGATAGAGTTTTTAAAGTATGATTGGACAGAAGAGGATCGCGGAAAAAATGAGGAAGAGATGAGTACGCGTGCGCGCGTGCTGCGCGACCTGATTACACATATCACAAACGACTGGTCCATCGGCAAAAAGCTGCAGACAGGCGAACTGCGCAAGCGTCTGGTGGAACCGGCATGGAAGGTGCCGGATTGTTTTACCATGACACATATTGATATGGGAGATTTCACCATGAAGCTTTTAGCTTCCAAAGAGAATCCGAATATGGACAGGGTGATTCTCCAATTGCATGGAGGCGGCTATATGGGAGCGGTGCGCAATGCCTACTATGTATTTGCCGGACTCTATAATGAGGTCAGCAAGGGCTGCAGTGTATTGACACCGGATTACCGTGTGGCACCGGAGCATCCGTATCCGGCAGCGCTGGAGGATGCGCTGACTTCTTATCAGTGGCTTTTGGAGCGCGGATGGTCGGGCAGTCGGATTGTGATAGCCGGAGACTCGGCAGGCGGCGGACTGGCGATGGCATTGACGATGTATTTAAGAGATCACGGATTGGAGATGCCGGCGGGAATCGTGGCAATGTCTCCGTGGACAGACCAGACGGCGGGCGGCGAATCCTATCAGACGAATTTTGATAAGGACCCGCTGTTTGGCAATACCTATGAGAGCATGATTTACCAGAACAGTTATGCGGGAGAGCATGACAAGACGGACCCGTACATATCCCCGCTTTTTGGAGATTTTAGTGAATTTCCGCCGATGCTCATACAGGTTGGCTCCGTTGAGATGCTGTTAAGTGACTCGGTATCCGCGGCAGCCAAGGCGAGGGAGCTGGGCGTAAAAGTAAGACTCAGCATCTATGAAGGGATGTTCCATGTATTCCAGATGGCATATCTGGCTATGCCGGAATCCAAGAAGGCATGGGCTGAGGTCGGGAAATTTTTAGAAATCCTGTAACGAATAGAAAGGATACAGAATTGGAACGGACATATCAGGAAGTAATAGACACAATCAGCAATGCAAGGCGTTTTGGCAGACAGCCGGGGGTGGAGGTAACCGCCCACATGTTAAGCGTGCTTGCACAGCGCGGGATGGACGGATACTGCAGGATTCCGTTTATCCATGTTGCAGGGACGAATGGAAAAGGCTCGGTGTGCGCCTTCCTAAACAGCATTCTGACCGAAGCGGGATTGCGCGTGGGAGTGTTTACTTCCCCGCATCTGATTGCCTTTGAGGAGCGGATTGCCGCAAACGGACAGCGGATTGCAAGGGAAGATGTACAGCGTCTAGGCAATCTTCTGCTTGGGATGGATTTTGATCTGTGTCCTACGATGTTTGACTATTGCCTGGTTATGGCGCTTTTATATTTTGCCGAACAGTCCTGTGATGTCATGATTTTGGAGACCGGACTGGGCGGACGGCTGGATTCCACCAATGCAGTCGGCACACCGGCAGTATCCGTCATAACGAAAATCGGGCTGGACCATATGGCAGTTTTGGGGGATTCCCTGACACAGATTGCGCGGGAAAAAGCCGGTATCATAAAGGAAGGAACGGCGCTTGTATTGGAGACACAGGAGGAGAATGTGCTTTCTGTCTTTTTGGAGGAGGCGAAGCGGCATAAGCTCTCCCATGTGCATGTGGTAAGCAGGGAAGAAATCGAAAAAATGCGCGCGGCAGAGCTGCCATTGCAGGGCACCTACCAGTGGGAAAATGCGGCAGCGGCTGTTGCGGCAGCCAAAATATTCTGCCAGCAGCAGTATGGAAAAGCATTGCAGGAGCAGGTTTTATCGGCTGGAATATCAAAAACCGTATGGCCGGGAAGAATGGAGCAACTGTCCACCCATCCGTTTCTTCTGGTGGACGGTGCGCACAACGGACATGGGGTGCACGCGCTGTATGAGAGCCTGACCAATCTGTATCCGGGCGAAAAATTCCATTTTGTGATGGCGGTCATGGCGGATAAGGACTATGAGAACATGATTGGGGAGCTTCTCCCGCTTGCGATGGATTTTGCCACCTATACACCGGAAAGCGAGCGGGCGCTTCAGGGAAGGCTGCTTGCAGAGTGTATCCGAAGCAGGGGAGTGGCGGTGACGGAAGTGGAGTCGGTTCGTGAAATTTTCGCACGGCTTAAGGAGGGAGAAAAGACCATATGCTTCGGCTCCCTTTACTTTATCGGTGAGGTCTGTGCTTATCACGCGGCGGAAAGTGGTATGAACAGATAGTTATAGTTAATATAATTTATTTCGATAGTTAAAATCGGTGGGAAATCTAGACAAACAACATGGATTGTACTAGAATTATCTCAATTGATAATACACCTGCTTCTCCATAACAACAGGTTATGAGGGACGGGCAGAGAAAATGGAGGAGACAACGATGGAGAAGAAGAATCTTGATTGGGCAAACCTTGGTTTTGGTTATATGATTGCGGATTACCGGTATGTGTCCAACTATAAGGACGGAAAGTGGGATGATGGTCAGATTATCACCGATTCCAATGTGACCCTGAATGAGTGTGCAGGAGTATTCCAATATTCACAGTCCTGCTTTGAGGGCTTAAAGGCATACACCACAGAGGACGGACACATTGTATGCTTCCGCCCGGATCTGAATGCACAGCGTATGAAGGATTCCTGTGAGCGTCTTGAGATGCCTGTTTTTCCGGTAGAGCGTTTTATAGATGCAGTAGAGCAGGTAGTTAAGGCGAATGAGGCATGGGTACCGCCTTTCGGTTCCGGTGCAACACTCTATATCCGCCCATATATGATAGCAACGAATGCAGTAATCGGAGTTAAGCCGGCAGATGAATACCAGTTCCGTATTCTGGTTACTCCGGTAGGACCGTATTTCAAGGGCGGCGCGAAGCCGCTTACCATCCGTGTATCGGATTTTGACCGTGCAGCTCCTCACGGAACCGGTCATATCAAGGCAGGTCTGAACTACGCTATGAGCCTTCACGCAATCGTAGATGCACACAAGAATGGATTTGATGAGAATATGTATCTGGACCCGGCTACCCGCACCAAGGTAGAGGAGACAGGCGGAGCGAACTTCATCTTTATCACCAAGGATGGCAAGCTGGTTACTCCGAAGTCAGACAGTATTCTTCCATCCATCACCCGCCGTTCCCTCATGGTAGTGGCAGAGAAGTATCTCGGTATGCCGGTAGAGCACAGAGAGGTACTCTTCTCAGAGGTTAAGGATTTTGCGGAGTGTGGACTTTGCGGTACCGCAGCAGTTATCTCTCCGGTAGGCAAGATTTACGACCACGGCGAGGAGATTTGCTTCCCGAGCGGAATGGAAGAGATGGGACCGAACATCAAAAAGCTGTACGATACCCTGACCGGTATCCAGATGGGAAAAATCGAAGGACCGGAAGGATGGGTTAAGGTAATCCTTTAGAATTTAACAAAAAATCCCGGCTGCTTTCAAGTACGAAGGCAGTCGGGATTTTTTATGCATAACCACGCGCTAAACTCTTGTATAATTGTTAAAAATATTTTAAAATAATTCTATATGGAAAAAATTATCAAACAATTAGAAGAACAACAGAATATACGGACGAATCTGAGCACTCTGCGTCAGATGATCAGGGAGGATGAAAATAGGGAACAGCTTTTGCGCATTGTGGAACAGGATGATGCGTTGTGGCTGTCCTTTCTTAGGTCAGAGGATGCCAAGACGAGAAAGAACATAGCCCTGCTTTTGGGTGAACTGGAATATGACGCGGCGGAAGGAGCACTGTGGGAGGCATATGAGAGGGAAGATACCCGGTTTGTAAAAAGTGCCTATCTCGATGCAATGTGCGCAATGGATGTTGAGGAGAGACTGCCGAGACTGCATGAGCGGCTGGAGGAGCTGACGCAGGAGGAACTGACCGCAGAGAACCGGAAGCATGTACAGGAGGAAATCCGCTCCCTGCGCAATCTGCTGATTTTATATGAGGGAATCAGTTGCCATCAGTTTGTGATGCGATGGGAACAGCCGATGGAGGTGGTGCTTACCACAAACCGGCTTCACCGTCAGGTAGTACGGGACAGCCTTCCGCAGGAAGTAAAGCCACAGCTTCATCCGCTGGGGGTAGGGCTGACAACGGACAATCTTTATCCGGTTATGCGCAACCGGATGTTTCGGGAGGTGCTTTTCCCAATCCACACGAAAGGATTGCTGAAGGCCGAGCCGAAAAGCGCAGCAGAGGCGTTGTGGCAGAGTGATTTGCATGAACTGTTATTGCGTTTACATACCGGAGAGGATGTATTTTATTTTCGTATCGATTGCAGGTCTGCAATGACACTTGAAGAACGCAGCAGCTTTTCCAAAGCAATGTCTGCAGAACTTGAGCGGCTGTCGGGTGGAAGACTGGTAAATTCACCGCGGGATTATGAGGTTGAGCTTCGCCTGATTGCCAATCGCGATGGTATGTTTTTCCCGTGTCTGCGAGCTACGACGCTGGAGGATGTCCGTTTTTCCTATCGGAAAAATACGATTGCGGCGTCCATCCATCCTTCGACCGCAGCTCTTATGATGGAAATGGCTGCGCCGTATCTGCTGGAACAGGCACAGATTATGGACCCGTTCTGCGGAGTGGGTACGATGCTGATTGAGAGGACAAAGCGTGTACCGGCAAAGCAGATGTACGCGACTGATATCTATGCAGATGCAATCCGCTTCGGCAGGGACAACGCGAAAAGGACCGGGGAGAATATCAATTTTATTCATAGGGATTTCTTTGATTTCCGGCATGAGTATCTGTTTGATGAGCTGGTTACCAATATGCCGGTGCGCGGAAAAAAGACAAAAGAGGAGATGGACCGGTTCTATCAGCGCTTCTTTGAGAAGGCGTTAGAGATAACCGCTCCACAGGCCACGATTATTATGTACACCAACGAGGTTGGTTTTGTGAAAAAGCAACTGCGTCTGCATAGGGAATTATCGCTCCTTCAGGAGATTGTTATGCAGAAAAAGGGAGATTTCTATTTGCTAATTATCAGAATTCAGAGGTAGGATATGGCAATACAGGGACAACAGGAAAAAGACCTAATTGATAAGGGCGTGCTGACAAGATTTCAGAATCATTTTTGCAGTGCACATCGTGTATATCTGAAGTGTGTGGATGCGCAGGGGGAGGAGCTTACGCCGTTTTCCGGCAATGATGCAGAGGCAGATTTTTTCAAGAGCTATATTGGAACGGAGGCTGTTGCTGCGCTGATTGCAAGAGCCGGATATGATACGCCGGAGCATGTGCAGGAGTCAAAGACTGGCTTTGACTGGCTGAGATTATATACAGTGGCAGCCAGTGCCAACAATCGTGTACAGATTATCTGGGTGGTCATTGCGGTGGTCAAAGAGCTGGTACTGGAGAAAAAAGACTTTCCGGACTCTCTTTTGATGACGACAGAAGAGCACTTGTTTGGTACAATGGAATTTTTGGAATATCAGTCCAGAATGATGATGGCAGCACGGATTGATGAGCTGATTGCGCAGGATGCGGTGCAGCAGAGTACGGCTTCGGAAGAACACATGAAGCAGGAATTGAAGCGCTCCGAGGCAATGACACAGATTGTAACCATGCTGGAATCGGAGAATGGGTTTAATAAGATTGCAGATGATATCCTTCGGATGGTCTGCACCTGTTTGGACATTTCTGCCGGCAGTCTGATTCGTGCAAATACAGATGCTAAGACGGCAGATATGATTTGTGAGTATGCCAGGGAGAAGGAATGGTATCAGATTGCAGATTTCCAGCAGGTGCCGATAGAGCAGATTCCGTTTTTTACCGACAAGTCCTACATGATATCTTCGGATTCCATATGTCCGGCGCCTTTTGCGGAATTTTTCCGTAAATATCATATCACGGCAGGTATTTACCAGCCGATTGAGATGAACGATAAGGTCGTCATGTATCTTTGTTTTTATGAGATTGACAAAACGCGCACATGGAGTGTCGGCGATATTAAGTTTATCAATGATGTGCGGAGGATTGTGCAGAGCATATTGACGAAGCGGGTTGCCAAGAATTCACTTGCAAGCTCCTATGAGTCTTTGGAGGCAATATTAGAGAATGTGGGCTGTGGTATCTATGTGGCAGACCCACAGCGCAGGACGATTTTATATACGAATCAGAAATTTAAGGAACTGTACGCCAATACGATTGCGGCGGGCAAGATTGAGCAGCTTCTCTTTTCCGAGAAGGAACTGCGGAATGAGCGCTTTTTTGACGAAGTATATTCGCCGGAAGAGGAACGATGGCTGGATGTACATAAGACGGTCATTAACTGGGTGGATGGGCGCAAGGTTTCCCTGTGTACCATCTACGATATTACGGACAAAAAGCTCTATCAGAAGAAGATTGAGAGTCAGGCGAACAACGATTTCCTGACCGGATTATATAACCGTATGCGCTGCGAGAACGATCTGGACCAGTATATCCATACCGCGCAGAAAGCCAATGCGGAGGGGGCACTGCTGTACATTGATCTGGATGATTTCAAACATATCAATGACGGTCTGGGGCACCAGTACGGAGATGTGCTGCTCAAGGCAATTTCACACAGCCTGCAGCGGATTCCGGGGATTGAGAGTAACTGCTACCGGATGGGCGGAGATGAATTTGTCATTATTCTGACCGACACGAAAAAATATGATATCAATGCCATCTGCGGGCAGATTCAGAATGTTTTTGCCAAGCCGTGGTTCTTAAAGGGAGAGGATTATTACTGTACGATGAGTATGGGAATTGTCTGCTTCCCGACCGATGGAGATTCGGTGGAGGATTTAATCCGGAAAGCGGATATGGCGCTGTTTTCAGCCAAAAATGAAGGAAAGAACCGGATTGAATATTACAACGGCAAGGATGCGGCAATGGCGCACCGCCGGCTGGATATGGAGAAAAATATGCGCAAGGCGACCATGGATGCCTGCAAAGAATTTGAGGTATATTATCAGCCAATCGTTGATATTACGAAGGAGGGGGACCCGTGCTGCGGTGCGGAGGCTCTGATTCGCTGGAATTCCACGGAGATGGGCTTTATCTCTCCGGCAGATTTTATTCCGCTGGCAGAGTATCTGGGATTGATCAATCCGATTGGAGATTATGTGCTTGAGCAGGCGGCAATCCGCTGCCGGCACTGGAATGAAATGGGACATCCGGAATACAAGGTCAATGTCAATCTTTCTGTGGTACAACTTCTGCAGAACGATATTGTCAAGAAGGTTGCCCGTGTGATTGCGGATACGCATGTCAATCCGAAGAATCTGACACTGGAGGTAACGGAGAGTCTTGCAGTCAATGATATGGAACGCATGAAGAAGATTTTAGGGCAGCTCAAGGAGCTTGGAGTCAGGGTTGCGCTGGATGATTTCGGAACCGGGTATTCCTCACTGAATCATATCCGCGAGATGCCAATCGATGTCATCAAGATTGACCGTTGCTTTATCGAGCATATCGATGAAGACGATTTTTCGGATGCCTTTGTCAAGATGGTGGCAGAGCTGGCGATGACACTTGGAGTCTCCATATGTACGGAGGGTGTGGAGAATACGAAGCAGTATGAGAAGATTAAGCAGTTAAATATCGCAATGATACAGGGCTATTATTTCAACAAGCCGATGCGTGTTGAGGAATTTGAAGATAAATATTTATAGGAAGATGGTATTGAAGGAGACAGACTATGGTATATGAAGAGATTGTTGGGAAGATGAAGGCGGCGTATGAAGCTGCGGATGCCGGTGGCATCACAGAGCACGCGGCAATTCAGTTTAATATATCCGGTGAAGGAGAGGGTGCTTTTTATATCGAAGTGGCAGGAGGCAAGGTATATGTGCAGCCATATGAGTACTATGACAGGGATGCAATTGTGACCACCAATGCTTCCACCCTGCTTGAGATTGCAGAAGGGAAACTTAATATCGGAGATGCAGTTTCAGCTAACCGTTTGTGGATTGACGGCAATGTTGCCAAGGTATTTGTACTGAATCAGATTCCGGTAGGAACAGACAGGCAGGATTGTGTGGCGGACGAAAGCGGCGAACCGGAGATTGAGAGCTATCGTGAAGGCATTCTTATGAGCAACCGTCTTCAGAATTGGAACTGCTGTGTTCCGCGGACGGGAGACGAAGAACATTTTCGTTATATCGAGGTCATTTACAAGGATGGCACCCACAAATTCATCTATTCGGATGATGCGGGCTATGAGCGTTTTCTGGAGAGCTTTCACCGAAACCGCTTTACCTCCTTCCATGAATTTTTCACGACAGAGGAACTGGCAGTGGAGCACAGAGGCGCGCTGGCTTTAAAATACTATGTGCGGCGGGAAGAGAGTGATTATGTGAAGATGCCGTTGGAAGAGGCTCGAAAGAAACTTGCCGGCTGTACGAGACTGGCAGACCGCGTTACGGTTCTTGGAGAGTTTGACCGCGGGGTCAATTACCACTATGAGGCGTTTTGCCCGACAGAGGAATAGAAAAACAAGAAAAAACTGTCAAATTGACTAATTTTTGGTATATTATTCTGTGAACTTTTAAATATAGACAAAAAGCACAATTCTTTATATAATTTATTTATTCAGTTCGTACAACTTTTTAGGGGAAATTAGGGGGAAAGAGTCATTTTGCAATGGATAAAGTTGCAGAATGACTTATTTTTTGTCATATAGAAAACTGTGTTTTCTATATGACAAAACCCTCCGGGAGGATGCGCAGCTCGCGGAGATGAAAATTGCCTTATAGGCACCGCTCGCGCGCGAAGAGTTTGCAAGCAAACTCTTTATTAAAACAGTTCAGCCATAACCAGCCCGAAGGGCGAGATTGCGAATGGCGCGGGCTGAACTGTTACTTCATAAAATAATTGAACAGAAAATAACCACATGAGAGGACAGCAGGATGGAACACAGGAATGAAAAAATCAGACAGCTACAGGTTGGCAATTTAAAAATATCTGCGGGACAGGGGCAGGCATCCTATCCGATGGAGAAGGGCAGCTTTGAGTACAGGGAAGAACTGTTTTCCAGGACGGATTTTATCGTAAAGCAGGAGACAGAAGAATCGGCAATCCTGCAGGATGAAAAGGAAAATTGCTGCGGCCGGGTTTGTATGAATAGGGAGGAAAATCGGCTGCATATTCATATGGAATTTGACAATCCGGATTACAACCGTTACTGGCTGACAGTTCCGGTGGAGGAGGATGAGCATTTCTATGGCTGTGGGGAGACTTTCTCGGAATTTGATTTAAAGGGACAGAAGGTGCGCATCTGGGTAGCGGAACACCAGAATTTTAAGCGCATCTCCGAAAAACTCCGTAAGCAGGAGCTATATGGAAAAACTCCGAAGGAGAAACTTCCTTTTTCTGAATATGAATCTTACTATGCGCAGCCGACTTTTACCTCAAGCCGTCAGTATTATGTCCATGTGGATGGAAGCTGCTTCATGGAGTTTGATTTTAGCCAAAAGGGATATGTGACGCTGTATATGCGTGAATGTTGTGATGTAGAGATTGGCTTTGGGGATAGTTTTACCGAGGTATCGGCACTGCTTACCGAGAGACTTGGCAGACAGCCACAGCTTCCGGACTGGCTCTATGATGGAATGATTCTGGGAATTCAGGGCGGAACAGAGACAGTCGAGCGCAAGATACAGCGGGCGTTGGATGCGGGGGCAAAAATCTGCGGTGTGTGGTGTCAGGACTGGTGTGGCTGCCGCAGGACGGATTTTGGCTATCAGGTGATGTGGAACTGGGAATGGAACCGGGATTTGTATCCGGGACTGGATGAGAAGATTCAGGAATGGAAAGACAGGGGCGTGCACTTTCTTGGATATATCAATCCCTTCATGGCACTGGAAAAGGAATTGTATCAATACGCGTCTGAGCATGGCTATTGTGTGAAGGATAAGGAAGGGAAGGATTATCTTGTTACGATTACCACATTTCCTGCTGCGATGATTGATTTTACGAATCCTGCTGCATATGCGTGGTACAAAAATGTCATCAGGGAAAATCTGATTGGCATGGGCCTAAGCGGATGGATGGCGGATTTTGGAGAATATCTTCCGACGGATTGTGTTCTGTACAGTGGAGAGAATCCGGAAAATATGCACAATCAGTGGCCGGCCCTCTGGGCGCGCATGAACCGGGAGGCAATCGAAGAGTGCGGAAAAATGGGAGAAGTATTCTTTTTCACAAGAGCCGGTTTTACGGAGACAGTGAAAACCTCCACGATGATGTGGAATGGTGACCAGCATGTGGACTGGTCCGTGGATGACGGACTTTTATCGGTAATTCCGGCAACACTGTCTTTGGCGATGAGTGGCTTTGGGCTGGTTCATTCGGATGTCGGTGGCTATACAACCAAGGAAAATATGACAAGAAGCCGGGAGCTTCTCATGCGTTGGGAAGAGATGAATGCGTTTTCGACACTCATGCGCTCCCATGAAGGCAATCAGCCGTGGCGCAATGTGCAGTTTGACGATGACGGGGAATTGCTGGCGCAGCTTGCAAAGACGACGAAATGGCATGTCGCACTCCGCTCCTATCTCAAAGAAACTGTGCAGCAGGAGGCAGAGTGTGGAATACCGGTCATGCGTCCGCTGTTTTATCATTATGATGAGGAATCCGCTTATACGGAGGATACGGAATATCTGCTGGGGCGGGATATTTTGGTGGCTCCGGTTTATGAGGAGGGAAAAACCATGCGCACCTGCTATTTGCCGCAGGACGAATGGGTACATCTTTTTACCGGAAAAACATATTCCAGCGGAATCTATGAAGTGGAAGCGCAAATCGGGTGTCCGCCGGTATTTATCCGAAGAGACAGTCCGTGGGCGGAAGAACTGATGCCGCTCTTTTTGAAATGAGACGGCAGGTTAAAGTAGCTAAAAGTAGTTTACATAGATGTTGGAAGTAGAATACAGGGAGAAAAGAAAATGTCAGAGTTTCAGGTAGTTTATGTGCCAATCGGTGTGCCGACTTTCCATCTGGAGAGCGCACAGGCAGAATTTGAAAAATCAATTGCATTATTAAAAAGTATAGAACCGGCTGTCGTAGTGCCGGACGAGATGCTTCTTAGCATGGATCTTTTGTGTGAATTTCTGGAGGGCAGACAGCCGGATTTAATTGTGCTCTCCAATGTGACGTTTGCCAATGCGGCATATGCAGGCGAAGTGCTGCATCGCTTTGACTGTCCGATTTTGCTGTGGACGCTGCGTGAGCCGGTGATTGATGGGGGAAGACTCCGCCTGAATTCACTGACCGGAGCGTATTCTGCGGCGAATGCAATCAGCGCCTTCCGGGGTGAGCGGTTTTCTTATGTGTTCGGTTCGGCGACAGAAGAAAAGGTGGTACAGAAGGTCTCGGCAGCGGTGGCAGCAGCCAGACTGTGCTATCAGATGAAGCACTTAAAGATGGCTTCCATCGGACATACTCCGCAGGGATTTGGCTTTGGGCGGGCACTGGATTTGGAGTTGCTTCAGACCTTTGGTGTGACACTGGAGTCCATTGAGGCGCGTGAACTGATTGATATGGCAAAAGGCTATTCAAATGAAGAAGCAGCAGAATACTTTGCGGATGCAAAGAAAAGAATCTGCGGTCTTGACGCGATACCGGAGCAGAACGTCCTCGATTTTGCAAGGTTGTATAAGGCATACCGTGAATATGTTACGAAGAATGGAATCGGAGCCATTTCAAGCCGCTGCTGGCCGGATTTTTTCACTGCCTACGGTACTCCGGTCTGTGCGGTGCTCGGCATCTTAAATGATCTGAACGTAGCGGCAAGCTGTGAGGCGGATACCTATGGTGCACTTTCCATGTATATGGGAATGCAGCTGAGCGGTCGGCCGGTATTCTTCGGTGATCCGGTTTCCATGGATGAGACGGAAAATACCATCACCTACTGGCACTGCGGAATGGCAGCCTGTTCTCTGGCAGAAGGCAATACCGGTGCACAGGCAGGTCTGCATTGTAACCGTAAAATTGGTCCGACACTGGATTTCGGCTGCCGCGGCAATGATACGGCGACGGTCTTTCGCGTGGGACGCAAGCCGGACGGCACCTTCCGGTTTTTCGTATTAAGCGGAAAAATCTTAGATAAGCCGAAGCAGTTTACCGGAACTTCGCTGGTGGTACAGTGCAGGTCAGAAGTATCCGGTGTCATTGAGCAGAGTGTCAAGGCGGGCTGGGAACCGCATTTTGCGGTCATCTATGGGGACTGCCGGAAGGAACTGTACTGTCTGTCGGAGTTTATGGGGATTGAACTTTGTGAGTATTAGAATCCGGTTTTCAAAATTTCTAAGAATGAAAGCATTGAAGACAAATAGATTTTGGTGAAGGAAGGTGAGAATATGATTGGGCGCGAACCAAAGGAAGATAACGATTTATTTTATACATGCAGCTTGATAGAATATATTTCAAGAAAAACAAAAAATACGCGTGCAACTGTTGTAAATAAGCTTGGAAAGCTCCGGCTTGAAAAAATATTGGATTTGGCGGATGTATATCATTGTGACAATATCGAACAGGTCAGCACAGATTTTATTGAGAATGCGGGTATTGAAGAGGGAATGTTTGACAATGTTGCGGAATGTCGCTACGCTATTCCGTCCTATTGGGATATAGGAAAAGTATATAAAAGGCTGATTAGGCGGGTGGCAGAAGAAGAGGATAAGCCCATTGTTGAGGCAATGATGGAAGTATATAATTCATTTATTAGTGAAAAGATTGATAATTACAATAGCAGTGTATATTACGAGAATCCAAGTTATATCTATGAGTGCTATAAGGAACAGAAGATGCTATAAATGGGGAAAAGTATTGATATAAAGAAATGGAAGGAAGCATGACAGAAGAAGTTTTTTTACAATTGAAAGAAAAAAATCATGGCAATCTGCACAGAGTTACCGAAGAGGCATTTCGCACCTATGGAAGAATTGTCACGGGGTATGATTTCTCCGAGTTGATGCAGTATATGGAGGAAGAGACGCAGATTCCGCAGGAGGGCAACTGCTATGTGGCGTCTGTTCCACAGCTCGAGAATAAAAAGGTGTGCCGTCTTTTGGAAAATTATGTATATGGCGAAATGCCTGTTCAGGTGGGATACTGTAATGGACGCAATTCCACCTACAATGGCTTTGAATATCATAAATGCAGTGAAATCAATATAGCAGTGACGGATTTTATTCTGGTGCTCGGGCATGTGTGGGATGTGAAGAACCATACCTATGATATGGAGCAGGCGGAGTTGTTTTTGGTGGAAAAGGGAACTGCGATTGAGATGTATCAGACGACGCTTCATCTGTCACCGTGCAAGGTTACCGATGAGGGCTTTAAGGGAATTGTGGTTCTGGCACGAGGGACGAACACCCCGCTTGCAGAAAAACCGGTCAGTTGGAAGGAGCAGATGAGACCGCAGGAGGAGATTCTTCTGCTCCAGAAAAATAAATGGGTGATTGCGCATAAGGACCGGAAACCATTGATTGATCAGGGCGCATATCCGGGAGCGCTCGGAGAAAACAAAACCGTATTCTATTAATCGGCTTACAGAGGCAGGAAATGAGGCTTTCGCTGTTTGAATACAGTGAAATACTGAAATCCTGCTTCTTTTAATATGGCGGGAACTTTGGAAAAACCGTAGGCGATATGCTCCGGCTTGTGGGCGTCCGCACCGATGGTAAGGATTTCCCCGCCGAGCTCGCGGTATCTGCGCAGGATGTCTTCCGTTGGATTCGGATGTCCGAGACCATATTTCAGACCGGCAGTGTTGATTTCGATTCCCTTGCCCTGTTGGATTAAGGTGCGCAGAATCTCATCGATGATGTCTTTGTACTTCTCATAGGAATAAAAAAGGTTGCGGTTAGGACCGTAACGGACAACATAGTCGAGATGACCGTACACATCATAATCGGCTCCGGTGGCGAGATTTTCAAGGATGGATTCAAAATATTCCCGGTACGCTTCATCCTCATCGCGCCCTTCGTAATAGGCAAGGTAATACGGATCAATCCCATGAACCACATGTGAGGAGCCTATGACGAAATCAAATGGATAGGATTTTGTGACGGCAAGATTGTCTGCTACAACCTGCGGCTGAAGTCCGACTTCAATACCGAACAGGATAGGAAAAGCCGGATGTTCTGCACCGGCGGATGCGTATTTTTCCTGCAATCTTAAGATTCCGGTCCGGTAGCTGTCCAAATCCAGCAGAAAGAGCCCCGGTTCGTCGCGGTAATCATAATCAAGATGGTCCGTAAAACAGATTCCGGACAGCCCTTTGGAAATTGCGGATAAAACCATGGATTCGCTGTCTGCCTTACTGTCTCCGGAAAAATGGCAGTGCATATGTGTATCCCATAACATAATGTAACCTCCTGCTTTATTTTTTTTGTAAACTCCCTTTTGCCTTTGCGTTCCTAAGAATGAATTTGCATATTCTATTGCAGACCGTAAAGCAACGTCGGTACTTAATGAGCGTTTTTTACGAATTTAGTACCGTTACGTTGCAATCCGAGCGGAAGCGTGTCTGCAATAGAATATGCAAATTCATTCGGTGTACTTTTGAATAAAGAGAGCGTGTTTCAAAGCTTGCCCGCGTAGGCACAGTGTGTTATAAATATTATACAGAAATTCATTTTGTCACGCAATGATACTGAAGGAGAAATTTTCATGGCACAGAATATACCGGAAAGCAGGCAACGGGAATTAAGGGAGCGAAAGCTGCGTGAGCAGAGGCGCCGTAAGCGGGAGAGGATTCTTAAGAGAAGGCGAATGATGCTTGGAGGCATTTTACTACTGATTGCCGTGCTTGTGCTTGTTATTATTGTCTCGGCAGTACAGAAGAGCAGAGCCAATCAGAAGGATATGCCGGCTGCCAATATGGAACAGCAGAATAATTATAACAATGTGCTGCCGGATGTACCGGATACAACTGCCGCAGAATCGGATGATACCTATCCGGATGAGGAAGTGGTTGGAATTACCGGAGATGCCCAATATACGGTGGTTATTGATCCGGGACATGGCGGTAAGGATACCGGAGGAGAGCATGGCGGAATCATTGAAAAGGATTTAGTACTTTCGATTGGGCTGAAGCTTCGGACGGAATTGGAAAAGCGCGGCTTGAATGTCATCATGACGAGAGAGGATGACTCTTTTATCTATCTGA
>JBGVFC010000005.1:0-27669 GCA_045120755.1 Agathobacter sp. | reverse complement strand
ACGGAACCACCGAGATTCACGAGCGCCATCGTCACCGCTATGAGGTCAACAACGATTACCGCAACATTCTTTCGGAGAACGGCATGAAGCTGTGTGGAACCTCACCGGACGGACGCATCGTTGAGATGATTGAGATTACCGGCCATCCGTGGTTCGTAGCTACTCAGGCGCACCCGGAATTAAAATCAAGACCAAACCGGCCACACCCTCTGTTCCGCGGATTTATCGAAGCGGCCACCAAGGAGTCCCGATAAACAGCGAGAAAAATGGATTTGCAATTGAAACATGCAAATCCATTTTTTTACATCTGATGCCGCACCACGCGGTACTCATCCCCATTTTTAAAATACGGACAATCCTTATAACTGCTCTGCATAAACCGTGCCATGTCGTCCTCGTCCATGTTGACGGAGCAGTAATATTCCTCGTCCTCTTCATCATATTCATTGTATGCACAAAAATCACAGCTTGTCTGCATTCCGTTACCCCTTTTCAACGATTCCAAATCCCGGCATTACCGGAACTGATTTTGCCCGCTATCATAAAAATACTGTATGCCGGCAAGTTTTTCCGCAATCTCCTGCTCGTCCGTCATATACGCCGCCGCAAGCTCGCTCAGACTTGCATAACGGTCGCGGAGCTGTGTGTTAACAAAACTAAGTAAAATTACCGGGTCCTTTGGCAATTCCATAATCTACCTCCATCCACTCTTATCATGCTAGTATCTGTCTTCCTTTACCTCAACCAGTTTGTCACCCTCATACCGAAGCTTCAAGGAGAAAAACGGGAGATTTTCTTCCAGCAGCCGCAAAAAAACAGCATCGCCTTCCCATATTTTAAGGTTCAAAACCTCCTCCTTCGGTACCCAGACAAGCTGCCCTTCCTCACAGGCATCCCCGTCAATCATCTGTCCGGTATATTCGCTCGCCGTGTATAGGTGCATATATTCCGTCTCCCATTCATCGGACAAAAAGGTGATAATCCCCCGGAACCGATACTTCGTCAAGGTCAGTCCGGTCTCTTCTTTTACTTCGCGGAGCAGACATTCCTCCGGCATCTCATCCGCCTCGAATTTTCCGCCGACACCAATCCATTTATCGTGGTTAAAATCATTCTTTTTCTTGATTCGATGAAGCATCAGATACTGCCCATCCTTCTCAATATAACATAAAGTCGTTAATTTCATCGCAAACCGCCCAATCTATTGTAACTGTTCCGTACCGAAAACCTCTTTGATACTGTCGTAATGCAGGAAAATTCCCTGTGCCGCCAGATCCTGAATCTCTTCCAGTGTCGCAATTTTAAATCCCAGCGCCTCTTCCTTCTGAATCCGGACATCGCTCTCATCAAAATCCAGTTCAAACAGATAGACATCCACAAAATAGTTGTCTCCCTCGCCCGGATTCTCTCTGTGATAGGTAAGTGCCAGTTTTCCCGGACACTGTGACACATCCAGACCAACCTCTTCCCTTACCTCGCGGCATACCGCCTCAAAAGATTCCTCTCCTGCCATCACTCCGCCGCCGGAGACCTCCCACCAGCCCGGTGCCCATGCCTTTGTCATCACTCTCTGCGTAATCAGATAACGCCCATCCGGCCGCCTAATCACGCCAAGCACCGACAGATGATACTCTCCCTCCTGCAAAATCCAGTCATTGCGCTTCATCGTGCGCCCTGTTTTCTTCTTATTGCTGTCATAGATATCCCAGTATTCCATGATTTTTCTCTCCTAAAAATATATTTCTATTATTCTACATACTCCCGCGGTACTTGCGCAAGAGAAATATAAAACAAAATTCATTGCGATTCCAGTCTTTTTAGAATATTGCCGAGATAGTTTCTGTATTCCACGGCGACATCCTCCGGCGACTGGATTTTCACGCGGTCAGATAATCCCGCCAGCCATCCAAAAAACTGTGCGCTGACCTCCACATTGGTTCGGACCAGAATATGTTCTTCATCCACCGGCCGCAATGCCACATCCAGTCCGAACCGGTCAATCATTACGCTTGCAAGGCTTCTATCGCACAACAGTTGCACCGTGCGTTCTTCCCCCGCAAACATTCCGAAGGTCCGCTTGGAAAAAGCCGCAACATCCATCTGCGCAAACGCTTCCCTGCCCTGCCGCTTTTCCTGCAGAAGCTCTATATGCAGCATCTTGTCCACACGGTAATGCTTCATCATTGCCGCCTGCTCATCATATGCAATCAGATAGTAATTCTGATTGTCCCAGGTAAGAAGCCACGGGCTGACCTCGTAGAAGGCGCCTTCTTTTCGAAGTACCATTTCCTTCTTCGCATTCCACTCAAAATACTGATACCGGATTTTGATATTGCGCGCAATGGCTTCATAGATGACATCCACACTGTAATAGATATTTTCATTGGCAGCCTTGTTGCGGTCGGAAACGACTACCTGACGCTGCAGGGTTCCGGCATCATTTTTGCTGACCATCCCCTCTAACTTCTTAATCAGTTCACGCGACTTTTTTGTGGTGATAAATTTGGAGGATTGCACCAAATCTACCAGCAGCTTGACCTCTGCCAGTTCAAAATCCCTGCTCCCAAGAAAATAGCCTCCGCGTGTTCCGCCTGTTTTTACAATATCAAAGCCAAAATCAATCAGTGTCTCCACATCATCATAGATGCTCTTTCGCTCTGCCTTGATATCATTCGCATTCAGATATGCAATCAACTGCGGGGTAGTGACTGTATGTTGTTCGTCGGTATGCTCCCAAAAATATCGGGCAAGATATAATAATTTTTGTTTCTGCCTGGGTGATTTTGGCATATCAATTCCTCCCCTGCGTTCTGCTGTCATTTGCCTCCATTTTATCATTCCATGCGATTGGATTCCACCAGTTTTTTCTATTTTTCATTGACGAAACCTTAGATTCCTTTATAATAAAATTATCAGATTTTTATTGTTTACAAAGGAGGGTTTTACCATGGAATTTATGGAACTCGTAGAGTCAAGAAGAAGTATTCGTGCCTACAAGGCAGGCACCACCGTTGAGCAGTCTGCTCTCGAAGAGATGATCAAATGTGCACAGCAGGCTCCGACCTGGAAAAATTCACAGACCGGCCGCTACTATGTGGTTACAACTCCGGAGAAGCTTGCCGCAGTCAGAGCCAACTGCCTGCCACAGTTCAATCAGGACAACTGCAAGGATGCACCGGTTCTCATCGTTACTACATTCGAGAAGAACCGTTCCGGCTTCAACCGCGAGGGTGTTGCGGACAACGAGATTGGCAACGAATGGGGCGCATACGACCTCGGACTGCAGAACGCCCTGATGCTGCTGAAGGCTACCGAGCTTGGTCTTGATACCCTGGTTATGGGAATCCGCGACGGACAGGCTCTTCGTCAGGAATTAAGCATTCCGGATTCACAGGAAGTTGTCTCTGTCATTGCTGTCGGCTACCGCGACATTGACCCGGAGAAGCCAAAGCGCAAAGAATTAGAAAAGGTTGCAACCTTCTTCTAATACAACACTTCTATCATATTCCGCGAAGAAAAAAAGTGCAGCCTGCCTAAGTTACACAAAACCTTCGGCAAGCTGCACTCTCTCATAAAATTCAGTATAAAAATTTTCCTGTGTATATGGCTTCATATAGAACAACTGCAAAAAAGCCATCGTTATCTTTTTGTTATATGCTTCCTGTTCGGCCAACGCCTCCTCATTATCTGCATTCTTAAGATTTGCTTCCAACTCCCCTCTCAGCTTTTTGGTAAGATTATGCCAGATGACCAGATATTTTTCGTACTGCCGGACATCAGCATGGCCAATCCATTTATCGATTTTCATCTTACTCTTATTCTTTGCCGGACAGGCATCCGCAAGCAGAAAATATTGCAGACGGTCCGGTTCATAATTCCGTCCAAGCGGAAACAGGCGACAGATACCCGGACGAAATTCATGGATACTGCAGCGCCCTTCTTCATTCAAAAAACTGCAGCTCAAATTCTCCGGTATCATGCGAAGATTCGGAAGAATCAGTCCTTGTTCCATGTGAAGTTCAATTGCTCCGCCCAGCAGTTGTTCAAAGGTCTGCCCCAGATTGCCCGTTAAAAGATACACATCATATGGGTCCAGCAGAATCGATTGCCCCATATTCCGGCAACAGGCACTGCACCCCACACAATCATGACAGCCCACCCGAACCATGTCGCTGCTGCTATATAATTTTTGTTCCATCCTATCTCCTTTCACCCAGAAAATTTCATTTGGTTATTCTTGTCCCATCCCTCAAACTGTGCTAAAATCATGCCATGACAAAAAAAGAACTCGCCCTTGAGGCAATCAGACGATTAAAAACTGAATACCCTTATTCCGACTGTACGTTGGATTATGACGAAGCATGGAAATTATTGGTATCTGTCCGGCTTGCCGCACAGTGCACCGATGCGCGCGTCAATGTGGTTGTACAGGATTTGTATGCCAGATTTCCTACCATTGAAGCACTCGCCGAGGCAGATGTCGCCGAAATCGAGAAGCTGGTGCGCCCCTGCGGTCTGGGCAACAGCAAGGCAAGGGATATCAGCGCCTGTATGAAAATGCTGCGCGATACCTATAGCTGCAGGGTGCCGGACGATTTCGATGCGCTTTTGTCCCTGCCCGGTGTCGGGCGAAAAAGCGCCAACCTGATTATGGGGGATGTCTTTGGCAAGCCCGCAATCGTCACGGATACACACTGCATCCGGCTGTCCAACCGGATTGGTCTTGTCGACAATATCAAGGAGCCCAAAAAAGTCGAAATGGCACTTTGGAAAATCATTCCTCCGGAAGAGAGCAACAGCTTCTGCCACCGTCTCGTGGACCACGGGCGGGCAGTCTGTACCGCCCGCACCCATCCTTTCTGTGACCGCTGTGTCCTGAATGATATCTGCCGTTTCCGTCGTGAATCGCAATCCCTTTAAGAGCTTTCTCCGAAAGCTCTTTTTTCAAATTCACTGACCGGAAGCGGTTTTGCAAAATAATATCCCTGAATCAGATCACAATCCTTGGCTGCCAGTGCATCCACCTGTTCACGTGTCTCAATTCCCTCCGCAACAATCCGCATATCCAGCTTTTTGGCAAGCATAATTGCCTCTGAGACAATTAAGTCTCCTCTGCCATCCTTGTCCTCTCCCCGGAAAAATTCCGCATCTAATTTTAACACATCCAGCGGCAGCTCTTTCAAGGAGTTCAAAGAAGAATATCCCGCACCAAAATCATCCATCGAAATCTCAAATCCGGCCTTCTTCAGCTTCTTGACCGTATCAATCAAAATCTTTTTGTCATCGAAGAACGCGCTCTCCGTCAGCTCCAGTTCAATTACCTTGTGCGGCACCTGATAACGGTCAACCAGCTCACAGATATGTTCTGCCAGATCGCTTCTGGTAAAATGTGCCCTGGATACATTGACCGAAATCGGTACAACCTGCTTACCTTCGGAAATCCAGTGTGCCTGAAGTTTCGCAACCTCACTGATCATATAGTCATCCAGTTGCAGAATGAATCCGTTTTTCTCAAAAATAGGGATAAACCGGTTCGGCGGCACCAGTCCTTCCTCTGGACGAATCCAGCGTACAAGCGCCTCCGCTCCCGCGAGCTTTTCCTCTTTGGTATCGTACTTCGGCTGAAGATAAACTTCGAATTCATGTGCCGCAAGTGCCCGCTCCATCTCATTTTCCACCTTATGTATCCAGCGGTGTTCCTCCAGCATCTTGTCATCGAACCACTGCAGACGCTGTGCATTATCCTCAGAAACGGTCTCCCGCGCAACATCGGCATAAGAATACTGTGTGGAGATGTCCGTATGATTCGTAACCTCATATATACCAATACTGAAGGTAAGATTCTGATCCTTCCTTGCCTGCTTTGCGCTCTGTACCATATCCAGTACCCTCTGCTCCAATTCCTCCGGCTTATCGTAAGCCAGCAGCAATGCAAAAACTGCCTTGTCGGTGGCTGCTGCAATCTCCTTTTTGGTACACAGCCCGGCAAAATGCTGATATAAAAATTCCATGAGTTTTTCCATCTCCGCCGAGCCATAGCAGGTGCAAAAACTGCTGTACCCGTCCATTCCAACGCTCACCAGCGCATATCTGCGTCCTTTTCTCCGCTGAATCAGCCGTACGGATTTATCCTCGAGATAAAGCATATTGCGACCGCCGCTGGTCACATCCGTATATAGGGCATTGAGCAGTTTTTTCTGCTGGCGGATCATTCTCGCGGTTGATACCATATTTCCGATAAGGATAATGAGAATCAGCGTTCTCAGTATAGCCATGGATATAACAATGCGGTTAATCTCACGTTCATATACCGTCAGCACCGTTCGAAATGCAAGCAATCTTCCATCCTGATTCTCTCCAAACAATTCGGTTCCATCGAGCGGAATTGCCATCCAGATTGGAATAGCAAACTGCCCTGCCTGCGACATTGCCTCATTGCTGCTTCCATCCATGGCATATCCATTATCTTCCAAAAGCTGTTCAAAGCTCTCATCCTCCGCAAACGAAACAAGCACCTTCAGCGCCAACGGCACCTTGTCCGAATTCACAACAATTGCATTCTGCAGCATATGAATGACAATGTCTGCCGCGAGATTCTCGTCCAGATTATACCAATTGTTCTCCCAATCCGATGCAATCAGAATCTGATCCGAAGGAGAAATCTCCCCTCCAATGCCCCCGATGGTTCTGACACAGCCTCCATCCAGATAGACATGCCCGTTTTCATTTTCACCATCCGACGCCTGTGGAGCATACTCTAACAGCCGAAGACCGGATATTCCAAAGCCTCCCAGCATCACTTCCTGCGCAAACTCATCGAAAGACGCCGTTCCCTTCTCCGACATACATGAATCACTGACAAATTGAAGCTGTGTATCAATCTGTCCCGTCTTCATCATGATAATTCCCATAATCTGACCGATAAACCACACAAAGAGTATAACAGAGGCAATTAGGAAAACCACCAGATTGCCTACCACATAAGGCCAGTTTTTCGTCCGGAATCTGTTTAAGCTTTTATGTTTTTTATTCTTCATCTGTCACTCCCCCAACCAAAAGAAACTCCATTCCAGATAACCGTTATTTGTACGGAAGGATGTCCTCCACATAACACCGGAGTGTCTCCCCTACACTCCATGCCTGCGCATAGCAGCCTCTTCCGAGATGCGGCTCATCCCCATCGAAAATCTCACATATGGAACCGATACAATTTTCCCAGAAATGCTGCTTTACCGGCGCTAAAAATTCCAATGCCTGTTCCACCGCCTCCGGAGAATGGTCGTTTACTTTCAGATAAGCACTCACAAAGCCTCCAAGCAAAAAGCCCCACGCGGTTCCCTGATGGTAGGCAGCATCACGCTTCGGAAGTGAACCGCAGTAGATTGGATGATAGTCCTTGTGCTCCGGCGAAAGCGAACGGATACCGCAGCCCGCATAGAGCTGGTCCCATACAACCTGAACAACCGACCGCGCCTGTTCATCCGGCAGCATGGTAAACGGAAGCGACACCGCATAAATCTGATTCGGCCGGATGCTGTCATCCTTCGTCTGTCCGTCAATAACATCATACAGGCAGCCCTTGTCCGGATTCCAGAATTTCTCGCAGAAGGAAGTCCGAACCAGCTCTGCAAGATGCGCATACTCCGCAGAATCCTCGCCGTAGCGCCCGGACAAAAGCTCCATAATCTTCAGGGCATTGTACCACAGTGCACTGATTTCTACCGGCTTTCCATGCCGCGGGGTAACTACCCAGTCACCTACACGGACATCCATCCAGGTCACCTGATCTACTCCGCTGCCGGCATGAATCAGACCGTCCTCCTCCATATAAATTGAGAAGTCCGTGCCTTTCCGATATGCGGCAATGATTTCCTTGAGTGCAGGATAAATCTCCCTGTGAATATATTCATATGCCTCCGGCGTATCTACATAATTCAGATACTGATATACCGCATAGAAATACCACAGTGATGCGTCAACCGTATTGTACAAAGGCTCCTGTCCATTATCCGGAAACATATTCGGAACCATCCCGTGATGCACATACTGTGCAAAGGTCTTTAGGATATCCTTCGCCTCGTCATACCGCTTTGTCGCAAGCGTAAGTCCGGTAAACGCAATCATTGTGTCACGTCCCCAGTCGGTAAACCACGGAAGTCCTGCCAGTACCGTCATAAGCCCTGTGGACTCCCGGTAAGCCAAAAACTGGTTTGACGCCAGCACCAGCGTATTGGCAAAATCATCGTCCCCGTAGCCTGCCTGTGCGATCAGGCGGCTGTAATACTCCTGCTGCGCACGAATCAGTCCGGCCGCCGTATCCGGCTGTACCTCATCCATGTCCTCATCCGGTCTTCCAGCTTCCTTAAGAGTCACCTTGCAAACGAGGGAAACCTCTCTGGTCGCATGTGCCGGAATCACAATCCGGATATCATACGGCGTATAATGACAGTCCAGTCCCGGTGTCTCATTATCCACCTCCGTCTGAAGCTGCATATCGATATCGTACAATTCGCTCCGCTCTTCCAATATGCCCTCACTGACTGCGAGTGAGATGACCACATCCGGCTGCTGCTTAGGAATCAATTGAAAGCCGTTTTCCATCCCCATCAATTCAAATTGCAAACTCTCCGGTGTCGAGCCTGCACTATGTTCACGATAATTCATAAGGGGCGTAATGAAAAACTCTACCTCATCTCCCGCGTTCTCAATCACATAGGAGATTACCGCAGTATTCTCCCCCTGCACCAGCGCAAGATGCTTGGTCAGCTTCACATCACCGGCCTGATAGCGAAACAGAACCGTTCCATCATAGACAAATTCGCTCAGATACCGGTTTCCCTGTTTATAGATGGGTTTGCGCATAACAAAATCGGAAGCCACCTCTACGGTATCCGCCGCTTTGTACGCATCCGGCACCTCCGCCGAATCTACAACCGTCTCTGCCAGTGCTTCCCCTGCATGCTGCGAAGTCTCAAGGTCATACTCTCTGCCGCCCTGTACAATCCGCTCATTGGTCTTGGAAAACACCGCATACCTCTCTACCGGCGGATGCAGACTGGCAATCAGATACGCCTGATGCGTCCGGTTGTGCGCACCAATGATGGAGCTGCCCGCATAACCGCCAATCCCATTGGTCATCGCCCACTCTTTTCGAATATTATCTGTAAAACTCTTTAACTGCTCTCCTGAAAAACGAAATTCCATATTGCCTCCCATAATCAATTTATAAGTTTTATCATACCACAAGAATCGCCCGCCTGCTATATCTCTCTTCTTCCTTTTTACAAAAGTGTACACGAATGAATTTGATGCAAAAATTCAGGAAAGGCGAAAGAAAATGAAATTTTTCAAAAAAAATCTTGACACCATACCACAGCGTATGTATAATATATTTGTTGTTTGCGGGTGTAGTTCAATGGTAGAACACCAGCCTTCCAAGCTGGATACGTGGGTTCGATTCCCATCACCCGCTCTATTTTTTTGTTAAAAGGCCTATAAAGTAAATTGATGTACGCATAAAAATCAGCCGTGTTTTAGGAAATTTCTCTAAAACACGGCTTTTCTCTTACCTGAATAAATCAGAATGACTGCCTACACGATAAAGCATTAAAACCAAAACATCATCAACCACTTCATATACAAGTAACCAATCTGGTTCGATATGACATTCCCGACAGCCTTTATAGTTGCCTCTTAAATCGTGGTCACGGTATTTTTCTTCCAACGTTTCACCATTTGCCAGCTTATCAACAACGGCAAACAATTTTTCAACATCCTTGCCTTGCTTTTGAGCAAGCTTCACATCCTTTTTGAATTGAGTAGTAAACCGAACCTCGTACTTCATACTTTCAATGCCGCCCTTAAATCAGACATAGAAGTAAAACCAGTTGCGGTCTTATCATAAGCCAACTTTCTGCCTTCTGCGATAGCGGCGGCAGTGGTTTCGTTGGGAATATTCAGCTTTACCTCAAAAGGAATACCATTCTCACGAATTGCCTGCCTTAAAAAGATATTTACAGCAGTGGTCATATTAAGTCCCAAAGCATCAAAAATTTCTTCAGCCTGTATTTTAATTTCTTTATCAATACGAATATTCAGATTTGTAGACTCCATACTAACACCTCCACTTTTATTCTATGCACATTATAGTACATTATGTGCACACTGTCAATACAATGCACGAACTTTCACCCTTTTTACCGGTTCACCGCGAAAATAACCGGTTTGCCCTCGCATCGTATTTCACCGTTCTTCACTTCGACATCCGTTCCGTCCACCGCATTCCGGTAAATTCCATCCGGCGCGTCGATTTTAACGGTGTTTGCCCTGCCGTGCAGACTGAAGATACCGTATTTTTTCGCCGTCCGGTTCTCTCTCGTTGCGATAACGATATGCTGTGCATCATCCGCAACCGCATGGAAATAGTCGTCCTCTCCCAAAAGCTCATGCTTCATACGGTACAGGGCGCTCATAAGAACAGACAGATTCTTACCGGTCTTTTCATCGGTTGCAATCACATCCTTGTCAAAGAGGCTCGGCACATGTGCATCCTCATATTCCTGTCCCGCATAGATTAAGGTTGTTCCCTTCTTAAAATACAAAAATGCCGTCAGATTCTCAATCGAATCTTCGTCACTTAAAAGCGATGCCACACGCGGCTGGTCATGATTCTCTAAGAAACGCATCTTGTTGTAATTCTCCGGATATGCAGCCTCCTGCAGATTCAGGACGTCCATATAATTGGTTAAGGTGATTTCCCCCTTCATATAGCGCAGGAAAACAGGGTGCACATCATATTCATATTCTAGATCAAAGGCTTCATAGGTTCGCGCATCGGAAGCTGCATCCATGCCCTGACTCCTTACATATGCCCCAAAGCCGGCATCAATGGATTCTGCCAGCCAGATAAAATCCGGATGCTTTTGTGCGACAGCTTCCCTCGCAGCCTTCCAGAATTCGATTGGAACCAGCGGTGCTACATCACAGCGGAAGCCGTCTACGATATCTGCCCACATCAAAAGCGAGTCAATCTGATATTTCCATAAGTCTGCATTGTGATAGTCCAAATCCACAACATCTGTCCAGTCTCCGACCTTGTTGCCCAAAGAACCATCCGGCTTATGATAAAAATACTCCGGATGCTGCTTCACCAGAACCGAATCCGGCGAGGTGTGATTATATACCACATCAATCATGACCTTCATGCCTCTTGCGTGAATCTCGGCCACCAGCTTTTTAAAATCCTCCATCGTACCATATTCCGGATTGGTTGTCCGATAATCCCTGTTCGCATACGGACATCCCAGACTTCCCTTTTTCCCTGCCACTCCAATCGGATGAATCGGCATAAACCAGATGATATCACATCCAAGCGCTTTGATTCTGTCCAAATCCGGAATAACCGCCGAAAAAGTTCCTTCCTCCGTATGATTTCTCACATAAACCGAATAGATGACCTGCTTCTGCAATGCTGTGTTTGTGTTGTTTGCCATAAATTTCCCCTCCATCTTAAATATATTTCTCAGACTCTTTCTTTTATCAAGATATCCGATTTTTTCCATAATTTATATAAAATTTTCCCCCTTTATTTGCACTTTTTCCACACACCATCCATGCGCTTAAACATGGAAAAAGCCCCAGTGCCGGGTAGCAAAGGGGCTCTCTCCGAGGAGTTTAGTTATGAAAATGTTTATTAATAAAAAGGGAATATGATAAAGGAAACGTTTCCTTTAACGATATCTAGTATATGCAAAATTTGTGTCCATATTATGTCCAATTTCCAAAACATTTCTAAAAAGATGTCCGCATTTTTTTAGAATTGTTTTAGAAACAGTTGACGGCACATTGCAATCTTTTCTGTCTTCTTCTCTCCCTGAAGGCTGTTATCGAACACGACCTCGCCCTTCTGCGTACTCTGTGACAATAATCCGCAGACCGACAGCCTCCGCCGCATCTCCCGCGCGGTTCCTTCCCCTCCATCAAAAATCTGCACATTTCCTCCCAGCACCTCTGCAATCTGACTGCGCACAAACGGATAATGTGTGCAGCCCAGCACAACCGCATCCACCGGATGAAGCCGGTATTCATACAACAGTTCATTCAAATAATGCTGCAGATCCTCTCCGTCCAAATCACAGCGCTCCACAAAATTCATCAGTCCCGGACATGGAAGCGGAAGTATCTCTGCCTGCTGTGTATAGCGCGACATCAGCTTCTGAAATTTCTCTTCACGGATTGTCATGGGTGTTGCCATAACCAGGACACGCGGATGTTCCTTGCAGTTGGCAGCCGGCTTAACCGCCGGTTCAATCCCCACAATCGGAATCTGCGGATACTGCTCGCGGAGAATGCGGACCGAGGCACTTGTGGCTGTATTGCATGCGACCACCAGCCCCTTGGCGCCCCGTGCAAAAAGATTCCTCGCGTGTGTCCCGGTCAGTTGCCTTACCTCCTCCAAAGTTCTTGTTCCGTACGGAGCATTCGCCGAATCTCCATAATAGATGTAGTTCTCATTCGGCATGATGCGCACCAATTCCCGCAGAACGCTGATTCCCCCAACTCCGGAATCAAAGACTGCGATTGGCTGACTGCCGTTTGCCTTCTGTTCCATAACACGATTCTCTCCTCTTAAAAAAATCATGCACAGCCAGTGAAATACTAAGCTGTGCATGGCTTCTATCGTCTGCTTTATTCTGCGCTGTCCGGCTTTGCAGTCTCTGTCACTGCACGGCGGACCAGCTTTTGGCGGTATTTGATGGACAATGCATCCAAAAATGCCTCATCCGGTTCAAATTTAATCATAGTAATCGCCTCATTATTCTTCGTCACGATTACATAGTATGGGGTTTCCTTATTGCCTGAAGTGTAATCAATCTTCCGGATGCTGTCATCCCTCATATAATTCGATACACTCCGGTCTTCGGATGGTGCGACGGTAATAACCTCGTCCATAGAAAATGTCTTCAGACGCTTGCGGCGGCTCTTGTTCATGATACGCGCAAAGCGAATCTCTCCATCAAAATAGGAATACTCATATTCCTTAAAGGTGTGAAACTGCAGAAGCACCCACCCTACAATTCCGAGTATGGAAAATGCAAGTAAAGCAGGATAACTGCATGACATCAGCATCATAGCAATTGCCAGTGCCAGACACAGGCAGGCAGACATCTGAACCGCCATACTGCGCTTGCGGGCAACCAAAACATAGACTTCCATTCTAAAGTTCTCCTTTGTCAAAAAATATGTCTGCCCCTATTATATCCTTATTCTTCCTATTTTTCCACAAGATTATAGAATTTTAATTTTTTGCTGAACTGTTACTTTTAACTTTCGCTACTTACAAAAAATGCAGCCGCAATTGCTCCCGGTCCGACATGGGTACCGATGGCGCACCCCACGCTGCTGATTGGAAGATGCTCTATTTTTCCTTCATAGAGCGGGGCACTGTCTGCCATATATTTTCGAAGAAGATTGTCCGTAAGGCCTGTGTATGCCAGCGCACACGGACGCGTAAAATCGACTTTCCCTTCCTTTTTAATCAGTTCATTCAACATATTATTGCCGTTTTTGGAGCCTCTTGCCTTGCCGAGAACCACAACTTCGCCATCTTCCACCGCAATTACCGGCTTAATGGAAAGCACAGAACCCGCAATCGCTGCTGCCGCAGAGATTCGTCCTCCCTTTTTCAGATACTCCAGTGTATCCAGCAGGGCAATCAGACGGATATGTTTCTTCTCCTCCTCCAGTACTGCTGCGATTTCCGATGCACTTTTTCCTTCATCCCGAAGCTGGACCGCACGCATGAGCAGAATCCGCTCACCAATACATACATTGTTGCTGTCGACAATCTCTACGCAGTCTTCATAATGGCTTCCTGCAATGTTGGCACTCTGGAAGCAGCCTGACAATTTTGCGGAAATGGTAATACATACTGCGGTATCCTGCTGCTCCTTCACCCTTCGGAAAGCCTCCTCATATTCATACGGAGCTACCTGACTGGTGGTTGGCATACAATCCGACTCAATCAGCATCTCATAAAACTGCTCATGGCTCATGGTAACGCCATCTAAATATTCCGTCTCGCCGAAGCGCGTCTTAATCGGAAGTATGGTAATGCCTAATTTTTCTGCCTCTGCCGCCTCAATATCGCATGCCGAATCTACTATAATCTGAACTGCCATGTCTGTTCTCCTCCAAAATGCAAAAATTACTTTGATAATCAAACTATTATTTTCCCAAAAAAATATTCCCGGATCTGTACAAAAATCCGGGAATATAATATTCACAACGGTCTGAATAACTTTATTTAAAATAAGTTAACACGTCCACTGAACTTGTCATTGATTACATAGTAAGCGGAATATTCTTCCGGCTTCACATAAATGTTCAGTTCTTTGATGCAACCAGCCTTATGTCCCTCTGAAATAAACTGCGCTTTGATACGCTCGGTAATTGCTGCGGTATCTACCTCGCGGTTCTGATACTGTACAATCACGCGCGGCTCAACGACTGCTGTCTTCGCTGCTGCCTTTGCGATGGTCTTCTTAGCAGTTGTCTTAACTTCCTCTGCCTTCTTAGCAGTCTCTTCTGCTACTTCCTTCGCTTTCTGCTCTACGACCTTAGCGGTCTCTGCTGCTTTCTGCTCAACAACCTTGGCAGTCTCTGCTGCTTTGGTCTCCACTGCCTTTACAGTTCGAGTCTTTCTTGCCATAACGCTTCCTCCTTGCATGACTATCTGCATACTAAAAATTTTTCCATTGCCTCAACTGCTGCACTCTCATCATCCCCATTTGCAACAATATCAAGTGACATACCCTCTACCGGATTGAACGCCATAATGCCCATAATGCTCTTGGCATTGATACTGCGGTTCTCGCTCTCTAAGGTAATCTCGCTGTCAAAGCTGCAAGCCAGTTGAACCAGCTCTGCGATTGGATTGTCATGTCCTTCTACGACATTTGATACAATAACACTTTTTCTGCTCATATGGATCCTCTTTTCAAACCTTATTAAGTTCTCAAAAACTATATCTCATTTTAATTTTATTGACAATACCCGAAAGGGATTTCTGTGAAGTTTTGCCTAACAACACACAAAAGGTTTCCAGTTATTAGTAAAAATCACAACACAGCTTTATTTAATATAGGAGAAAAATACATTTCCCGCCTGCGCAAACAAATTCTGCGCCTCTTCGCGCGAAATGGAAGTCACCGCACCCGCCTGCGGATCATAGCACGAAATGGTGCCCGACGTATATCCGACAATGAGTACTGCCGAGTCGGTTCCGGTAAGTGCCAGCACCGGACTTCCATTCCCAACATAATACAACACCTCTTCCACGCTGCAGCCGGTCAGATCAAGCACTACGGCATCCGAAAGCTGCTCCTGCATAATCTCCATCGGAGTCTTTCCTCTTGCCATCAGGTTACCGACTCCGATTCCCCGGTCTTCCCTCTCTAACATGACACTCAGACATTGTACCACCGAATCCTTCTGTGAATCCAGATCATTCGGCCGAAGGTTCGTAAGCGTTGACTGGCTGCTCTTCGGGGAACGCATCCATATATACCTCTGTCTGGAATCTACGACCACGCCACAGCTTACATTCGCTTTGTCAATTGCCTTGGAGATATGCTCCGTTGCAAGTACGACATCCCCTTTGACATAGACATAGAAGCATTCCTTGTCCGCCTCATTCGAAAGCACAACATTCCGCTCCTCCTCTATACAAATATTCTGTGCATAGATATGCCGGAGTTTTTTGGTATCAATTGCTTTTTTTAAGGCAAGCTGTACCTGTGTCTGCTCCACCTTGGTCACCGTCGTGGTCACAAGTACCTTCTCATTCTTGTCTGCCTCACGGTTCATAATCGTATCACTGCCCGCATCAATATACTGCCCGTCCGACAACTCCATCAGGTTGACCTGTATGATATACCCGCTCACGGAAACAGATTTGATATATGCCCCGTCTTTTCCGTAGGTTTTAATTACCTCATGGCTTTCCTCGGAGGTATCCATAATCTTAATCTGATACATCGGAAATTCCATCGTTCCCAGAACATCTGTCTGTACCTCATCCGCTCTTGCAATGCCATAGATCAGGTCCTCACCGATGAACTCCAGCGGCAGCAGATAGTCATCTGCGGATTCCGATATCGTGTAGGAAGTGCCCTTCTTGAAATCCATCAGACAGATGGCAGGACTATTGTACATCTCCTCGGCATCCACATACGCGATATAGCGTCCGGAGGAGGAGACCGCATAGCGGTCATTGCTCAGACCGGTAATCACCTGCTCCAGTTCCAGTGTATCAAGTGTAAGCTGATACACGCAGCCGTCAAATACAAAATACAGCATTCCCTGCTCGTTTTCATACATAAGCTGTCCCATCTCCGCTTTTAGGACTTCATAGGACAGATCAACCGGAATAAACGCCTCCTCCTCCACGGTATAGGAAAGACCATCATAATGATATACCCCGATTCCGACCGAACCCTCGTGCTCACCGCGGTTCATATAGCCATAGACTAAAAAATCCACACTTCCCGCTTCGTCGATTCTTGCAATCTTGATGTCATGCTGATTCCAGTTTTCTCTCGTATCCATGCCCTCTGCACTTCGGAAGCTGAAGACCTGCGCCATCTCATTGGCAGTCT
The DNA here is from genome assembly GCA_045120755.1 of Agathobacter sp. Lineage (GTDB taxonomy): Bacteria > Bacillota > Clostridia > Lachnospirales > Lachnospiraceae > Roseburia. Next base: position 11,011 of record JBGVFC010000005.1, on the reverse strand, counting down.
GGTTATAGCACCACAGTTCCCCCTCCTGCACAAATGCAATAATATCTCCCGCTTCACTGGTAGCATATTCCACTTCGGGACTTCTTATACCTAATTGTATATTGGTTTTATCCGTAACAAAAGAATTTTCCCCCTGAAAAATCTGATTCATCCGCCGCTCAAAATTGAGCACATAGATTCTTGTCGGAGTCTGCCGCAGGCGGTAATATTCCTCAACATTGTAAAATTCTGTCTCGCCGTTCTCATCCGTAACCGTCATCACATAATCAAGGGTGATGGCATTGTAGGAGCTGTTGATTTCTTTGAACGATGCCACCGGTTTTGTCAGCACTTCCCCTTCAAAATCAGCCCAGGTAATCTGCTTTAGGGTGCAGCTCAAATCTACATAATTTAACGTAGTCGCATCGCCCGTCGCAGCATCCATATAAGTCGGAATAAACTCTGCCGCGTCATCCCGGAACGTATAATCGTGAAATTCCCATGCAAAAGCAAGGCACTCATCCACGGCATAATCTTCACTCTGTATAATGCGGCTGTAATAATAGATTTCCCTTTCCCCCGCCTGCAAGGTCAGAATAAACATATACTCCGTATTTTTTTCAATGAGACTCTGTACCGTCAGATTGGCAGAAATCCGGTTCCCCGCCTGCGTCGCATCCGTAATCTCTCCATCTGCCACCAGACGTTCGCCGTCAATGCTTCGAATCGCATAGGATATCCCGTCAATCTCCATCCCATAGGTGTTAATCTGAAGAAATAGCAGACGGTCCGCTCCCATCGGCGTAATGGCATCCCTCACCTTCACCACATTCATCGGCGTCGCATATCCATGCAGTTCATTTAATGCCACTCCATTATATAAAAAATGAACAACCGGCAATTCTGCCGCCTGCATCTTCGTTGTCATATCCTCGCTCGATTTATTGGTTGTCAGGCTAAACAACAACACAGAGATAAGAAACACCAATACCAGAGATATTGGCTGAATAATTTTCTTCTTCATGCAATTCACCTTGTCCTATTACTTCCTCCGGCGTTTTCCGGGTGCATAATGCACCCGACGCCTTCTGCACTACCACCAGCGGTGGCACCTGCGAAATCTGCACCTTCTGCGGTACACCTCATCCTGAAACAGCACGCCAACCAGTCCGCACAGCCAGTCATTACATGGCAGCGGTGGATTCCTGCCCGGCCGCCACTGTGCATGCACATCTGCCCGCGGTCCGTACGGCGGCCTGTTTTCCGGTCCTCCCGGTGCATTGCCTCCCGGGCCGTACGCCGGACGGTCAAATTGTTCTCCCGTGCGGAACGGATCTCCGGCTCCATTTGGCCCCGCCGGTCCTCCGGCTCCTTGCGGACCATAGTTGCCCGGCTGATTGCCTTTTTGCTGTACATCCCGAATTGGCTGGGATGGCTGGGGACCAGCCTCCATCGGCTCCTCCGGCAGTGGTTCCGGCAGCATCCAGCCGTCCGGCAGGTGGAGTGCAAATCCTCCGCTGACCGGTTCCTCCGCCAAAAGCTCCGTCTCCTGCAACGCCATCTCCTGCGGTTGCCGTGCCTCTGTCTGGGCCGGATTTTCCGGAGCCTGTGCTTCTTCCTTCATCCAGTCGGAATTCTTAATCTCTTCGTACAATCTGCAGATTTCCCGCTCCATCATCATCCGGTCCGGGTTCTCGTCATAGATTCTGCTTCCCTCATATTCCAGCTCGTCACATCGCTCCTCGATGCGCGGCAGAAGCATTCTGACCTCACGCGGATACATTTCCTTCATCCGCTCCATATCTTTCTCATACTCCATCTCCGTCTGATAGAGATTCTGCATTGGATATGTCATATAAAAAGGTGTTTTCAAAGATTTTGCTCCATACTTTCATTACTTTAGCATATGCAGCAAAAGCCTATGGGTGATATTTTTTACTTCCAGGAATGCTTCTTAAAAAATGCCTTCGTCTCAGAGACAACCACGCCGCTTAATGCGACTAATGCAATCAGGTTCGGAACCGCCATGAGTGCATTGAAGATATCCGCGATAATCCACACCTGTGATACGGTAAAATACGGTCCGATAAATACCGCAAGAATATATACCCAGCGGTAGATTTTCACCACTACCTGATTACGTCCGCTCAAATACTCCAGACACTTCTCGCTGTAATAATCCCAGCCAAGAATGGTTGTGAATGCGAAAAAGATTAAGCACACCATCAGAATAAATGCAATTGCTTCACTGGCAAACGGAATACCTGTCTGGAATGCCTTGGTCGTAACTGCCACGCCTTCCAGTCCCATGTCCCATGCGCCGGTAATGACAATGGCAAGACCGGTCATCGTACAGATGACAATCGTATCAATGAAGGTTCCGGTCATTGAGACAAGTCCCTGGCGGACCGGCTCATTGGTCTTTGCAGCAGCAGCGGCAATCGGTGCAGAACCAAGTCCTGCTTCATTAGAGAAAATACCTCTTGCGATTCCCTTCTGCATGGCAACAATCATGGCTCCAAGCACACCGCCTGCAACCGCTCTTGCGCCGAAGGCACTCTGCACAATCTCAACAATTGCTCCCGGAATTGCCTTGACATTCAGAATCAGAAGAACCAGACAGAACAATACATAAATAATAGCCATAAACGGAACTACTACCTGTGAAACATTTGCAATACGCTTAATTCCACCAATCAGTACCAATGCAACAAGAATCGTGAGTATCACGCCCGCAATGACAACTGCAATGGAAACATCCTGTCCGAAGATGGAAATCGTGTTCACCGCATTCGGATCAAAGAAATTGCCTACTGCACTGGTAATACCATTGACCTGTGTAAAGGTTCCGATTCCCATCAGACCAACACAGACTCCGAAAAATGCGAATATCTTGCCGAGCCATTTCCATTTTTTGCCCATTCCATTCTCGATATAATAGAATGGTCCGCCAAGCACCCTGCCATCCTTGTCCATGGTGCGGTATTTGACCGCCAAAAGTCCCTCTGCATATTTGGTTGCCATTCCAAAGAGGGCAGCCACTTCCATCCAGAACAGAGCTCCCGGTCCGCCCGCCACAATCGCGGTTGCCACGCCGACAATATTACCCGTACCAATGGTCGCGGAAAGTGCCGTACACAGCGCGCCGAAGCTGGTCACCTCGCCCTTGCCATCTTCTTCATTCTTCACCATAAATTTGAGTGCTGTGCCCAAATGGCGAATCTGCACAAAGCCCAGGCGGACGGTCAGATAAATTCCGGTCGCCAAAATGGCGATAATCAGCACCGGTCCCCATACAACGTCATCAATCTGTTTCAATATTGCATCAAATACTTCCATTACTAAACTCCTTTTTCATTTGAATAACAGTGAGAAAAACGGTGCTTCCAGCAGCATCAGAAAAACTCCCACTACAAGCAGTACCATTCCAATGACTCCTCTCCAGGACAATCTCTCCCGAAGAATCAGACATCCGAATAACAATACTGCCAAAAAACCAAGCCGGTCTATATGTACCACAACCGCATCCGGTCCATACGCTTTGGCAAAATGGAGGGCAAACCATGCAAGCCCTATTGCCGCTGCCCCCAGACACAGCCATACCCCGTCCAGAAAAGACATGGAGCGCAGATACTTCGGTCCACCGGACACCATAGCCACAATCCATACCATAATCAGGGCTACCACCACCATAAAGGTATTCTGCATATAACCGTTCACATCCGATACCCCGTATTCACACAGGATCGTTGCAATTGCCAAAAGCAGCGCTGAGAGGCTTGCAAACAACAGCCATATATAGCCGCTGCCCTTGCTTTTTCCCCGACCTGCACCGCCGGAATGCAGTACCACAAGCAGCGTACCCACAAACAGGATAATCATCGCTACAATCTGCTCCACGCGATATCTGGTGCCAAAACAAATCATGCGCGCCAGCATCGCAATCACACCGTTCATCAGACAGACCGGAATAATCTTAATCATCTCCCCCGTCTTTAATGAACGGAAGAAGCACAGCCACGAGCCGCCCAGCGCCAGTCCTGCCAATACCAGAAACAGAACAGAGCGCGCTGAGATGGCAAGCAGTGACTGCCCGCTTCCCGTATATCGGAGAATGACAAAGGAAAATATTGCAATCACCGTTCCCCAAAGTGCAGCCGATACACTCGGATTATTCTTCCTGCCTCCCGCTTTCTCTAAAACAGCCGCAATACCAAACAGCAGTACATCAGCCAGCGCGTAAAACAACCAGGTAGTCATCTGTATCTTACTCCTTTATTCTATCGTTGCAATACGCATCATATCACTTGCAAAGGTACGGTGGCCGCCCTCATTCACAGACGGGATTCCCGCTGTCAGCACTACAATATCCCCTGCCTCTGCATAACCCTTTGCCTGTGCAATCTCAATCGCTCCGTTGCAGATTTCCTCTGTGGTGGCTACCGCAACCGATTTGAGCGGACGGACGCCCCAGTAAAGCTGCATACGGCGCAGTGTACGCGCATCCGGACTCACACCAACCAGTTCCATCTTCGGCTTGAATTTGGATACGGTGCGTGCCGTCGTTCCCGATACGGTCGGTGTAAGAATACATTTTGCTCCGATGTGGTTTGCCGTAGCAACGGCTGCATAGCCGAGCGCTCCCGAGGTACTTCGCATCCGGTAGGATTTGGTCTTCTTCAAAAGTCCGTCATAATCCAGATGTGCCTCTGCCTGCTCTACGATATGCACCATCATCTGTACTGCCTCAATCGGATATTTTCCTGCTGCTGTCTCTCCGGATAACATTACCGCATCCGTACCATCATATACAGCGTTGGCAACATCCGTCACCTCTGCACGGGTTGGGCGCGGATTGCGGATCATGGAATCCAGCATCTGTGTTGCCGTAATCACGGTCTTGTAGTTCTCATTGCACTTCTGAATCATCTGCTTCTGGATATAAGGGAGCTCCTCCGGAGGAATCTCAACGCCCAGATCTCCGCGGGCAACCATGATTCCGTCTGCCGCACGGATAATCTCATCGATATTCTCCAGTCCCTCTGCATTCTCAATTTTGGCAATAATCGGAATCTCCGGCGCATTGCATTCCTTGAGGAATGCACGGATTTCCAGAATGCACTCTGCGTTGCGCACAAAGGATGCCGCAATAAAATCAACCTTCTGCTCAACTCCAAAGCGGATATCCTCTCTGTCGCGGTCTGTGATTGCCGGCAGGCGGATAGCTACATTCGGTACATTCACGCCCTTGTGCTGGCTTAACTCACCGCCGATAACAATCTCACAGATAATATCCGTCTGTGTCTTCTCTCTTACCTTAAGCTCAATCAATCCATCATCAATTAAGATTTTTCCGCCGATCTGCACATCCTCAACCAATCCGGCATATGTAATCGAAACGCGCTCTGCGGTTCCCATACATTCCTCGGTTGTAAGTGTAATCGTCTTACCTGCCTCCAGCATTACCTTCTTGCCGTCCGTCAGCAATCCGGTACGAATCTCTGGCCCCTTGGTATCCAAAAGAATGGCGATTGGCTTCTTCTCCTCATCGCGCAGTCTCTTTACCAAATCCATGCGGGCTTTCTGTTCTTCATGCGTTCCATGTGAAAAATTAAACCGTGCAACATCCATACCGCTTCGAATCAATTGACGGAGCACCGCTTCATCGTCAGTTGTCGGTCCCATTGTGCAAACTATCTTTGTCTTTTTCATTGTGGTCTGATTCCCCCTTGTATCTGAAATTCTATTTCGGCAAAAGACTCAAAAAACATTTTTTGAACTCGCGCACATGATATCTCTTCTATTTTCTAACATTCAACGGGCTTCGTCAATTCATTTTGCGGTATTTTTTTCTTTTTCCTATAAACATTTTCTAAAATCCGGCTGTTCTGCCACCTGTTACACCACGGATTCCGCCGCAGCAGCTTCCACAAGGGCAAGCAGTTCCCTGCTGTCCTTTCGTCCAAAATGCGGTGCTCCATCATTTATGACAATGCACGGAACGCTCATAATCCGGTACTTTTCCTGAAGGGCCGGATACTGGGCAATGTCATAGATATCTGCCGTGATATTGGCATTGGCTGCCGCCATCTGCTGTGCTGCCACCACAACATCCGGACACATGTTGCAGGATAAGGTAACCATGACACGGATATGCACCGGGACCGAAATCCGCATAATCCGCTCCTGCTCCGGCAGTACCTGATTGGAAGCGGCATGGTACAGCGCCATCAGAAAGGAAGAAAATTCATGCCCTCCCGGAACTCCGTGAAACGCCAGTCCGGTCCAGATTCCATCCTTTCTGCATATCCGGACGCAGGGAAGCTCCTCCATCTCATGCACCGCATTGTATTTTAATTCAAGTTTATCCGTCATATGCGCCAGATGCGTCATATAATCATTTAACTCCCGCGATAAGACATTTTCCTCCAAAAACAGCTCCAGAATCATCGGATGTTCCATTTTTTCAAAGATTTCACGCAGCTTCGCATCAATATCCGCGGCAAACAATTCCGATGCTTCCACCGAAGTCTTCTGCGTTTGCGCCGGAGACTGCACAGCATGTCCGGCATCCGCCTTCTCCGGTATCAGTCCGGTCTTCTGCTGCATTTTGGATGCATAGCGCTCAAGCTCAGTCGCGGCAAGCGCACCATCCCCGACAGCAGTGACCACCTGACGCAGACTTTTCACGCAGATATCTCCCGCTGCATACAAGCCGTCAATCGTGGTCTGCTGATTGCGGTCCGTCACCACATAGCCCTGTTCACTCAGTTCCACGATGTCCCGCACCAGCTTCGTTGCCGGCTCATATCCGGCAAACACAAACACACCGATGCGCTCTCCGATTGGCGCATGATAGGTAACCGTCTCATTCGTCCGAAGATTGCGGTAGGTAATCGAGGTCAGCGCTTCATCTCCCTCCACGCGCTCGACAACCACCTGTGTGAGCACCCGGATTTTCTCATTGCTTCTCGCCTTGTCCGCTACCGCCTTCGCGCAGGTAAAATCCTCCTCGCGAATCAGAATTGTGACCTGTCTGGCGTACTTGGTTAAAAAGACACTCTCCTGCGCTGCCGCATAGCCGCCGCCAACAACAAAGACCTCTCTTCCCTTAAAAAATTCTCCGTCGCAGGTCGCACAGTATGCCACTCCGCGCCCTTTGAACTGTTCCTCTCCCTCAAAGCCAAGCACCCGCGGATGCGCCCCCGTGGCAATCAGGATTCCAAAGCAGAGAAATTCTCCCGTGCTCGTCCGCACGGTCTTGATGTCTCCCTGCGTGTCAATGTTGAGCACCTCATCCAGCAGGTACTCCGCTCCGAAATTTTCTCCCTGCTGCTTCATCCGCGCAGTCAGTTCCTCCCCGCTGCAGCGGATGACTCCCGGATAATTTACAATCTCCTCCGTTATGGTAATCTGTCCGCCGAAACTTTCCTTTTCAATGACCAGAACCCGGTATGCCGCGCGCGCCAGATAGATAGCGGCAGTAAGCCCTGCCGGGCCTCCGCCGATGATAATGACATCATATAAATTTTCATTTTTATTCGTAATTGCAGGCATATGAAGAACTCCTTTACAACATTCCGACCAGCTCAAGGCTCGGCTTTAAGGTTTTTTGTCCCGGCTGCCACTTTGCAGGACAGACCTCATCCCCATGCTCCGCAACGAACTGGCTCGCCTTTACCCTGCGCAGCAGCTCCTCAGCATTGCGCCCGACATTGCCCGCATTGACTTCATATGCAACAATTTTTCCGGACGGATTTACGATAAAACTTCCCCTCTCTGCCAGTCCGTCCTTCTTGATATATACCCCAAAATCCTTTGCCAGTGCATGCGTCGGATCTGCCAGCATAGGATAAGTGATTTTTCCGATGCGTTCCGAAGCATCATGCCATGCTTTGTGTACGAAATGGGTATCGCAGGAAACGGCATAAATCTCACACCCGATTTCCTGAAACTGCGGATACAGATTCTCCAAATCCTCCAATTCCGTCGGACAGATGAAGGTAAAATCCGCCGGATAAAAAAAGAACACGCTCCAACGGCCTAAGATATCCTTCTTTGATACCGGCACAAACGTGTTCCTGTGAAATGACATAACTGAAAAATCTTCTACTTCTTTGTTAATGAGCGACATAAGAATTCTCCTTTTTACATAGATTGGTTTCCTTCCTATGTTGCTCATTTTTTCCATTTCTATGCAGCGCCTGAAGAAAATCGCTTTTTCATGCGCGTCCATACAATGATAAAACATATAACATGTGCAGCTACCGTAATCACCCAGCTCACCGGATAGGTCAGATACAGGGACATCGGCGTGTGAAAAGGCTCAGTCTGAAACATCGTAAAAATCCACAGAAGCCGAAGCCCGCAGGCCCCAATCAGCGAGACAATCATCGGCATCACCGAATATCCCAGTCCCCGCAGACAGCCAACCATCACATCCATCATGCCGCACAGGGCATAGGTGCCTGAAATCACACGCAGCCGGACCATACCCGCCTCAACGACCGCCGGATTATCCGTATATAGCCCCAGCAATGGTCTTCCAAACAGAACGACCAGATTGCCAAGCACCACCCCCACAACCACCACGCAGAACTGTGCCCGGAACAGGATTTTCGTAATCCGCTCAAACTTACCTGCACCAAGGTTCTGACTCGTAAATGAGATTGCCGCCTGATAGAAGGAGTTCATTGCCACATACACAAAGCCTTCGATATTCGCCGCCGCGGAATTGCCGGTAACCACAACATCTCCAAAGGTGTTGACAGATGCCTGAATAATTACATTCGAGATAGCAAACAAGGTTCCCTGCAGACTCGCAGGCAGTCCAATCTGAAGAATTCTCCAGAGTATCTTCCCGTTAATCCGCAGACTGCGCAGCTCCAGCCGGATGCTTCCCCTCTCCCGAAACAGGCAGATTAAGATTAAGACCGCCGATATACACTGTGAGATGACGGTTGCGAGCCCGACTCCGACCACGCTCATCTCAAACACGATGACAAAAAGCAGATTCAGCAGTACATTGACAACTCCCGCTATTATCAGAAAAATGAGGGGACGTCTGGTATCACCGACCGCCCGAAGAATCGCAGAGCCGAAATTGTATATCATCATCGCAGTCATTCCCGCAAAATACACCCGCAGATACATGGTTGCCAGATCCAGAATCTCTGCCGGGGTAGACATCCAGATTAAAATCTGCCGCGCTCCGGCAATTCCTACCGCGGTCAGAAAAAAACCACTAATCAGTCCGATCAGCATTGCCGTGTGAACGGTCTCCCGAAGCTCCTGCTCCTTTTTCGCCGCATAGTAGCGCGCAACCAGCACATTCGCGCCAATGGACAGACCAATAAAGAAATTGACGAGCAGATTAATCAGAGGCGTATTCGAACCTACCGCCGCCAGCGCATGGTCGCCATCCGCGGAAAAATTACCTACTACAATGATGTCCGCGGCATTAAACAGAAGCTGAAGTATGCTGCTTGCCATCAGCGGCAGCGTAAACAACAGCATTTTGCCCAGCAGCGGGCCGTTACACATATCAATCTCGTATTTGCCCTTGCTCTCTCCCATGTTCGTTCACTTCCTTTGAATAGGAATAAAAATCTCAGTCATCGAACAGCGGTGTGGAAAAATAGCGCTCCGCTGTATCCGGCAGAACGGTAACAACCGTCTTGCCCTCACCCAATTTTGCTGCCAGCTTCAGTGCTGCGGCAACATTCGTTCCGCTGGAAATTCCACACATAATGCCCTCAAGTCTGGCAAGGTCTTTGGCGGTCTGCAATGCCTCCTCATCGGAAATAATGCAGATATCATCATAAATCTTCTGATTCAGAATACCCGGAATGACTCCGTCACCAATTCCCATCTGAAGGTGTGAGCCGATGTTGCCGCCTGCAAGAATAGCAGCATTCTCCGGCTCTACCGCCCATATCTCGATATCCGGATACTGCGCCTTTAATACTTCTCCGATTCCGGTAATGGTTCCGCCGGTTCCGATTCCGGAGCAGTAACCGTGAATCGGCTCTTCGACCTGCTCCATAATCTCCAGCGCGGTGTGCTTCTTGTGCGCCAACGTATTGTCCTGATTCTCAAACTGCTGCGGAACAAATACATTGTCATTCTCAGCAGCCATGCGCATAGCCGTATTCAGACACTCCTGTATGCAGGCTCCGATATCGCCCTCATCATGAACCAGAATTACCTCTGCCCCGTAATGGCGCACCAGAAGCCGTCTCTCCTCACTGACCGAATCCGGCATAATAATGACCACCTTGTAACCTCTGACTGCTCCGACCAGCGCCAGACCGATACCCTGATTACCGCTGGTAGGCTCCACAATCACAGTGTCCTTGTGAATCTTTCCCGCCTTCTCTGCCTGCAATATCATATTATAAGCGGTTCTCGTCTTGATAGAACCGCCTACATTCAACCCCTCAAACTTCATAAGAATCTGTGCATTTCCCGGTTTGTTCATCCGGTTCAGCCGAATCATAGGTGTATGTCCGACCGCCTGCAATACATTATCATATACCATGTTCTGTTCCTCTATCTCTATAAAATAACTTTTCTGCACGGCATATTATACTACCGAATGCAAAATTGTAAAAGGGGATTTCACGAAATATTCGCAGCCACTCCGACCGAAACATACCGCTCAAATATCGCCTTTAAGTCCGTTCCTTCCTCCGCCGTGTTTTGCCGGATTCCATCTACCATATAAGAGATTCTGCCCGGCGCAACTACCGTCTCCCGATACCGGTCTTTATAAAAGACATCTGTGGAAACCTTCCGGTCGCGGAGAATCCCCTGACACTGATGAAGCGGACAGCCCGGAAAATTAACATTCCAAATCTGATTGATTCCAAGTGGATATTCCAGAAGTTCCGCCATAATCTCCTGCAAATACCGGTCCGTCACTTCATGTGTCTGACAGGCTTCCTCTGAAAAAGCAATCGTATGTATTCCCTGAAATGCAGCTTCAAAGGCGGCTCCTGCAGTAGCCGAATACTGTAAATCAGCAGCCGCA
>JBGVFC010000004.1:0-19706 GCA_045120755.1 Agathobacter sp. | reverse complement strand
TTTGATTTGTGTACCAAATCTACTGTTTTTAAAGGTTCGTTCTTTAAAAGAATTGACCTAGATAATTTGAAACTGTTGCTTCTTATTATCTATTTGTTAAAATCTTTCAAGGTTTTTCACTGTTCAGTTATCAATGTTCTGTGTTGTTGACCTCTGTTCTCGCGGTCAGCTTAGTTATAATAGCATGTTCGCATTTGTTTGTCAACAACTTTTTTCATTTTTTTGAATTATTTATTTTATTCAAACAATTCAGATATTTGCTGTTCGGAAATCTCCAAATCAATGCGCCTCACGAATCAGCTTGCTTATAATAACACCTGAAATTGCATAAGTCAACCAAAAAACGACATTTTTTTTAAGACTTAAAATTCGCTCCAAACAGTCAAATTGTCTGAATTGTCTGATTTTTATGTGCAATTGTCTCTTTTTCTACCGACGCCATGATTTCTTTGCAGAATTGGTCTATTTCCCCACAATTGCTTCAAACGCTTCCCGCACATTGCGCACCCCGATTAACCGGATGCCATCAATATGCCGCAGATTCTCCACACATACCTGTGGAAGAATGCAAACCGAAAATCCCAGCTTGCGCGCTTCCAAAACTCTCTGCTCCGCCATGGTTACTCCGCGCACCTCCCCGCTTAAGCCAATTTCTCCAAAACATATCGTATGGTCATCAATTACGACATCCTTTTTGCAGGAGAGGATTGCCAGTGCAATGCCAAGGTCAATCGCCGGTTCTGTCATCCGGATTCCACCCGCGATATTGATATATGCATCACAATCAGACAACTGTATTCCCAGTCTTTTTTCCAGAACTGCCATCAGAAGATTGACTCTGTTATAGTCCGTCCCCGTTGCCGTTCTTCTCGGATTATTAAAAAAGCTGTGACAGACAAGTGCCTGTATCTCTAACAGGATTGGTCGTGTTCCCTCCAGCGAGCAGGCTACAATCGAGCCGGACGCGCCCTCCGGCTTGCCGCTTAACATATATTCCGAAGGATTCTCCACCTCAACCAGCCCCTCCTGCTTCATCTCAAATACACCGATTTCGTTGGTTGAGCCAAAACGGTTCTTAACCCCGCGCAGGATACGATAGGATTCATAGCGGTCTCCCTCAAAATAGAGAACGGTATCTACCATATGCTCTAAAACGCGCGGTCCCGCTACCACCCCTTCTTTGGTGACATGTCCCACAACAAACACCGTAATTCCGAGCACCTTGGCAATCTGCATGAGTATCCCCGTACTTTCCCTTACCTGTGATACGCTTCCGGGTGCCGAAGCGACCTCTTCGCTGTACATGGTCTGTATCGAATCAATGACAACCACCTGCGGCTTTTTTCTCTCAATGACCTGCCGGATGATAGCAAGATTGGTCTCACACAGCAATTCCAGGGAGTCCGAGAAACTGCCGATTCGCTCTGCACGGATTTTAATCTGCTGCAAGGCTTCCTCCCCGGATACATATAGCACCGGAATATTCTGATTCGACAGATTCCTGCATACCTGAAGCAGCAGAGTCGACTTACCGATTCCCGGATCACCTCCTACCAGAATCAGTGAGCCTGCAACAATTCCTCCTCCCAGTACCCGGTCAAGCTCCGGCATATTGGTTGTAATCCGGTTCTCATCAGCACTCTGAATCTTCGACAGCGGCACCGGCTCCGCCGCATGTCCGGATATATTTTTGCCGGAATTGCTCGTACTCTTTTTATCTACGACCTCCTCCACAAAAGTATTCCACTCCTTACAGCCCGGGCACTGCCCCATCCATTTGCCGGATTCGTAACCACAGGACTGACAAAAATATACACTTACCTTTCCTTTTGCCATAAATCATCCTCACTTTTCTTATCTTTTTGTTATTCTGATGTTTCCTTACAAAAATGTGTCTCCATACCTCTGCCGACATATTTAAAAAACCCGACCTGCCCGGTCGGGTTCTTATATAGTAGCAGTTCAGCCCATCTGGTTGGCTCTATTGCACCTTGGATACCTTAATCTCTACGGAATTATCACCGCCCAGTTCAACACTCAGACTTAATTTGCCGCCAAGATTCGTCTTCATGGTTCCTGCGGAATCTCCATTGATGGAAATCTCATATTCTGTCGCTTCCTCCAGCTCCAGGGTAATCTGTGCATCCTCCGGTCCTTCTACCGTAAACGTAACCAGATTCTCCGTTGCCTTAAAGCCACTAACCGCCGTTCCCGGAACTGATTCATATACAAACATTCCATTGCGCTCGAGCTTTGTAATCTCCCGGAAGGTCTTAACCTTGTACAAATCCCCCTCAAATTCATAATTGTCTTTCTTGGACTTAGCCAAGAGTGTGTAATCCCCAAAACTAATGGTGCCATTGTCCTCTGTACGTATCAATTCACTAATCGCTGCCATTTTTATCCTCCTGTACCTTATGATTTATTCCGTACGAATACTGTTTAATAATTATACCATATCCGACTTTGCATTTCTAGCACTTGCAGATTTTTTTACTCTTTTTTCATGTTTTTGCCGATGGATATCCGGTCATTCTTTACCGTGACCGTTACCCTGTCACCCTCTTTGATATTGCCCGCAACAATCTCCTCCGCCAGACGGTCTTCTATCTCTGTCTGTATCCTGCGCTTTAACGGTCTTGCACCATACTTACGGTCATATGCTTTTTCTACAATATAACCCTTGACACTGTCCCGGATGCTTAAGGTGATATTCATCTGATTCATGCAGCGCTTCTGCAATTCTTTGCACAGCAATGCAACAATCTGCTTCATATCCTCCTTGTTCAGGGTGCGGAAAACAATTGTCTCATCGATACGGTTCAAAAATTCCGGTTTGAAAATACGCCTTACTTCTTCCATAACACTGTTTTTCATCAGCTCATGGTCCTGCTTTTCATCCACCTGACTGCCAAATCCCAGTCGCTTCGGCTCTATGATGGACTGTGCTCCGGCATTGGAGGTCATAATGATAATCGTATTGCGGAAATCCACCTTGCGCCCCTGCGAATCCGTAATATGTCCATCATCCAATACCTGTAACAGAATATTGAAAACATCCGGATGCGCCTTCTCAATCTCATCAAAAAGGACTACGGAAAACGGATTTCTGCGTACCTTCTCGCTTAACTGTCCCCCCTCCTCGTGTCCGACATATCCCGGAGGTGAACCAATCATCTTGGATACACTGTGCTTCTCCATGTATTCCGACATATCAACCCGGATCATGGCATCCTCGTCGCCAAAGACAGCCTCTGCGAGTGCCTTGGAAATCTCGGTCTTACCTACACCGGTTGGCCCAAGGAATAAAAATGAACCGATTGGCCGCTTTGGATCTTTTAATCCTACCCGTCCACGCCGGACAGCCTTTGCAACCGCCGTCACCGCTTCCTCCTGTCCTATCACGCGCTTATGGAGTACACTCTCCAGCTTCTGCAGACGCACCGCCTCACTTTCGGTCAGTCTTGTTACCGGTATTCTCGTCCAGCCTGCAACAACATCCGCAATCTCATTTTCTCCAACCTCGGTAACTGTCCTTTTGTTCGCCCTTTGGTTCTTCTTGAGAATCTGCGCATATTCCTGTTCTAACTGCTGCTTGTACTCCTTCTTTCCTCGTGCCAGTTCAATATCTCCTGCTGCCAGCGCATCTTCCATCTCCAGCTCACATGCAGCGATTTCCTTCTTCTTATTATGAAGTGCATCTGTCGGCTGCAATTTTCCCAGACGGCATCGGGCAGCAGCCTCGTCCATCAGGTCAATTGCCTTATCCGGCAAAAAGCGGTCATTCAGATATCGCACCGACAACTGCACTGCCGCTTCAATAGCCTCGTCCGTAATTTGGACATGATGATGTTCCTCATACAAATGGCGCAGACCCTTTAAGATTTCAACTGCCTCCTCCTGAGTCGGTTCCTCCACGGTAATCGGCTGGAAACGCCGCTCGAGCGCAGCATCCTTCTCGACATACTTGCGGTACTCCTCCAGTGTAGTTGCACCTATCACCTGAATCTCTCCGCGCGCCAACGCCGGCTTTAATATATTGGAAGCATCCAGTGCGCCCTCTGCGCCTCCTGCTCCGATAATGGTATGAAGCTCATCGATAAAAAGAATGACATTGCCCGCGTCAATCACTTCATTGATGACCTTCTTAATTCTCTCCTCAAATTCGCCGCGGTACTTGGATTTTGCAACAAGACCGGACATATCCAGTGACACAAGGCGTTTGCCTTCCATCAGCTCAGGGACGTTTCCCTCCACAATGCTTTCTGCCAGTCCTTCCACAATCGCTGTCTTGCCGACTCCCGGTTCTCCAATCAGGCAGGGATTGTTCTTGCCTCTGCGGCACAAGATCTGAATCATGCGCTCGGTCTCTTTTTCCCTTCCGATAACCGGGTCCAACTGGTTATCCCTTACCAATGCAGTCAGATCCCGGGAATACATATCCAGCGTAGGAGTGTTGGAGCGGGCCACCGCACCTGCCCGGCTGTGTGCCAGTTCTTCCTTATGGCTTGCCGGGTCTTCGCCCATTGCTCCCAAAAGTTCCACAAAAATCTTGGTCATGTTACATCCAAGCGTATTCAGAAGCCGCGCCGCAGCGCAGTCGCCTTCCTTCAGCAGACCAATCAGCAAATGCTCTGTCCCGACCTGTTCACAACCATATCTGGCAGCTTCACTCTGCGCAGTCTCAAGCACCTGCATCGCCCGCGGCGAATAGCCGCTTTTTTCCATGACAAGCACCTGTGTCTCCGGGGCAATCAGTTCCTCAATCATCTTGTAGAGCTGTTCATACGCTACCCCGTTGCTTCTTAATACCTCTGCCGCAACACTTGTTCCTTCCTTGAGGAAGGCAGCTAAAATGTGTTCGGTTCCAACATAGTTACATTGCAAAGTCTTTGCCAGCCGGTTCGCAATATCAACGATTTTCTTTGCTTTTGTCGTATATGGTTTCAAAGTTCAAACCTCCATGCTTATAACTCAATAAATTCCAAATCTTCATCCTTATCACCGGATTTTTCCATTTTTTCCAATGCTTCCTCTAAATCCATTGCGTCCGCCTGCGCTTTTGCAAGCTCTGCCACAGCTTCTTTTGTATCTTCTTCTGCTGCTTTTTGTGAAGCCTCCGGCAACTCTTCCTTACGGTCTTCCGCCTCAGGAACTTCAGAAAAATCTTCTACTTCAAAATCTGCCCCGGAAGCAATTCCCCTATAAAAATTGCTGTTTGCATCCGATGTATCTGCCTCTTCATCCTCCGCACGGATTTTTCCATCTAACGGCTCAGCATCGCTGTCAGCCGTCTCGCTCACCGGTTCGTCCCCCGCGTCCGCGTCGCCATCCACCGGCTCATCCTCAACATCCGCTTCGTCATCCACCAGCTCATCCTCCGCATCCGCTTCATCGTCCCAAAGCGCGTCATCTGCATCTTCCAGATGTCCGCGTCTCGACAGAACAAAGAGAATGACAATTCCGATAAACAGAATCACTATAACCCCCGCAAGGATTCCGATATAGAGACGATTCCTCTGATTGGTCTGCTCCAGCTCGTCACTTAACTGCTGATAGCCTGCTTTCAGATGTTCATATTCTTCGGCATTGATTGAGTCCTCTGTAACCGGCTCTTCTTCTGCTGCCGGAACATAACGAAGGTAAGTTCCCTCGATGCTGTCATACAAATACCAGCCCTGTTCCCCCGCCTGGTTCATCGCATACAGATAGTAAAAATCCTCCGGCAACTGCACGGAACGAAACGCATCTGCAATTCCCTTCCCCTCCAGCGTCAGTGAAATCTCCTGCCAGCTCTCATCCACCTGTTCCTGCGCCGGAACCAGCACCAGAATATATCCAGACTCCGAATTCAGGCGTATATACGGATACACGCTCTGTGTGCTTTGTTCATATACATACAGTGCACCCGATTGTGCATCTTCTTCTACAAAATACAGAAGTGTGACTGCTCCGTTATTATACTGCAGACATGGGTACTCCACGCCCGACAGTTCTATCGTGGAAGCGGTAAAATCAGCAGGAACCACATCATCCGGTATCACCTCTGCCGGGGTCAGTGTTGCTCCATTGATTACAAATTCATTGGTGTACTGGCTGTCCGGCTGATTGTCGTCATCCGCCGGTGTATTGCCGGTGCCATCCTGTGCACTCCGCGTAACCGTGATGACGTATGTTGCGGTAACACCATTTTCAGCTTTTACCACAATTTTAATGGTATTCTCTCCCACCGCCAGATTCTCATTGCCGGACACCGATACAATCTGCGCCTTCGAGTTGCTGGTCTTGGCTGAGATTGCGATATTGGTTACATCATAGCCAACGGTGGCCGTATATTTTGTCGTACCGTAGGAAAAAGCCGGAGATAATTCACCTTCGGATAATACTAAGGAAGCAAGGGAATTGTCCGCGGACAACACCGGCTCCTGCGTACCCTCATTGCCTCCCGCCGGCTGATTATCGGCAGGCGGCTCTGTAACTGCATTGGCAACTGTTACCGATGCCGATGCGCCATCCAGATTCACCGCATCTCCATTCGCATCTCCTGCCACGGTACTTGCCGCAGAAATTGTGCAGCTTCCCGCGCCAACCGCCTTAAAGGTCACCGTACCCGATGCCGGCTGTCCCATTGCATCTCCAAGATTAAGCAGTGCTCCATTGCCGGTAGAGGATGTCACTTCAAGAACGGAACTGTCGTAGGACAGTGCTACCGTCGCCCCATAACCGCTCGGCACCGACACGGTCGCCGTAACGGTATCTCCCACATTGACTGACTGTGCGGAGACACTCATTCCCAGCCCCGCAGCCCACAACGTCGCATTCGGAAAAATCAGTATTCCCACCATTAAAAACAGCGTGGATACTGCAGCAATAAATTTTTTCATCTCGTACTCCTTATCTCTTCTGTTCAATCGTAGCCAGTCCTAAAATATGACGGTTCATGATAATCATATCCAGAGCATTGGCACCATCATTCTTGCCATTCGCGTCAGATGCAGTCAGATACGCGCCCGACAGGCTGCTGATGCCAAGCACATGGCGGTTCATCTTGATCATATCAAGTGCATCAATCCGACCATCTCCATTCACATCCCCGTAAATAACCACCTCGTAACTTGCAACCATCACGCCACCTGCATCATATACAACCACCTTGTTCCCCGTTCCAACGGTTCCGCGATTCTCATTGCCGTTCGCATCAAGAACCACAACGCTCGCATTGCCCGGCGATAAATGGGACACAAAATCACTTATGCTGCTCCCCGGTGATACTCCGGATATCACAGTATCAATCTTATAGACATCTGAAGTAATCGCACCCGCCGGTGCCTCCGGCGATGCTGCGGAAAGTCTTGCAATGGTAATCGTATAATTCCGATCTGCACCGCTCTGCGATTTGCAGGTCACGGTAATCGTATTATTGCCCACTGCCAGATTATAGCTTCCGGTTCCGCTGACTTTGGATTTGGAGGTAACTGCCGCCGCAGACACATTTACCGAACTGATGGAATTATTAACCACTGCCGAATAGCTTTGCGTGTTCGCATCAAACACCGGAGTAAGCGTTGCTCCCCCGACATTCAGCGACTTCAGGTAATTGTTCGGATTGCCGCTTGCCGTAAAGGAAACCGCCGCAGCCGGCATATTTACATATACCGGAATCCGGAATACAAACGCCTGTGACTTATCACTGCAGCCTTTTGCTACTGACTGCCCCTCCGTGATTGCCGCAGTTACATTGCCCATATACTGGTGGCTGTACAGGCCATCCGCCTTATTCACCACATTAAACTTTTGGAAATACAGCGTATCCTGTCCACGACTGATATAATTTTTGGCAAGCTTTTCCGCTCCTCCCTGCAGGGACTTATAGCGGGTATTCCAGCCCTGCGCTTTGGCATAGGTCAGACCGCTTTTGATTACCGCCTCTTTTGTTGAGCCATATGCGCCAAAATTAAAGTAATTAAAATACCCTTCATATCCCTTATATGTACCGGATATCAGTGAACTGTTGCCGGCTCCCTGCTCCTGCCGTACCCGCGACGCCAGCAGATACGGGCTGACGGAATACTGTCTTCCAATATCCATGAATGCCTGTGCGTAGTTAAATACCGTGCCGTCCGCATCCGTCACATCTCCTGCCATGAAGGTGCCCTTTAGGATTGCCTGCACCCCTGCAAGTGTCTGATTCTCATTGTAGCTTAAGCTCTCAAACTGAAAAATGTTCGTCTCATCCAAAAAATTGCGCGGGTCCATACAGTATGCGATATAATCCGGATGAGCAGCCACCCAGTTTGAACCGTCATAAATTGTCCATGTATTCGTCTTCCAGTTGTATGCACCGGATGCTGTTGATTTCTTGGCATCATCCGCGCTCGTCGGGACGAGATTGACACCTAATTTGCTCTCCTTCTCTATCACCGTGTTCCAGTCCAGTCCTGTCTTAACTGCCTCGAAGGTCCAGCCCGGGTACTTTTCGTGCAGGGATACCAGATTCGGTATATAGCTGTCCGGAAATCCTGCATTCCGAAGCGACTGCGCGTATTCGCCGTCGACATTCCCCGGAAGGTACGCGATGGTAATATATGCGCCGTACACCCAGCCCTGACCGGAGGCTCCATCCTTCGTAAAGGTGACATAGTACCAGACCGCGCCGCCGACTGTGGTCTGTCCGTACACCTCCACTTTATGCCCCTTGTTCAGCGCGGTTAAAACCTGTGTGCCGCTTGTCCCTGCCGCATTGCGCACATTGACATTGTTGGCATTGATGGTACCTGTGCCGAGCAGAGTCCCTGTATCTACAGAATTACTGCCCCCATCGAGTGCTACATATTCTGCCCGGATATACGCAGTGACCTCCTCACCGTTTCTATCCAAAATGTATTTGACCTTGTACCAGCGGGAGCCATCATCCCCTGTTACTTCATCCAGAATAACCAACGGCTTGCCATTGGCGAGATTATTCATATGCCCTGCACTGTCCGACGGTGCATCCTTCGTCTCCACAACATAGGTATTGATTGACACCACACCGGTCCGTTCTGCTGCCTGCACCACAGACGGCGTCGCGCACAACGACAGAAGCAGAGTGCATAAGATAAGGAAAATAATGATTCTTGTATGTATTTGAAATTTCTCTGTCATATGTTCCAACTTTCTACTAAAAATAACAATAAAAAACGACAATTTTTCATTGTTATTATAGTAAACATCCCCTGCATCGTCAATCAAATTGTGGAGATTGGAAAGTTTTGGTTATCTGTGTCGAAGTGACTGCACAAAAAAGCAGACAAAGATAATTCCGGCCGCTCCGATTACCCATCCGGCGGCTGATGTCACTTTGCAGTCAGCTAAGTCCAGCCCCAGAAGTGCCGCCACCAGTGCCATACATCCGATTGCCTCCATCAGTGCCACTGCTGCCATAACCAGTATCATTTCCATTTTTTTCTTCATGAGAAATCACCCTTTCCTGTTTCTTTGTATCTGTTTTGTAGTTCTGACAGTAATTTCTCACATAATATGAGTAATAAAACGGACAAATTTTTATTTAATTTTAAAAATATTTTTCAAACTTCATTGCGAATTGTTTTTCCTAATGATATAGTAAGGAGAATCATGTAAATAAGAAAGGAAGAGGAACTATGAAAAAGAAACTATTAACTTTAGCACTTTCCGCTGTTATGGCAGTATCTATGCTGGCCGGATGCGGCTCCGATGCCTCATCCTCCACTGCCAGGATTATCGAGATTGATCTGACGCAGGAAGAATACGCATTCGGTGTTGACAAGGATCAGGAGGAACTTCTTACAGCTGTCAACGACTTCATTGCCGAGATTAAGGAAGATGGAACCCTCGATGAAATCTGCAACAACTATTTCGGAAACGGAACTCCGGTGGCTGTTACCTCCGCTGAATATGACTCCAGCAAGGATCAGCTTGTTGTCGCAACCAACGCAGCCTTTGAGCCGTTCGAATATACCCAGGGCGGCAAGGAATACTACGGAATCGACATGGAAATCGCTGCACTTCTGGCTGAAAAGCTTGGCAAAGAGCTCGTCATCAACAATATGGATTTTGATGCCGTATGTCTGTCTGTCGGCCAGCACAAATGTGATATTGCCATGGCCGGTCTTACCGTCAACGAGGAGCGTACCGAGTATGTTACTTTCTCTGACAGCTA
Organism: Agathobacter sp.; assembly: GCA_045120755.1. GTDB lineage: Bacteria > Bacillota > Clostridia > Lachnospirales > Lachnospiraceae > Roseburia. Next base: position 9,526 of record JBGVFC010000004.1, on the reverse strand, counting down.
CTACAATGCTTCACAGAGACTGATTGTTGCATCCTCCGATACCGAATTTGACAACTGCACCGATGCAGCTTCCGTGGAAGCCATCCTTGCACAGAAGGACAGCTCCGTAAAGGTAGGTTTCCAGAACGGAACAACCGGACAGTTCTACTGCGAAGGCGATGAGGAGTGGGGATTTGACGGATTTTCCATGAGCACAGTCGGATATAAGAGCGGCTCTCTTGCTGTACAGGATCTGTTGAATGGCAACATTGATTACGTAATCATCGATTCTGCTCCTGCAACCTGCATCACAGAATCCATCAACGAATTAAGATAACATGACAATCCGGCGGTTGTTTGATACAGCCGCCTTTTCTAATATGAGAGGTTTCAATGGCTAATTTTGAACAAAAGGTAGACAAATTCATCCAGATATTTATCGACTACGGCGGCTACGAAAAAGTCTTAGAAGGTCTTAAAAACACGCTTCTGATTGCCATAGTCGGTCTTATCGTAGGTATTATCATCGGAACCCTGATTGCAACGGTCCGTGTGATTCCCAAATACAAGCTTTTTCCAAAAATCTTAAATGGATTCTGCAGCTTCTATGTCGGCTTATTCCGCGGCACTCCTATCGTGGTGCAGCTTCTGGTCGGTTATTATGTACTCCTTCCTCTGCTCGGCATTCATATGACAGGTGTTCAGGTATCCATGCTGATTTTCGGACTGAACAGCGGTGCTTACATATCCGAGATTATGCGAAGCGGAATCCAGTCGGTGGATCCCGGTCAGATGGAAGCCGGACGTGCCTTAGGACTCAGCTTTGGCACTACCATGATGAAAATCGTAATTCCGCAGGCCGTAAAGAACATTCTTCCGACGCTCGGCAACGAATTCATCTCCCTCGTCAAGGAGACTTCGGTTGTAAGTTTTGTCGGTGCACTGGATCTGTATGTGGCCTTCAACTATATCGGAAGCAACAGCTATGAGTTCATGGTTCCTTACCTTGTCATGGCAATCATCTACATCCTGCTGGTTCTTATCATCAGCCTCGCTATCAAACTTATGGAAAGGAGCCTGAAAAAGAGTGATCGACGTAATTAATCTTGAAAAACATTTTGGGGACAATAAAGTTCTCAACGGTATTAATTTTAAAATCGACAAAGGCGACATTGTTGTTGTCATCGGTCCTTCCGGTTCCGGAAAAAGCACCTTTCTGCGCTGTCTGAACTGTATGGAGGACCCGACCGGCGGAAAAATCATCTTCAACGGTGTCGATATCGCTGATTTGAAGGTAAACATCAATATCCACCGCCGTCACATGGGAATGGTATTCCAGCATTTTAATCTGTTTAGCAACAAAACTGTCATACAGAATATCATGCTTGCACCGGTTTATCTCCAGACGCAGGATTTGAAGAAGGCGAAATGGCACAACGCATTTTTGCCTCTGACCAATTTATTCCGCAAGAAAAAACAGACCCCGGTTCCAATCACCACAACCCGGAAAGAAATCACTGCCAAAGCAAAAGAACAGGCGATGGAGCTTCTGAAACGGATTGGTCTGGAGGACAAAGCCGATGTATATCCGTCCACACTCTCCGGCGGTCAGAAGCAGCGCGTCGCCATCGTGCGTTCCCTTGCCATGAATCCGGATGTGATTCTGTTCGACGAGCCGACGAGTGCTTTAGACCCGGAGATGGTAGGTGAGGTTCTTGAACTGATGAAGGCAATCTCCAAAGAAGGCATGACCATGGTTATTGTCACACATGAGATGGGCTTTGCGCGGGAAGTCGCCAACAAGGTCGTCTTCATCGATGAAGGACAGATTTTAGAAACCGGTTCTCCGGAAGAGTTCTTTGGCAATCCGAAGAATCCGCGCTTAAAAGAATTTTTATCAAAGGTATTATAAATATTAAAACACAATGCAGCCGATATCACGTTTTCCGCAATATCGGCTGCATTTTTTTATCAGCTTCTACTTCCATGTATAGGTAATCTGAACACCCTTGCCGGTGGCTGCTATATCCGCAGAACCACCGCATACAAGCGGCATCATCGGGGCAAAGTGTCCGATGTCCAGATCCATCAGAACCGGCACATCATATTCTGCCAGCAAATCGGTAACCGCCCGGTAATGGTCGATGCCAAACATCTCCTGCCCGTAACACAGCGGCCGTCCAATCAAAAATCCCTTCACATGGGAAAACCATCCGGCATGCTTCATCTGCCAGATTGCCCTGCGTATGGACATCACATTCAGCTCACAGGCTTCCAGAAACCAGATGATTCCATCCTCTGCATAGCGGTCGGCAAACTGCTGTGTGCGGTCATATTCCGTTCCAAGCAGATTGACCAGACAATCCATGCAGCCGCCAAGCAGGCGCCCCTGCAATTGTATCTCCTGTTCTTCATCCTCCAATCGATGTGCCACACCCTCTTTGCAGATATAGCGCCGGATATTTACCGGCTCGGTCAGATTGTACGGTGCAAGCGGATGTTCTTCATCCCGTCCGCCCTCGCGCTCCCACATCGCGTAGTCCTGCACGCTCTTTTTCTTTCCGCACAACAAGTCAAACGCATCCTGCAGGGAAGTATGCCACGGCTCCATTCCAAAGGTACTTGCACAAGGTCCGTAGATGGACGCGGTATCACAAAGCGTCGCAAGCAGGTAGGTAAAATTCGTATTGTCTGAATATCCCATATACCATTTTGCCTTTGCTTTCGCAATCCTCTCAAAATCCATATACGGAATCACCTCACACATCAGCTCCCCGCCTCCGCAGGAAATCAATATATCACTGCTGCTGCCGCAATACATCTCATTCAGTTCCCTGCCACATTCTGCCGGGACATTGCTGATACCGATTCCTCTGTCCTCATAACAGTTAGGTCCGAGACAGATATGATATCCCATATCCCGAAAGACCTGCAGTGCATGATTAAACGCTGTCCGGTACGGTTCTGTCGCACATCCAAAGGATGGTGCCACAAAGCCAATCGTTCCCTGTTCTGATAAAAATCGCGGATATCTCATTCTCTCCTCCTGAATAAAAATAAAGAGTTTGTCTGCAAACTCTTCGCGCGCGAGCGGTGCCTATACGACAAAAAAGGAGCCTATCCCAACGGATAAGCCCCTTCGCTCTGTAAACCTGTTTACTTGTTGTTATGAATATAGCGCATTCATTCTGCCAATTCAATTCTCCCATTTTACCGTTTTTCTAATCCAAAAGTAGTAGTTATTCATATTCTTTTACCATTTTAAAAAGCTGGACACGGGTTTTGATTCCCAATTTCCGGTAAATATTCATGATATGCTTCTTCAAGGTATTCGGCGTGATGACCAGCTCCTCACAGATTTGGGCGTTATCAATTCCTGACATCAGCAGCTTTAGGATGGTATGCTCCCGTCTGGTCAGGTCATACCTGCTGACAGCCTCCGTCACCGTCAGCTTGCCCGCTCCGGCATCTCCGTTCTTACTGTACTGTTCCAGCCGGTATGCCAGATGATCCTTCAATATATCCAGCACAAAAATATCATCATAATGGAAATCTTCTTTTCCGATTGTCCGGTAGAAGGTGATTGCACCTAAGAATTTCTTATGGCGCGCAATTACAATCTGCAGGGCATAATGCCAGTTATTCGGCTTATACACCTTCTTATAGTAATCCGTCTCCACGCGCGCCTCATCCGATATGATATCGGTCTCCCGGTAGATGAGCATTTTCCCGCTCGCAACAATCCCTCTGCTGTAATCCAAATCCTCATACATCTCGGACAAATCCATATCACAGTTATAGGTCACCGGATTGCACAGAAGCCTGCCCTCCTCCTTCGATGCCAGATAAAAATCCGCGCTGTCATAATCAAGCACCATCTTTAACTGCTCTAACAATTCGTAGCGCATATCATCAAAACGCTCTGTGGTATAAATCTTGTAAATGATATTGTTCAGAAGAATCCAATCGTTTGTCTCCAACTTTCTCATTCCCATACACCTCCCTTGCCAAACACAAGAAAAGGCAAAAAAGCCCTAAAAGCCTCTTTGCCTAAATCGCTTGCATATTAACATATTTCATTCCTGCCGTCAACGGATAAATTTACCGGCGGGATTCCATGCTTTTCCTGATTTTTCCCACAAGCAGGCACAGTGCAACGGTTGCCGCCATATCCGGAAGCGTATTGCCCACCGGAATATCCAGTGTCATAAGGAAACGGTACAGGCAAAATCCCACAAGCCATATGAGCAGGTTGCACACATCGAAGGATTTTTCGCTGTAATCTTTTTTCCGTATAAAATAGTCCGCAATCTGAATGGCTATCATCGGCGCAAATACCGAACCAATCAGATACAGAAAATCCGTGATGTCATCCATCGGAAATACAATTGCCGCGATGGTTCCAATAACGGTCACCGCGATTGCCACCCATTTTCCCTTCCACCGGCAAAAGATGGATTCACTGGACACGCCTGCAGAATAGGCATCCAGAAATGTAGTTGTAACCGTAGAGAATACAATAATGAGAAGACCTGCAATTCCAAGTCCCGCCTTGACCATGATGACCGCAATATCCGATTCTCCGGTAAGTATTGCGGCACCCATTCCAATCATATACATCCATGTGCTGATTACCCCATACACAATGGCGCTGACTGCGGATGCCCGAACCGGAGCTTTGGCTTCTCTGGTATAGTCACCAATCAGCGGCAGCCATGAGAGAGGCATCGCCACGGACAGTTCCACCGCAGCACCGAAGGACATCGTCTCCATGGCAACCGGGCTGCCCGTTCCGTGGTCAAAGAAGATGACCTTGCACAGAATCAGGCTTAACACAAAAAGTGCAAGCATTGCAACCGTGTTGATTTTTCCCAGATTCGTAATTCCGATGGCAATCCACAGAATGATGAGCGCACCGATGACAAGACACCAGATCCATCTGCCTTTGTGCGCAATACCGTCTGCTGCCAGCGCGCCGTCATAAATCATAATGGCTGTCCAGCCCACCAACTGTAACACATTCAATATGGAAAAAAGCATACTTCCTTTTTTCCCAAAGCTCATCTTAACCGTTTCCATCGCACTGCGTCTGGAACGTCCGCCAATCACACCTGCCAAAAACAGCAGCACGCAGCCGATGAGATGTCCAATCAGAATTGCTAAGATACCTTTGGCAAACCCCAGCGGTGCCAGATAGGTTCCCGTCAGTATTTCCGCAATGGACACACCCGCTCCAAACCAGATAAGCCCATTGTCCCACAGAGAGGTACGTTTTTCTTCCATCGCGCTATACCTCCCCCGCTTCCTTCGTGTATTCGCCGGATATGTTAAAACCGTGCATCATCGGTCCGCTGCCTTTTCCAAGGTCAAGCATCGCCGCAAGTGCTCCAAATATGTAGGACTTTGCTCTCTCCACCGAAACTTCCAACGAAAATCCCTTGGCCAGATTGGATGCAATCGCACTGGATAAGGTGCATCCGGTACCGTGGGTATTCGGATTGTCGATACGCTTTCCCAAGAACCATTTTTCCGCACCATCCTTGTACAGCAGATCATTGGCATCATTTAACTGATGACCGCCTTTGACCAGCACCGCACAGTGATAGGTATCCGAGATGGTCTTTGCTGCGCAAATCATATCCTCCCTGGTCTTTACCGGCATACCTGAGAGCACCTCTGCCTCCGGTATATTCGGTGTCAGCACAGTTGCCAGCGGCAAAAGCCTTTCCTTTAAGGTTTCGATTGCCTCATCCCCGATTAACTTAGAACCGCTGGTTGCCACCATAACCGGGTCCACCACGATATTTTTTGCTCCATACTGCTTTAGTTTTTCTGCGATTTTTTCAATCAGCGCACTTGAGGAAACCATGCCGATTTTGACGGCATCCGGATAAATATCGGTAAAAATATCATCCAACTGCTCTCCTAAAAACTCCTGTGTTACCTCCATAATTCCTGTTACGCCGGTGGTATTCTGCGCGGTCAGTGCGGTAATTGCACTCATCGCATATACTCCATTTGCAGTCATCGTCTTGATGTCTGCCTGAATGCCGGCGCCTCCGCTGGAATCACTTCCCGCGATTGTTAATGCTGTTCTCATTTTTCTGCTCCTTTTCTTACATGCATTAATTTTGTTAAGCGACGCAAGGTGGTGCCCCCAATCCGCCGCTGTTTTCTTAAGTTACTTTCTTAATAAATCCCAGAACGCATCCGTATCTGTCCAATCCTGTATGTAGTAAGTGGTATGCGCTTTCATCTCTTCTGCCGCCTGCCTTCCATAGGCTTCCGCGACCGCAACCGTTACAAAGCCTGCCGCAGAGGCGGTTGTGATGGCATGGATTGCATCCTCAAATACCAGCACTTCCTCCGGTTTTGCATCTAAATATCCGGCTGCTGTCTGATAGATGAGCGGACTTGTCTTTCCTGCGCCCACCTCAGTACAGGTAAAAATCTTCGCAAAACAATCGAGGATGCCAAGGCGCTCAAACGCCCGCTCGACATGCTCCCGCTCACAGGAGGTTGCAACCACCATCGGAATACCGTGCTGCTGCATGCCTTTTAAGAAGTCGATGACTCCCTCCTTTGCAGGTGCCTCATAATAATAGAAATCTCGAATCATATCCAGAATTCCCTGTGTAATCTCTTCCTCGGACTGTTTCAGCTGATAGCGCTTCTTCGTGTAGGCAGCGCCCTCCGGTACGGTCATGGTAAAAAGAATCTCGCTGAAATTGGGTTCTGCCTCAATTCCCAGACTGTGAAGATATCGCTCTCCCATCTCCTCCCATATTTCCATTGTATCTAAAATGGTTCCATCCACATCAAATATTGCGCCCTTAATCATATCCTGTACCTCTTTGCATTTTTATAGCTATAAAGCGTCTGCCGGAAAACTCTGCTCCGTCACGGTTTTCAGCTCCTTCGTTGCCGCTTCGATGTCCTTCTGTGCAAAAATGGCACTGATAACGGCAATTCCGCAGATTCCGCTTCCCTGCAGCCGGCTCACATTCTCCTTCGTGATGCCTCCAATCGCAATGACCGGAATATGCACGGCTTTACAGATTGCTTCTAAGGTCTCCCTGCTGACATCCTCGGCATCTGCCTTGGAGCCGGTCGGAAAAACTGCTCCGACTCCAAGATAATCCGCGCCCTGTTCTTCTGCCAAAATTGCCTGCTCCACGGTCTGTGCGGACACACCGATGATCTTATTGCCGCCAAGCAGCTTACGCACATTGCCGGCCGCCATATCACTCTGTCCCACATGCACGCCGTCCGCGTCCATCGCAAGAGCAATTTCTATATTGTCATTGATGACAAAGGGAACTTGATACTTCTGACACAGCTTTTTGATTTCCACAGCCTCCTGCAAAAAATGCTCGCTGTCCAACTCCTTTTCCCGAAGCTGGATAAAGGTTGCTCCACCTTTTATTGCTTTTTCCACCTGCTGATACAGTGTCTCCCCATTCAGCCAGCTTCTGTCCGTCACTGCATACAACAGCAAATCCTTCTTATCGCACTTCATAGTTTGCTCCCTGCTCCAATACTGCTCCATCCATATGGTAAATTGCATCGATAATACGGTTGCGGTAGGTTGAATTGCCATCCCCTTCTTCCATACGGCTCCATCCGATTTCTCCTGCAAGTCCCATTGCGCAGACTGCTGCGGCTGCCGCCTCAAGCGGCTGGTCCGGATTTGCCACCAGAAATGCCGTCATCATTCCGGAAAGCTGACAGCCGGTTCCTGTGATTTTTCCCATCTCCGGACGGCCGTTGCGAATCACATAACAGTCCTTTCCATCACTTACCAAATCAATTGCGCCGGTAACAGCCACCATGCAATTTGCACTTTTTGCAAAGTTCTTCACAAAAATTACCGCTTCCGCAAGATTTTCTTCCGTAACCGCATCCGCAACATCTGCGTCCACGCCCTTGGTTGTTCCGCTTCCAAGCGCAAGTGTCTTAATCTCTGAGATATTACCTCTTATCATCGTAAGCCGGATTTCATCCATAATCCGTACTGCGGTTTTTGTCCGAAGCTTACTTGCTCCTGCTCCCACCGGGTCTAACAGCACGACATGCTGCAATTCATTGGCCTTTTTTCCGGCAAGAAACATCCCCCTGATGCTGCTCTGATTCAGGGTTCCGATGTTGATATTTAACCCGCCGCAGATGGAGGTGATGTCCTCTACATCCTCCGGCTCGTCCGACATAATCGGGCTTCCTCCGCATGCCAACAACACATTCGCCACATCATTGACCGTGACATAATTTGTGATGTTGTGCACCAAAGGCACATGTTTCCTTACATTGTCCATACAAGTTCCCAGCATAATTGTCCTCCTCAGTTTCTTCTACAAAAAAGTTTGCGCGCAAACTTTTCGCGCGCGAGCGGTGCCTATAAGGCAAATTTCATCTCCGCGAGCTGTGCATCCTCCCGGAGGGTTTTGCCGTAGAAGAAACACAGTTTCTTCTACGACAAAAACGGACATGCCGAAGGTATCCGCATGTCCGTGAATAAAATCATGGTACTATGAATCCCTACGTTGGCATTATCCAAATCAGGTTATGGGTCGAGACGAAGAAGTCTCCTCTCAGCCGCCTTCGGGCAGCTCCCCGTTGTCAATCGCATTATACTCCTTTTGAGGCAGGTTTGTCAAATTCTCCTGCTTCCAATTCGCCCTCATACGGCTCATACACCGACAAATCGAACTGGCACACGCCCCACATGGCGTCTTTGGAACAAAAATAATCGGATTTTTCGGTCTTTTTATACTCCATAATCATACCATCGTCCGTGTCAATGACCTTCATTCCATCTCTCAAATCACTTCTTTGCATAGGAAAACACCTGCCTATATTGCCGTGCGCACTACCTTCGGCTTGTAGCCGGCTTTTTCAAGCGCACTTAGAATCTGCTTCTTGTGCTCCGTTCCAAAACACTCCAGTGTGATGCGAAGCTCCACTGCTGCACTGCGGTTGGTCGATACAAACTGGTTGTGCTCCAGCTTGATGACATTGCCCTGTTCCCTTGCAAGTGTCTGGGAAACCTTGGCAAGCTCGCCCGGCTTATCCGGCAGCAATACCGATACGGTAAATATCCTGTCGCGGAAAATGAGTCCCTGCTGCACTACGGAGGACATCGTAATCACATCCATATTGCCGCCGCTTAATATCGATACCACGCGCTTGTCTGTCACATCGAGATGCTTTAATGCGGCAACCGTAAGAAGTCCGGAATTCTCCACTACCATCTTGTGATTTTCCACCATATCAAGAAAAGCTACAATCAGCTCATCATCCTCTACCGTTATGATATCGTCCAGATTTTTCTGGATGTATGGGAAAATCTTGCTTCCCGGAGTCTTCACTGCAGTACCATCCGCAATGGTGCTGACCGTCGGAAGTGTGGTCACCTTGCCTGCCGCAAAAGATGCCTGCATACAGTTCGCCCCTGCCGGCTCAACACCAATTACCTTAATCTTAGGATTTAACAGCTTTGCGAGTGTTGACACGCCGGTCGCAAGTCCGCCTCCGCCAATCGGAACCAATA
>JBGVFC010000003.1:0-13936 GCA_045120755.1 Agathobacter sp. | reverse complement strand
ACGATAGTCTCGCCGTCAATCTGCAGCGCTCTCGGACTATCAAACTCAACAATGATATGCTTTCCGGTCAGAATCTGTACCATGTCTGTCTTTTTCACGTGTTCTCCCGAAAAAATCTTCGGAAAAACCAAAAGCGTCTTTAGCTTGCCCTTACCGTAAAACAGCATGACCGACTGCGTATGCTCCGGTGCCAGACGGTTCTGTTTCGGCGCAGCCATCATTCCGCCGCCGTAAAATCTGCCGTTCATGGTTGGCGCAAGCCACGCCTTTTTAAACTCGTGCCGCACCCCGTCCACAGTTACGATTGCCGTGGTCGGTTTATAATGGAACAAAAGTCCTTTGATTGCGATTGCCGTGTAATTGACCGGCTTGGAGGATTTTGCCTTCAGCGCATCTCCCACCTCACAGCAGTAACCGTCGATTCCATAGCCGACACCGTTGATATAACGGTAGGTTTTGCCGTTCACCGTAACCTTCGGAAGCTGTGTAAGATAGCGGTCTATGCAAACCGGCTCTTCCCCCGGCTTGTATTCCAGGTCACGGAGGAAATCATTGCCCGTGCCGCTTCCATAGAAATAGATGGAATTCGGATAGGAAATTCCGTCCACTGCATTCACAAAACGATTCAGGGTTCCGTCTCCTCCCGCAAGCACAACCTTATCCTCTGCCTTTATATCCGCAAAGAACTTTGCATAATCGCTGATTTCCATAATATTATGAAGCATAATTTCATCTTTCGGATAAAACCGGCGTATCTCTTCTGCACTTTCCCGTCCGTGTCCGTTGGCTGCCAACGGATTAAACAATACATGATATACTGACATCTTCTCTCCTCCTTGGTATTACTGTACATACTGCCGCATCATGGCTTCTGCCTTTTCTCCCACCTCTCTGGTGGATACTCCTTCGATTTCTTCCGCAGACAGCGTCCCTACAAAATGAATGGTTACCACTGACTTTTTCCACGGAAAATGATGCCGGATATCTTCTGTCCCTTCGACCGTCATAACCAAAACCGGGACATGGGCACGCTGTGCGATTTTGAAGACTCCGTTGTGAAACGGCAGCAGCTTTCCGTCACGGCTTCTGGTGCCTTCCGGATAGATGCCGACGGACACCTCATCCTTTTTCAATAAATCCGCAGCCTTAATAATCGTCTTCATGGCATTGCGCGGATTCTTCCTGTCAATTTCCATGAAACAGCATTTGCGGATGAACCGCCCGAAGATTGGAACGGAAAAATTCTCTTTCTTGGATACGAATGCGACATCATTTTCCCGCAATATGTACCAGGTCAGAATCGGATCAAAATTCGAACGGTGATTGCTTACCACAAGAAACCGCCCATCGGGAATCTTCTCCCTTCCATCCACCTTCAGATGAATCCGCGCTCCCACCATCATGACCGCAGTTGCCCCATTTAACAGGGCACGGTAATAACGACTGTTCGTATCATATTCCCTTCCGGTGTCCACGAACAGACTGTTGACTGCGAGAAACAGAATGTAACCCAATATGCTTCCAATCAAAACTGCCACGATAAGCAAAATCCAACCGTACCACTCCATACATCCCTACTCCTCATCCAGCTTTAAGACACTCATAAATGCTTCCTGTGGAATCTCTACATTGCCAACCTGACGCATACGCTTCTTGCCTTCCTTCTGTTTTTCAAGGAGCTTGCGTTTACGGGTAATATCACCGCCGTAGCATTTGGCGAGAACGTCTTTCCGCATCGCCTTGACCGTCTCTCTGGCGATGACTTTGCCGCCGACTGCCGCCTGAATAGGAATCTCAAACAGATGCCGCGGAATCTCCTCCTTGAGGCGCTCACACATTCTACGTCCCCTGTCATACGCACTATCCTTAAATACGATGAAGGACAGCGCATCTACCATCTCCCGGTTAATCAGGATATCCAGCTTGACCAGCTCTGAGCGCACATAGCCCTTCAACTCATAATCAAAGGAGGCATAGCCTCTTGAGCGCGATTTAAGTGCATCGAAGAAGTCATAGATAATCTCATTCAACGGAAGGTCGTATTTGATCAGGGCTCTTGTCTCCTCCAGATATTCCATACTGAGATAGATTCCGCGCCGCTCCTGACAAAGCTTCATGATTGCCCCGACATAGTCGCTGGTCACCATAATCTCTGCGGTCACAAACGGTTCTTCCATATATTCAATCTCCGATGGGTCCGGCAGATTAGACGGGTTGGTCAGTTCAATCACCTCACCGTTGGTCTTATGCACTTTGTAGATTACGCCCGGTGCCGTGGTAACAAGGTCAAGGTCAAATTCCCTCTCCAGACGCTCCTGAATGATTTCCAGATGAAGCAGTCCCAAAAATCCGCAGCGGAAACCAAATCCCAGTGCCAGTGATGTCTCCGGCTCATACTGAAGGGAAGCATCGTTAATCTGCAATTTTTCCAGGGCATCGCGTAAATCCGGATACTTGGCACTGTCTGCCGGATACATACCGCAGTAAACCATCGGATTGACCTTCTTGTATCCCGGAAGTGCTTTCGCACATGGATTCTGTGCCTCCGTCACCGTATCTCCGACACGGGTATCCCGCACATTCTTGATGCTCGCTGCAATGTATCCGACCATACCTGCCGCCAATTCCTCGCACGGTATGAACTGTCCTGCACCAAAATATCCGACCTCCGTCACCAGTGCCTTCGCCCCTGTCGCCATCATAAGGATTTCGGTTCCCACCTTAACGGTACCTTCTTTGAGACGGATAAAAACGATCACACCCTTATATGGATCATATACCGCATCAAAAATCAACGCTTTCAGAGGAGCCTTTGGATCCCCGTCCGGAGCCGGAATTTTCGCTACAATCTGCTCTAATACCTCTTCGATATTCAGTCCCGTCTTTGCAGAGATGCGTGGCGCATCCATCGCTTCAATTCCGATGACATCCTCTATTTCTTTTGCCACCTCTTCCGGTCTTGCGCTCGGAAGGTCAATTTTATTGATAACCGGAACCACATCCAGATCGTGGTCCAGTGCCAGATACACATTCGCCAGAGTCTGTGCCTCCACGCCCTGTGCGGCATCGACCACAAGGATTGCACCATCACAGGCTGCAAGACTTCGGGATACCTCATAGTTAAAGTCCACATGTCCCGGTGTGTCAATCAGATTGAAGATATATTCCTCTCCATCCCTGGCTTTATAAATGATACGAACCGCCTGGGACTTGATGGTAATTCCGCGTTCTCTCTCCAAATCCATATTGTCCAGCACCTGCGCCTGCATCTCCCGGCTTGTCAGCGTTCCGGTTTTTTCAATAATACGGTCCGCCAATGTAGACTTGCCATGATCGATATGGGCAATAATACAAAAATTACGAATCCTGCTCTGATCCACTGTCATCTAAAAAATCCTCACTTTTTCTAATTCGTTCTCTCCGTCAAAGCCGTCTGTTCACCCCGCACGGTTACATTTTAACAATCTGTGCTTTGTGTCATCATCTGCAAAAGACATCTCCACGGAGTCCTTATAAATCTGATGCATCACATCCATAAGCTGTTCTTCTTCCATCCGGTAAAAGTCTGCCAGCAGCTCAAATTCCCTGCTGCAGCTTGTGTTGCTTACCGTGCGGTTGTCCGTATTGACGGATAGCGGAATACCCGCCTCATAAAACTGCATAAATGGATAGTCTTCCATGCTTCTGACCGCTTTAGTCTGAAGATTGCTTGTCGGACATAATTCTACACCAATTCTATGATTTGCGCAAACCCTCATTAAATCCGGTTCCTGTGCCATCGCAATTCCATGTCCGAGGCGCTTTGCGCCGAGCTCGATTGCAACCCTTATATTGTCTGTACTTCCACATTCTCCGGAATGGATGGTAAAAGGCATCTGATAGCTTTTTGCCTTTTCAAAAAATTCTGCAAAATTCTTCGTCGGATAGGCCTTCTCATCACCGGCAAGGTCACATCCGACCACGCCCTGTCCATACAGGCTGCGCGCCTGCTTTAACATGGACAGATTCTGTTCCATCGGCAGATTGCGCATTCCGCAAACCAGAATGCCGGATTTGATACCGGTTTCCTCCTTTGCCCGCTTTAGTCCGCTTTCTACCGCCTCCAAAATCTCACAGACCGACAAGCCCTCTGCCGTATGAAAGGACGGTGCAAACCGGACTTCGATATATTTTACCTGCTCCCCGGAAGCGGCTTTTGCCAAATCATAAGCTGCCGCTGCAAGTCCTCCTGCCGTCTGCAGGCACCGGATTGGCAAATCAAACCGCTCCAAGTATTCCGCGAGGCTGCCGCAGTCCATCGGTGCCGTCAGTTTTCTTCGCAGCTCCTCCACATCTTCCTGCTCTCCCCGCTCTGCCAGAAGCTTCTGTATGCGGGATACTTCCATGGAGCCATCCAGATGACAGTGCAGTTCGATTTTCGGAAACTGCAGAATTTGGTTACTTTTTTCCCCCATCATGGGCAATTCCTCCTATTGTAACTGTGCAAGTAATGAGTGTCCAATCGTCCCCTGCGGCATTGGCACTCCAAAATTGTCCGCGATGGTCGCACCGATAACCGCAAAGGTATCCTGTTCTTCTAATTGTTTTGGCTGCGTCAGGGATGGGGAATACGCCAAAAACGGTACCTTTTCCCGCGTATGGTCCGTGCCGGTATAGGTCGGGTCATTGCCATGGTCCGCAGTGATGATGAGCAAATCCTCTTTCTTCATAAGTGGCAGCAGTTGTCCCAGCTTTTCATCGAATTTTTCCAGCTCCTGTGCATATCCGATTGGATTGCGCCTGTGGCCCCACAAAGCATCAAAATCCACCAGATTCACGAAACACAGTCCATGAAAATCTCTCCCCGCAAGCTCTATGGTCTGCTCCATCCCCTGTACACTGCTCTTGGAACGATTGCTCTCTGTAATTCCTTCGCCGTCAAAGATGTCGCGGATTTTTCCGACAGAAATCACATCAAAGCCTCCCTCCTTCAGCGCATCCAGAGCAGTTTTTCCGGTTGGCTTTAGGGCATAATCGTGGCGGTTCCCCGTCCGGACAAATTCATCCTTATGTCTGCCGGTATAGGGGCGCGCAATCACCCGTCCCACGCGCCACTCGTCCTTCATCGTCAGTTCCCTGGCAATCTCGCAGTAGCGGTACAGCGTGTCAAGTCCCATCGTCTCTTCGTTGCCGCAAATCTGCAGCACCGAGTCCGCAGAGGTATAGACGATTAACTTTCCCTCATAAATTTCCTGCTCCCCAAGCTCTTTTAGGATTTCGGTTCCGCTGGCAGCTTTGTTGCCAATGATTTTGCGCCCGCAGCGCTTCTCCAGTTCGTCGATAAGCTCCTTCGGAAAACCGCTGTCCGTGAAGGTGATAAACGGCTTTTGCGTGTCAATCCCCATCATCTCCCAATGTCCGGTCATGGTATCCTTGCCGTTGCTTTGCTCCCGCAATGCGGCATAATACGCAAGCGGTGTAGAAACCGGACTTACGTGCTTTGCCTCATGCAGATTGCCAAGTCCTAACTTCTGCAGATTCGGAAGAAAAAGTGAATCCACCGACTCTGCAATATGCCCGAAGGTATCTGCGCCGGCATCGTGAAATCTCCCTGCATCCGGCATCTCTCCAATTCCAAACGAATCAATTACAATTACAAAAATCCGGTGAAACCGTTCCTCCATCTTCGTCCTCCATTCTTCTATTCCATGTTGCCCTGCTGCTTTACAATTTTTACAATCCGGCTTGTCCCCAGACGGTCTGCGCCAAGCCCGATAAATTTTTCCGCGTCCTCCATGGACGAGATTCCGCCTGCGGCTTTTATCTTCGTACCCGCGCCAACATGGGCTGCGAACAGTTCAATGTCATGAAAGGTCGCCCCCGCTGTCGAAAAGCCTGTGGAGGTCTTGATAAAATCCGCATCCGAATCAGTGACAACCTCACACATTTTTATCTTCTCCTCATCGGTCAGCAGACAGGTCTCAATAATGACTTTTAACAGTTTTCCGGCGCACGCCTTTTTTACCTGATTGATCTCGTCCAGCACATACGCATAATTTCCTGCCTTCACCATACCGACATTGATTACCATATCAATCTCATCTGCACCATTTTCTATGGCATCCTTCGTCTCATAGACCTTTGCCGCCGTGGTATGATTGCCGTTCGGAAAACCGATTACGGTACACACCTTCATCCGATCTTTCATATACTCCTTCGCCTGTCTGACATAGCACGGCGGAATACATACCGATGCCGTGTGATATTTCATGGCATCATCGCAGAGTGCTTTTATCTCCTCCCATGTGCTCGTCTGTAATAATAAGGTATGGTCTACCTTGCTTAGTATCTCTTTGTAATCCATTTTGTCTTCCTCCAGTCGTAATGTATCATCTTTCCAAGCAGCCGGATAGTCAAATCAGTCCAGATTCTCCGGTCCGAAGCTGTCCGGAAATAAATCTGCCAGCCTGCAGGTCTTATATTCGCTGCCGCTTTTTGCCAGAATAATCTCAAATTCATCCGCATCGCAGAATTCCCGCATGACCTGACGGCATACCCCACACGGGGCACAGTATTTTGGCACAGCACCGTCACCATCCGCCGTTGCAACACTTCCTCCGATAATGGCAATCGCACGGAACTCCCGCACGCCCTCGCTGACCGCCTTAAAAAAAGCAGTACGCTCCGCACAGTTGGTCGGGGTATAAGCAGCATTCTCGATATTGCAGCCGGTAAATACCTGTCCATTTTTTGCAAGCAGGGCGGCTCCCACCAAAAATCCGGAATACGGTGCGTAGGAAAACGTGCGCGCCTTCTGTGCCTGCTGTATCAGTTCCTGTTTCCAGTCTTCCATTCTGCATCCTCCTATCGGTCAGTGCACTGCCTCTCCTGAGCAATAAGCTTTCTTAAGGCTTCCACAGCCACCGTAATCGCCAGCTCCGTGTCATGCACCTGTTCATTCGGCAGGTTTCTTTTTGCACGCTCCTGATTGGCTACGGTCAAAAAGCAGGAGCCTACCCGCACCTTGAGAAAACTTCCCGCGATAAACAATGCCGCAGATTCCATCTCGGATGCCAGACACCCCATCCGAAGCCACGCCTGCCACTTCTGCTCTAGTTCATAGCTTACCGGCATAATCTCCGGCTCATGCTGTCCGAAAAAAGAATCCTTGCACTGGACAACACCGACATGGTGGCGAATGTGCAGTTCTTCCGCCGCCGCAATCAGCGCATTCATCACCTTCACATCCGGTACTGCCGGATACTCAATTGGGGCAAATTCCCTGCTTGTCCCCTCCATGCGGACTGCGCCGTTCGCGATTACGATATCTCCGCCCAGAACATCCACCTGCATTCCCCCACAGGTGCCAACCCGGACAAAGGTATCCGCGCCGCATTTTGCAAGTTCATCGATTGCAATGGCTGCAGAAGGTCCGCCGATGCCCGTTGAGGTCACACTGACTTTTGTGCCGTCCAAAGTTCCTGTATAGGTGACAAATTCGCGGCTGTCAGCCACCAGTACCGGATGTTCAAAATGTTCTGCAATCTTTTGACACCGCTTCGGATCTCCCGGCAGAATCACATAACGCCCGATATCCTGCGGTCCCACTCCGGTATGATATTGTTTGCCGGAGCCCTCCGTATAATCCACCATATCCGTACCTCCCCAAGTTCTCTGCTATCATATAATGATGATTTATATTTTACCATTTTTCCCATGCCTTGCAAAGAGACTTTCTTATTGCAATACCTTAGACAATAAATCAGCAAGCGGCTCCATGGCATTCATTGCTTCTTCCAATGTGTTGTTCTGTGCCCCAACCTCAATAAGCATGCTTTTCGGACAATAATGCATGTTGTAGCGATAGCCTTTCAGATAAATACGTCTGGTAAAATCCGGGTAATATTCTGTTGCCGCAAGCTGCATCTGAAAGGACAGCGCAAGATTGTCTGCCAGATACGGATTCGGCATGGCAGTCAGTTCTCCCTGCTTCGTGGTCCGGCACAGTCCGTTGAAAAACATAATTTTTGCCGTTTGCTTTCCATTGATTTCCGTGACCAGATGGGTGTCTTCCCGCACACTGTCCCTGTGCAGGTCAATAACCACCTGAATGGACGGGTTGTCTGCGAGTATCTGCGCAAGTGCGGGTGCGGCATTCGAGTATGCGTGGTCCCGGTCCCCCACATCATATGCCCCGGTGTGATGCAGCACGCGGTATCCATACTGTTCCGTCAGTATCTGCGCCAGATATTCACCGACCGCCACTACAGAGGTTGCGGCATCTCCTTCTGTGGAATCCACATACCCCTCCTGCGAATGCGTGTGATAGATGAGAATCTGCGGACCATCTATACTATCGTCAATTGCCATATTTTTCCCAAGCAGACTGTTGGCATTCAACTGGTCACTTCCGATGGTCGTACTGCTGTCCACAATAAAAAAATTCTGTTTTAAATAATCAAAATCCTGCAGCTTGTCGCGGTTGACTTCCACCGCTTTGCCTGTTGCAGACGGCCACTTTGCCTGTGCCGGATATGTATCGTCCACTATACCGGAGGAAGAGTCCTGCAGATTACTGCTGTCTGTGGGCACATTTTCTATCGCCGCCGATACCGATGCATCACTGCCCGCCACATCCGGCGGTGCACCGGCCTGCGCCTCTGTCTCCACCGCATCCGGCTGGGTATAGACCGTATCTGCGACCTGATCATTCTCGGCAATTGCAAGCGCAAGCATGCGCTCCTTACTGTCATCCTGTGACTGTTCTGCCAAAAGCATCTCCATCTGCTGTTTTCCGAGCGCAGTCAGATTCTCATAATCCGCAAAATCCTCCACCTGCGCTTCATACCACATGAGCTGTTCATAATAAGACAGGTTCGGAAGCACTGCCGCAACCATATCCTTGTACCATATGTGTGCAGTCGTGCTTCCGTAATAAGAGATTGCCGGAGAATAAACCTCCAGAATACCATTATAGAAATGAATTGCCAGCTTTGTTTTTGCCCCATCGGAAAATTCTCCGCCAAACCGGTAAATACATCCAATCAGCACAAAGCAATTTAGGAGAAAAAAGGCGGCCAGCCTTCTCTGTAATTTTTCAAATCCGCTCATCATACCAGAATTATATGCTCTGCCGCTGCTCCTTATTCCCAATCAGGGCGATATTTAACCCCTCCGATATCAGAAAGCTCAACCGCTTAATCGATTCATCAATATCCTTCGGCGTGACAAACATACCATGAAGCTGCGGAGACAGAAGCTCCCTTGCCAGTTCCTGCCGCTCCGATTCGTCCAGCTTTTCCAGATGTGTCAGCGACATTGCTTCTATAAGAGATGTCATGGCATCCGATACAATCGTTGCCGCATCCACCACGGTCGGAACGCCCAGTGACAGGACGGGCACGCCCACGCTTTTTTCATTGAGGGCATGGCGGTGATTGCCGATTCCGCTGCCCGGTGTGATTCCGGTATCCGTAAGCTGAATGGTTCTTCCAAGCCTCTTGGCATTGCGGGCCGCCAGTGCATCCACCGTGATGATAAAATCAGGATGCGTCTCTCTTACGACACCACGGACGATTTCTACACATTCCATGCCCGTCTGTGCCATAACCCCCGGTACTATACCGCTGACCTTGCTGATTTTTTCTGTGCCGAACGCATATTTTCCAAATTCATTGATGATATGGCGGGTGATGAACATATTATCAATAACACGCGGTCCCAAGGCATCCGGCGTCACTTCCCGATTGCCCAGTCCTACCAGAAGTACCGATGCCTCCTGCCGCTTGCTTAAAAGCTTGTCCGGCAGCAGCCGGCGTATAATCTGTGCCAGCTCCATGGAAATTTCCCTGTGATATCCCGCATCGTCCTCCGTCATCTCCGGTGCCTCTATCGTGATATAATGACCTCTTGGTCTTCCCATTGATTTTGCCGCATTTTCCGTCTGAATGCAGACCGTACTGATGGTGATTCCGTTTTTCCGCTTTTCTTCATGAAAATCCACCCCTTTTAGCTCGCTCTGGTTCTTGCGCATGCGCTCCTGTGCTTCCAGCGCCAAATCCGTCCGAATCGGATAATGATCTTCCTGCATTGCTGAGTCCTCCACAAGTTTATAGTTATTACTATTTTTCTCAAAAAAAATTAGATTTATGTATTGACAAACAACTTACGGTTGGAATATTATACTTGAGTATGTTTCCGTTGGAACGTCCGTGTCCGGATTCAACGGTTGCACTTGATTGACTATGAATATAAAAATTGGAGGTGTACGGATTGGCTAACATTAAATCTGCTAAGAAGAGAATTTTAGTTACTGAGACAAGAACCGCCCGCAATAAGGCGATTAAATCTGAGGTTAAGACATCAATTAAGAAGGTAGAGGCTGCTGTTGCTGCTAACGATAAGGCTGTTGCAGAGGCAGAGCTCAAGAACGCTATTTCAGTTATTGAAAGTGCAAGCGCTAAGGGTATCTACCACAAGAACAATGCTGCAAGAAAAGTATCCCGCTTAACAAAGCTTGTTAACGGTGTTGCTTAATCAGACAGCAGACATTTAACCCTCGAATGAATAAAAAACCACCAGTACCCGTCATGCTGGTGGTTTTCTTATACCCTTTTCACAATTTCTTAACCTTCAATGCCCTGATTGCATTCAGAACTGCAAGGATCATGACACCAACATCTGCAAAAATCGCAACCCACATATTGGCTATTCCCAACGCCCCAAGACCGAGGCAGGCAAACTTCACAACAAGAGCCAAAACAATATTCTGATAGACAATGCGGATGCACTTTCTGGAAATCTGAATACCCTGCGCAATTTTTAGCGGGTCATCATCCATGAGTACCACATCGGCAGCTTCGATTGCTGCATCCGAGCCCATAGCTCCCATTGCAATTCCAATATCTGCTCTGGAAAGTACCGGTGCATCATTGATACCGTCACCAACGAATGCCAGCACTTCTTTCCCGCTTTTTTGTGCAAGCAACCGTTCTACCTCCGTTACCTTATCACCCGGTAACAATTCACTGTGAATTTCATCAATCGCAAGCCTGGCACCTACCTTATCAGCGACCTTTTTGGCATCTCCCGTAAGCATAACTGTTTTTTTGACACCAGCTTTCTTAAGTTCTGCAATTGCTTTTCCTGCATTTGGTTTCTCCACATCGGAAATCACGATATGCCCGGCATATTCATGATCAATGGCAACATGAATAATTGTCCCTACGCTGTGACATTCCTTTGCCTCAATGCCAAGTCTGTTCATCAGCTTCATGTTTCCGGCAGCAACTTTTTTCTGATCAACTGTTGCAACAATTCCATGACCACTAATCTCTTCAATGTCCGTTACACGGCTGCGGTCTATCTCTTTTCCATATGCCTTCTGGAGACTTTTACTGATTGGATGTGAAGAAGAACATTCGGCAAGTGCCGCATATTCCAAAAGCTTCTCATCTTCCATTTTATTATGATGAATTCCATTTACTTCAAAAACACCCTTGGTCAGAGTACCTGTTTTGTCAAATACCACCACTGCTGTTTTTGACAGCGTTTCCAAATAATTGGAACCCTTAATTAGAACTCCCTCTTTACTCGCCCCACCGATTCCTGCAAAAAAACTAAGTGGAATACTAATCACCAGCGCACATGGACAACTGATAACGAGGAAGGTCAATGCTCTGTATATCCAGTCGGCCCACCCAGCCGGATTTCCCATAATAAGATTGATAACCGGCGGCAGAACCGCTAATGCCAATGCGGCATAACAAACTACCGGAGTATATACCTTTGCAAATTTGGAAATAAAGTTTTCCGATTTGGACTTTCTTGAGCTGGATTCCTCCACAAGCTCTAAAATTTTTGATACGGTAGATTCTCCAAACTCCTTCGTGGTCTGTATTCGGATAACTCCCGTCATATTGATACATCCACTGATCACCTCGTCACCGATTCCTGCATCGCGAGGTAAACTTTCTCCTGTCAAAGCACTTGTATTCAAAGAGGAAGAACCCTCAACAATGGTTCCATCGATTGGTACCTTTTCTCCCGGCTGTACAACAATAATACTGCCAACGGCAACTTCGTCCGGTTCTACACGGATTAATTTTCCATCCTGTTCCATATTTGCATAATCCGGCCGGATATCCATAAGTGCCGCTATATTCTTTCTGCTCTTTCCTACCGCGCAGCTTTGGAATAATTCTCCAATCTGATAGAAAAGCATAACTGCGATTGCCTCATTGAAATCCCCGCTCTTTTCATAGAAAGCTAAAACAATGGCCCCGACTGTTGCCACAGCCATCAAGAAATTCTCATCAAATACCCGGCCATTTAAAATTCCTTTTCCTGCCTTCTTCAGTATGTCATATCCTATAATCAGATAAGTAACTAAATACAGGCACATCGCCAATATATTATTTAGCGGCAGCAGGTTTACTCCGATAAGAAGAACCGCTGCAATAATAATTCTATATAGCATTTTCTTCTGCTTCTTGTTCATGACAGCACCCCTGACCTTTTAAATTTCAATCTCACAATCAGGCTCTACCTTTCTGCACGCCTTAAGTACAGCCTTCATAACCTTATCCTTGTCCACACCATCTTCAAATTCAATAATCATTTTCTGAGTCATAAAATTGACAGTTGCTGCCGCTACACCTTCTGTTTTTCCGGCTGCATCCTCCATCAGATTTGCGCAGTTTGCACAATCCACTTCGATTTTATAAGTTTTCTTCATCATAACCATCCCTTTCTTTTTTCAACGTTTAAGCAGTTGTTTAATTGTTATGAACATAGGATACCCAATCTCTATGCGAAAATCAATGTTCCTTCACGCATACCTTCCGTTTGGACTATTATCATTTCCAAATGGAATATTTTATTATCATGTGTTACACTATTTTTTACAGAGGATTCTTCAGGAGGCTTTCTACAATGGATAAAAATACCGTTTCCAATCTCAATGATTTTTCTATTGTTGCAGATACATTCAAGCTATTAGGAGACAGCAGCCGCATCCGCATCTTCTGGCTTTTATGCCACTGCGAAGAATGTGTTGTCAATATTTCCGCTCTTGTAGATATGACAAGTCCTGCTGTATCACACCATTTGCGCTATCTGAAAGACAGTGGCTTAATTGTCAGCAGACGTGACGGAAAAGAAGTCTACTACAAGGCTGCTGATACGGAGGAATGCCGTCTGCTTCACATGACCGTTGAAAAAATTATGGAAATTTCCTGCCCGAAGAATTTAGGCAGTGATAAAAGAGACTGTACCTGCCAGCCAGAGCAAAACTGTAACGAAACGCATCTGGCAGCTATGCATGAAATCCACGAATACCTGATACAAAATCTTGACAAAAGAATTACGATTGAAGATTTAGCCAGGAAATTTCTGATGAATACCACTACCCTAAAAGAGTTATTCAAAACAGTATATGGTACTTCCCTGGCTGCGCACATGAAAGAACACCGTTTAAAAAAAGCAGCCGAGCTTCTTCGCAGTACCGAAGAAAGTATTGCTGAGATTGCACGTTCTGTCGGATACGAAAGTGCAAGCAAATTTTCTGCTGCTTTTAGGGATGAATACGGGAAGACTCCGAAAGAGTATCGGAAGGAGTCTTTGATTTCTCGACGATAAACATCTCTACCGCCATCCGGTCATCCATCTGTCCGGTCTTGACAGCAGTCTCCAGTTCCACTGCATCTTTTATCGTTGTCTTTAACTGCTCTAAGGTATATGCCCTGCACTGGGACTGATATTTTTTCACGGCCCACTCCGGGCAGCCGGCTTTCGAGGCTATGTCCTTATTGCCAAAGCCCTGATTCATCATTGCCTTAACAATCATAAGGATGTGATATTGTCTGGATATCAGATACAATATGCGCATCGGCGGTTCCCGCAACGACAGCAAATCATAGTACAAATCCAGCGCCTTTTTCTGCTGCCGCAGGGTAAT
>JBGVFC010000002.1:0-2316 GCA_045120755.1 Agathobacter sp. | reverse complement strand
AATATAGCTGACCTGGAGGTCTATGGCTTTGAGAATGGGTATAAGGGACTGATTTATGGGAATTATCGTCTCCTTACATCCGCAGATTTTTCCGGAATACTGACCAAGGGCGGTACGATTCTGGGTTCTTCCCGTCAGCCGTTTAAGCTGATGCGCACGCCGGATGAGAATGGTCTGGACAAGGTCGAGGCAATGAAACAGACCTATCATAAGCTCAATCTGGACTGTCTTGTAATCTTAGGCGGCAACGGCACACAGAAGACAGCGAATTTGTTGAGGGAAGAGGGGCTGAATGTCATTCATCTTCCGAAGACCATCGACAATGATATCTACGGAACCGATGTTACCTTTGGTTTTCAGAGTGCAATCAACATTGCCACAGACGCAATTGACTGTATCCATACGACCGCAGCTTCGCACAACCGCGTATTTATCGTTGAGGTCATGGGACACAAGGTTGGCTGGCTGACCCTGTATGCAGGTGTTGCAGGTGGAGCGGATATCATTCTGCTTCCGGAGATTCCGTATGATATTGACAAGGTAGTGGCTGCAATCCAGAAGCGTACACAGGACGGCAAGGGCTTTACCATCCTTGCGGTTGCAGAGGGTGCCATCTCCAAAGAAGACGCAGCCTTAAGCAAGAAGGAATACAAGGCAAAGCTTGCAAAACGCACCTACCCATCCGTATCCTACGAGGTGGCAGATGAGATTAGCAAGAGGCTTGGCAGTGAAGTAAGGGTTGCGGTTCCGGGACATACGCAGCGCGGCGGAAGTCCGTGCCCGTATGACAGAGTGCTCTGTACCAGACTTGGTTCGGCAGCAGCAAAAGCCATTATGGAAGAAGATTATGGCTGCATGATTGCGATGATCAACAACAAGACGAAGAGAGTTCCGCTTGAAGAGGTGGCAGGCAAGCTCAAGATGGTGGATCCGGATTGCCAGATGATTAAGGAAGCCAAGAGAATCGGAATCAGTTTCGGCGATTAATCGTTCAAGGCTTGCATTTTTTTAAAAAACATTGTAAATTACGTGCAGTGGTGTTTTTTGCCACTGCACAGCTTATGTAACGCAGGAGGTAGGATAGAGTGTCTTATACGGCATTGTACCGCAAGTTCCGACCGCAGGAGTTTGCAGATGTAAAGGGACAGGAGCATATTGTGACGACTCTGAAGAATCAGATCAAAGCAGACCGTATCGGACATGCCTATTTATTCTGTGGGACACGTGGTACCGGCAAGACCACGGTGGCGAAGATATTCGCCAAAGCAGTCAATTGTGAGAATCCGGTTGAGGGAAGTCCGTGCGGAGTGTGTCCGATGTGTCAGGCAATTTCCGCAGGAACCTCCATGAACGTGATTGAGATTGACGCGGCTTCCAACAACGGCGTGGAGAATATTCGTCAGATTCGGGAGGAGGTTGCATACCGCCCGACAGAGGGACGGTTCAAGGTCTATATTATTGATGAGGTGCATATGCTTTCTACGGGTGCCTTCAATGCGCTTCTTAAGACCTTGGAGGAGCCGCCGGAATATGTGAAGTTCATCCTTGCCACAACAGAGGCGCACAAGATTCCAATCACCATTTTGTCGAGATGTCAGCGCTACGATTTCCACCGCATTACGATTGATACCATTGCAGACCGCCTGATGGAGCTGATGAGAGAAGAGCAGGTCGAGGTGGAGGAGCGGGCAATCCGGTATATCGCCAAGGCGGGCGATGGTTCCATGCGTGACGCCCTCAGTCTGTTAGACCAGTGCATTGCGTTTCATCTGGGACAGACGCTTACCTATGAGAATGTGCTGGAAGTGCTTGGCGCGGTAGATACGGAAGTGTTTTCCAGACTTTTGCGTCAGATTATTGACAAAAATATAACAGGTGCCATCAACACTCTGGATGAGCTTGTCAACGAGGGACGGGAGCTGGGACAGATGGTCAGTGACTTTACCTGGTATATGCGCAATCTTCTGCTGCTTCAGAGCTCGGAGGAGATGGAAGATGTACTGGATATGTCGGGTGATAATCTTGCGGCACTGAAGGAAGAAGCGCAGATGATTCGTCCGGAGATTTTAATCCGCTATATACGGATTTTTTCTGAACTGGGGAATCAATTGCGTTTTGCTTCACAAAAGCGTATTATGATTGAGGTGGCCATCATCAAATTGTGCTGTCCGCAGATGGAGAAGAACAACGAATCACTGCTGGACCGCATAGAGAGCGTGGAGACGAAGCTGGAAAAAGGCTTAGTCGCAGAGCCTTCGGGTGAGCGCGCCTATGGACAGCAGGAAGCGGCCGCTCCGCTGGAAAAGCCTCCGATGC
>JBGVFC010000001.1:0-33736 GCA_045120755.1 Agathobacter sp. | reverse complement strand
GCATAATCTTCTCGTAGACGACCACATGAAGCGTATGCGGGTCGGCAATTGATACCTCAAGTTCATCCACAAACGGAATATCCTCTGTATCAAAAAATCGGTATTTGAAAAATACATACAGTGTATTCCATGAATATTCGTCATTTAAGATTGCTTTCTCGATAACTTCGGAATCATACAGCTCATTGCCCTCCACGACAACATCCTCCACGACAAAGAGCTTGATGGCAACCAGGGCGAGCATGCCAAATAACAGCAGGATTGCCAGAACCGTGACAAGTACATTCCAAAACTTTCTTTTTTTTCTGTGCCTTCGTTTTTCCATGAATCAATCCCTTTCCGGCTATTTTTCTTCGATATTCTCCAACCGTATTCCCCTCGATACACTAAGCACCAGCCCCATCTCCGACATCAGAAACACAATGGAGGTACCTCCGTAACTGATGAACGGAAGGGTAACTCCCGTATTCGGAAAAGTATTGGTTACTACCGCAATATTTAAAATAACCTGTAAAGAGATGTGTGCCATAACGCCCACCACAATCAGCGCGCCGAACAAATCCCTCGCATTGTTGGCAATGACCATCATCCGCCATATCAGAAGGACATACAGCATAATCACACAGATTGCACCGAACAGTCCCAGTTCCTCACAGATAATGGAAAAAATCATATCGTTCTGTGATTCCGGCACATGCCCCATCTTCTGAAGACTCTCTCCAAGACCCTTACCAAACAATTTGCCGGAACCGATTGCATACAGTCCCATCAGCGTCTGGTAGCCCTTGTCTCCTGCTGTCTCCGGATGCAGCCATGCCGTGATACGGTCACTGCGGTAGCCCGCAAACATGACAAATACTACAACAAAGACAACGGCAAACAATCCAATCCCCACGAAAGGCCAAATCTTTGGATTTGCCACAAAAAGCATACAGACTGCAATACCCATGACAATGATTCCGGTACTTAAGTTGGAAATCGCAATAATACCGACCAGGGGCATCATCAGCCCAAGAAGAAGAAAAATAGTCTTGGTTTTTTCTATATTTTTCGACACTTTCTCAATAAGTACCGCAAGACATATAATTACGGCAATCTTGGCAACCTCCGACGGCTGAAACGACAGCGGTCCGATGCCAATCCAGCGCGAGGAACCGTGCGAGCTGGTTCCAATTCCCGGAATAAACACCGCAACACACAGAAGAATTGCTCCAAAATACGCTATCTCGCCAAATTTTTTCCATACATGGTAATCGATAAATGCAAGTGCTGTCATCGGAACCAGTCCGACAGCAATCGCGCGAAGCTGCCGCTTCAGATAGTAGGCACTGTCCCCAAATTTGTTGGCCGCCGTATAGGAGCTTGAGCTGTACAGCATAACCAGACCAAAACAAATCAGAAATATAAGCACAAACAGCATATTATAATCAAAATATGTACTTACCCTCTTTTTACGCTGTTTTTTTTCTTTCATCCACTACTCCTCTAAATTACAAACAAACTCCTTGAAGATGCGTCCTCTCTCTTCATAATTGGCAAACATTCCCCAGCTTGCACACGCTGGTGAAAGAAGTACCGCATCCCCGCTTACCGCATGGTCATAGCAGTAAGTAATTGCCTCCTCAAATGTCTCGCACTTTACAGTGTTTTCAAAACCATGTGCGTGGGCGCATGCTTCTATTTTGTCTGCCGTCTGCCCGATGAGGACAAGTGCCTTAACCTTGCCATCAAAGGCCTCAATCCACTCATCATACTCCGACTGCTTATCATAACCTCCGCCAATCAGATAGGTCGGACGGTTCATTGCACGGATACCCTGAATGGCTGCATCCGGATTCGTTCCCTTCGAATCGTTGTAGTAGCGCACTCCTCGCTTCTCGGTTACATACTCAATCCGGTGTTCTACCGCCTTAAAGCGCTTTAGCACTTCGATTATCTTATCCATCGGCACATGATAGCTGATTGCAATTGCACAGGCAGCCATCACATTCTCATAATTGTGTCTGCCGAGCAGGTTCAGGTCATTGACATTGATTACAACCTCATCCTGCCCGTCATGCGCATAGTGAATTTCCTCTCCGTCCAGATAAAATCCACTGTCCAGCCTGCGCTTACTGCTGAAAAATACGACCGATGCCGGACATTCCTTCTCTCCAAACGCACGCAGAACCTCATCCTCATAGTTTAAGACACAGGTATCCTCCTTCGTCTGGTACTTTGTGATATCCTCCTTGGTGCGGATGTAACATTCCATCGTATGATGACGGTTGAGATGATCCGGTGTGATATTTAAAATTGCAGACACCTTCGGTGCGAAGGTATGGATGGTCTCAAGCTGGAAGCTGGAAATCTCTGCCACCGTCACCGTCTGCTCCGTCATCTGTGCCGCCTGCGAAGTGTACGGGATTCCGATATTACCCACAACCCGCACATCCGCAAAATAATTCTTCATAATCTCGCCGGTCAGCGCAGTTGTGGTCGTCTTACCGTTCGTTCCGGTAATGGCAAGCACATCTCCCCTGCCAAAATGGTAGGCAAGCTCAATCTCACCCCAGATGGCAATTCCCTTATCGCGCATCCGGTTAATCATCGGCAGGTCGGTCGGCACTCCCGGACTTAACACTGCCACCTGAAACTCCTCCATCTGTTCTTCGCTCAAGTCTCCTAACAACAACGGAATCTCCCGCAGTGCCGGAGCCTGTCGGTACAACTTATCCGTATCCAGCTTATCATTGCCATCATACAGGGTAACCGCAACCTGCTTCTGAAGCAGAAGTTCTGCTGCCGCCACACCGCTCTTACCGGTTCCTATTACAATTACATGATTCTCTTCTATATTCATGGTAGCCTCCAAAACAATTTTCCTTTAAGTATAAAATATTTAGTTACAATTATCAAGGTACGGCAAAATGTTTTCAAATATTTCCTTTGCCACCGGAGCCGCAATGGTTCCTCCATAATACACACCGGTCGGGTTGCGGATAATCACCAGAACAAGCACCTGCGGGTTATCTGCCGGAGCAAAGCCCAGAAAAGAGGAAATATATTTGTGCTCGGAGCGCGGAAGAGTCTGTGAAGTCGCCGTCTTGCCTCCAATCTCGTACCCCTCGATATATGCCTTCGAGCCACCGCCCTCCGACACGACACTCTCCAGCAAATCCCGCAAAGTTGCCGAGGTTTCTTCCGATACAATCTCTCCTAACGGTTCATAGGAAAATGTCTCTACCACCTCCTGTTCGGCATCCTCAATCCTCACTCCAAAATGTGGAATCACCCGCGTTCCTCCATTGATTAGGGATGAGGCGGTTGTCGCAAGCTGGATGGGACTAATCTGAAATGACTGGCCAAAGGACATCGTTGCAAGCTCCACCTGCCCTATGGCATCCTTCGAATGCATAATTGTTGCTGCCTCTCCCGGCAAATCCACCTGTGTCTTTGCCAACAGCCCAAACTGCTTCATATAATCATAGTACCGCTCTGAGCCGATGCGGAGTCCCACATCGATAAATACCGGATTGCAGGAATTCTGAAGCCCCACCCGGAAGGTTTCCGAACCGTGTCCGGTAGTCTTGTGACAGCGAATCCGGCGGTCCTCCACCGTGATATAACCCGGACAGTAGAACGCCTCCTCCAGCTCCACCAGATTCTCCTCCAGTGCAATTGAGGTCGTCACAATCTTAAAAATCGAGCCCGGCTCATAGGTATCGCTGACGCACCAGTTGCGCCACATCCTGTTCTGCATCTCCCCTTCCAGTTCGGTGCCCGCATATTCCGCATACTGCTCCGTCAGGGTAAACGGATCATTCAGATGAAATTCCGGATAATCGACCATCGCATAGATTTCGCCATTCTGCGGATTCATGACAATAATCTCCACCCCATCTGCCTCCTTCTGGATATATGCCTTCTCTGCCGCCTGCTCACAGTACATCTGAATATTGTAATCGAGCGAGGTCACCAGATTGTTACCGTTGACAGGCTCCGCCCGAAGCTCCGGTGCGTTCTCTACCTCCACTCCGCGCGCATCCGTATAAGTTAATATTTTTCCATTCGTTCCCTGCAGATATTCATCATACTTTACCTCCAGTCCTAAGATTCCCTGATTGTCTCCCCCTGTAAATCCCAGCACCTTCGATGCCAGTTCGTCATACGGATAAGTCCGCTTATAATCCTCATCCACCTTCACACCGGAATATCCATATGCCAGAACCCGGTTGCCTGTCTCCTTATCTACATTGCTCTTAATTTTTTCGATAGAGGATACTTTTTCTACCCGCCTGCGGGCAGTTTCCTCCGATATTCCAAGCTCCTTAACCAGCATGGCGATGACGCCCTCGGAATCTTCTATCTGATTATGTATGACCGAAATCGTACAGACAGATTTATTGTCTGCCAGCACCACTCCGTTCCTATCCAGAATCAGTCCTCTGGCACCTTTGATTGTCCGCTCTCTCTGCTGCAGGTCTTCCGCCATACTGCTGTAATAATCGGAGCAGAACACCATCAGATAGACCACTCTTCCCATCAGGCAAAAACAGCACAGCTCCAGAATTACAACGAACAGCAATAGCTTTTTCCTCTGATACGGACGCATTTTTATCATAAAAACCTCATAACCGCTGCATAGTCTATTTTATCTTATGTCAGCAGTTATGAGGTTATGAAAATGGTTCGCTATTGCTGCGGCTCCTGCGGTATCGTTTCTTCCGGTACCGTCTCTTCCGGTGTTGCTTCTTCCGGCTGGGATTCTGCTGCCGTCGGTTCAGATGTACTTTCCGGAGGCACATAAGTACTTAAATTCGGATCACGGTCTGTTCCCTGATAAGGCACATGACCGGATAACACATCCGTTCCGTAAATCGGCAGGTCCGCATTGATTCCGGTCAATTCCTCGTCCGGATAAATATTCATATACGGGAGTACTTCCTCTAAGATTTCCCGCACGAGATTCTGCGCATGGCTGCTGTGTGACTGGTCCGCCGCATTCGGCTGGTCTATGATACAGTAGATGACCAGCTCCGGATTCTCATACGGCACAAAACCCATGAATGATAACACATAACAGCCCTGCTTACGAAGATGTGTCTCCTCATCATACATCTGTGCAGTTCCGGTCTTGCCCCCCATCGAATAGCCGTCCACCTTCGCCGTCTTTCCTGTACCCTCAGAGACAACTCCATAGAGATATTCTTTTAAGATGTCACTGGTTGCCTTCGAAAAAGTCTGCTTTAATACCACCGGCTCAATTTCCGTAATGGTATTGCCCTCCGAGTCGGTAATCCGTTTCACCACATGCGGCTGATAATAAGTTCCTCCATTAATCAGCGAAGCAAAGGCACTCGTCATCTGCACCATGGTACAGTTATAATTCTGTCCAAAGCTGTTGGTGGCAAGATCCACCGGCTTCATGTTATCTCTGGTAAATACCAGTGTCGAGGTGTTCGCCTCTCCCGGCAGGTCAATGCCTGTCTTCTGTCCGAATCCAAGAATTTCCTGTGTTGTGACAAATTCATCCGTCCCTATCAAATAGGACATCTGCATCAGGGCATCGTTACACGAATCCAAAAGTGCATCCCTCACGGTCTCTATTCCATGTCCGCTACGGTTGACACAACGGATGGTGTGCCCGCCTACCTGCTCATAGCCATCACATAAAAAGGTCATATCCTCGGTAACGGTTCCACTCTCCAGCCCAGCCGCAATCGTAAAAGCTTTCTGCACGGAGCCCGGCTCAAAGGCTTCTGTCACGCAGTAATTCTGCCACAACCCATTTAATATATCGAGGGTTTCCTCGTCCGTCATGGCTTCCAGTTCTTCCTCGGTGTACATAAAACTCAAATCTCTTGGATTATTCAGATCAAATTCCGGATAGTCCGCCATGCCGTATATCTCACCCGTATTCGGGTTCATAATGAGCACTGCAATATTCTCTGCACCACCGCCCACCCGGTAATTATCCGTATAGGCATCATAGTATTCCTTGATTTTTTCCTCGATAATTGCCTGAATGTTCTCGTCAATCGAACAGACCAGATTATTGCCGTCTTCCGCCTCAATCACGGTCTTCTGAAAATAATTATCCGAATTGAGATATCCGTACTGCCTGCCGTTGATGCCGTTTAGCTCATCATCATAATAATTTTCCAGACCGGTTGTTCCGACATCTCCGGCAGAGGTAAAGCCAATCACGGAAGCCGCAAGGGAATTATACGGGTACACTCTCTGATATTCCTTTTCAAACCATACTCCATTGATATTGGGATTGACCTTGTTGCCTTTCTCGTCCTCTTCCTCCTGCAAATCCACAAACGCCTGCATCTCATCATAGGAAATCTTCTTCTTCAAAACCATGTAACGGTTGTCCTTCTGATTCTGTGCATAAGACTCCAATTCGCTGCGCTCAAGGTCCGGATAGCAGGCAACCAGCGCATCTATGGTAGGCTCTATATACTGCTCCTTACTCGTCATGACATAGCAGTCCAGTACAACATTGTACACCGCAACACTTGTCGCAAGGACGGTTCCGTTGCAATCTAAGATATCACCACGGCGGTAAGGAATCGTCTTGCTGTCATAGGACTGAAGGGCAAGCACCTTTTTCTCATACTTGTCCCCATTGATATATTCGATTCGGACAAGCTGCACGATCAATCCCACCATGGCAAGCAGCACTATGATAAACAAAGCCAGAAGCTTGCCTCTCATCTTTTTATTCAGTTTTGCGACCGGTCTTTTTTTGCGGACCTTACGCTTTTGTGTCCTTACGTCTGCCACTACCTGCTCCTATTTTGTGGGAATATCCCGATACTGATCCATGAAATTGCTGTTGTCGATGGTATAGTACACAATCTGGTCCTCACCTGCGTACTGCATTCCCAGCTCATCTATTGCAATCCCCATAATCTCATTCAAAACCACCGAGGTGGTCAGTGTCTTTTACTGTGCGTCGTTGTCCGCCTTCAAATCTGCAATCTGCCCCTCCAAAGCTGCAATACTTCTCATTCTATGGGATACACCGGACTGAAGCTGTATATAGGTAACAGATGCCAATGCCGCCAATGCCACGCATACGGATAAAAATGCCACATAGCCCTTTCCCATATACATCGCGCGCTCGCGGTTTCTTCTGGCTGCATTCTGGCGCAGTCTCTTTTTCTTATTATCTTCTGCCTCCTGCCGTGCCCTTCTCTTCGGCTGTACCGGAGCTGTCTCTAATTGTCTCGCCGCATTGCCCTGTACATAATAATTGCTTCTCATATTACCATCTCCTCAATTCCACTACTGTCTTACTGCATCTGTCTCTCAAATATCCGTAGCTTTGCGCTCTTGCTTCTGGAGTTATTCTGCAATTCTTCCTCCGATGGAAGAATCGGCTTTCTCGTTATGACCTGTCCCATGGATTTTTTTCCGCATACACATACCGGAAAATTGCTCGGACAGGTACATGGATTCTCGTTCTTCTTAAAACTGCTTTTTACAATCCGGTCTTCCAGCGAATGAAATGTGATAATACACAATCTTCCATCCTCCGCAAGCAGTTCAATCATCTCGTCCAAATGGTCCCTAAGAACATCCAGTTCATGATTCAGTTCAATGCGAAGTGCCTGATAGGTTCTCTTGGAAGGATGTCCGCCTGTTGCGCGCACCTTCGCCGGAATCGCCGCACTGATAATCTCATTCAACTGGCCGGTAGTAGTAATCTCCTTCCGGCTTCTTGCCTCTACGATATGCTTTGCAATATTTTTTGCAAAACGGTCTTCACCATAATCACGGATAATCCGGTAAAGCTCCTGCTCCGAATAGGTATTGACAATGTCCCTCGCCGTAAGCGGATTTCTCTCGTCCATCCGCATATCAAGCGGAGCATCCTCATATCGATAGGTAAACCCTCTCTCCGGCGTGTCAAGCTGAAAAGAAGAAACTCCCAAATCTAAGACAATACCGTCCACCTTATCAATCCCCAGTTCCTCCAGCACCTGCTTCATGTTCGCGTAATTATTCCGGACAATCGTCACCCGGTCACGAAATTCCGACAACCGCTCTGTCGCCGCGGCAATCGCGTCCGCATCCTGGTCAATTCCAATCAATCTGCCTCTTTCGCTTAAACGTCTGCATATCTGATAAGAATGTCCACCGCCTCCAAGTGTCCCATCCACATAGATTCCGTCCGGTTTTATCTGTAAGCCGTCAATTGTCTCCTCTAACAGTACTGATGTATGGTTAAACTCCATATCCAATCGTTCCTTCCATTCTGTATGTGACCGGCTTAGATTCCCAGTCCCAATTCTGCCATGTGCTCTGCAATTTCATCCATATCGTCATAATCACCATTGTCCATCCAGCGCTCTTTGCTCCAGATTTCCACACGGCTTAACACTCCGACGGATACAACATCCTTGTCGATTCCTGCGTACTCTCTTAAATTCGCCGGAAGAAGGATTCTTCCCTGCTTGTCCACCTCGCATACGGCAGCTCCGGCAAAGAAGAAACGTGAAAACTTTCTGGCTTCTTTGGAGGTCAGTGGCTTCTCACGGAAGGAAGTCTCGATGCGCTGCCATTCTTCATTGGAATATACGAATAAACAACCATCTAATCCCTTGGTCACAACGAACTCGCTGCCGAGCTGTTCCCGGAACTTCGATGGAACAATCATTCGGCCCTTGCTATCGATTGTATGGTTGTATTCGCCCATGAACATGACACACTCACCTGCCTTTCCGTTCTTATTTTTTCTCACTTCAAAGCAGTTCCGATATCAGTGTCCTTGCCATCCTGTTATCCACAGGATTGTCAACTTATCCACCACTTTGCTCCACTTTGTAGGGTAATTCACCCACTATTCACCACTTTCTATATAATACCCCCTATCTCATGGAAAATCAAGTATAGGGCTGAATTTTTCCAATAAAAAAAGTGCGAAGCCTTCAAAAATGCTTCACACTTTTTTCTGATTTTTACTTATTTTTTCTATTTTGTGGTAGAAAGTGGTGGAACTTCCTCCTGTTCCTTTTTCCCACGCAGCCGGATTCGTATCACGATGTCCAAAGCCAGCGCCGCCACCACAAATACCGCTGCCACTACCATGGATACCGGCACTTCAATTCCCGGAATCAGAAGCTGGTCTGTACGGATTGCCTCAATCCAGAATCTTCCCACTCCGTATCCGAACAGATACCACAAAAATACTTCGCCCTCAAATTTGCGCTTATTAAAAAATACCAGCATCAGAATCAAAAGGATCAGATTCCACACAGACTCATACAAAAAGGTCGGATGGACCTGAATATAAGTCACTCCTGCAATCTCCACGGTATGCTCCCACAGCTCTGCCGTGATATCCTCCGCGCGAACCGCCGATACCGGAAGCTGCATGGCAAAAAGATTGTCCGTGTATCCTCCGAACACCTCACGGTTAAAGAAGTTACCCCATCTTCCGATTACCTGTCCTAAAAT
Source organism: Agathobacter sp. (assembly GCA_045120755.1). Taxonomy (GTDB): domain Bacteria; phylum Bacillota; class Clostridia; order Lachnospirales; family Lachnospiraceae; genus Roseburia. The sequence goes on along the minus strand of JBGVFC010000001.1, from coordinate 24,283 downwards.
CAGTCCCAGACACGCGGTATCCGCAATCCTGAAAAACGGGATTTTCTTCACACGGGCGAAGATAACTGCCGTTATGATTGCTGCAATGATTGCTCCATAGATAGCAATTCCGCCCTGTCGCAGATTGAATATGCTAAGCAGGTTATCCTTGTAATATTCCCAGCGGAATGCTACATAGTAGATTCTCGCACCAATCAGCGAAGTGATAATTGCGATAATCGCAAGGTCAAAATATGTATCCGGATTCTGTCCGGTCTTTTTCGCCTGATAGCAGGCAAGCAGCAATCCTGCGACCATGCCAATCGCAATAATAATTCCGTAATAGGCAATGGAAAACGAGCCAATCTGAATCGTTTTGCCTACATGGTCCATATAAATATGTAAATTAGGAAAATTAATATTATAATCCATATATTTCCTCCACCTGATTCCTGCACTTTGCGTTTTGCAACTCCCTTTTTTACAAAAGTGTACCCGAATGAATTTTGCATATTCTATTGTAAACGCTGCTCTAAGGTCTGCAATCAGAATAGCAAAATTCATTCTCAGGAACATCAATATTAGTTACTGGCAGACAAAGCTTCCGCACTCTGTCTCTGTGCAGTTGTCCGCATGCCCGCCTGCGATTCCGATGTGCTTTGCGCTGCACTGCGCAGAACGGTTAAACATACACTCAACAGCCTGACATGCAACCTCCGTATCCTTTTTACTGTTGCATGCCGACTCCTGCGCCGAGCAGCCACAGCCGCGCGATTTAAAGCTTCCACAACTTGTCTCGGAAGATACATGCGCATTGTGTCCCTCAACCATAATGTCTTTTCGCTTGCAGCTATCATCCTGATTATAGAGACAATTTACCACACTACAATCCAATACTGTCATAATCCATACCTCCTGTACCATTTACTGTTGCAGAACTAGTATGGACATTTCCCCGCGCAAATATGTGAGGATTCCTTATTTTCGTTTTACCAACATATGTCCTGCATGAATTTTGCTATTCTGATTGCAGACCGTTTAGGAGCGTTGGTACTTAATGAGTGCCTTTTACGAATTTAGTACCACTACGCTCCGCTTCGAGCGGAAGCGTGTCTGCAACAGAATACGCAAATTCATGCAGGATATTCTTCGGTAAATGAAATTTATTTTTTCTCTTCCTCCGGAAGCTCTTTGCGGATCTCCTTAGTGCGGATTTCCTTGCATATCTGCTCTACAAACTGCTCTAACGGCATAGCGCCCTCATCACCGGCAAAACGGCTTCTGACAGATACCTTGCCCTCTTCTTCCTCCTTCGCACCGACAACCAGCATATACGGAAGCTTATCTAAGCGCGCTTCACGAATCTTGTATCCGATTTTTTCTGCGCGTCCGTCAACCGTTGCATCGACACCATTTGCCTTTAACTCCTTGCAGACCTTCTGGGCATAATCCATAAACTTCTCGGAAATCGGAAGAATACGAACCTGTTCCGGGCAGAGCCATGTCGGGAATTTTCCGGCATATTTTTCAATCAGCCATGCCAATGTACGCTCATAGCAGCCCATCGAGGTACGATGAATAATATACGGACGAACCTTGTCTCCATTCTCATCGATATAGTACATATCGAACTGCTCGGAAAGAAGCGCATCCCACTGAATCGTAATCATGGTGTCGTCTTTGCCATATACGTTCTTCGCATTGATATCAACCTTCGGTCCATAGAATGCAGCCTCTCCCACATCCTCTGTAAACGGAATGCCAAGTTCATTTAACATATTGCGGATATGACCTTCGGTCTCTTCCCAGACCTCCGGATCTCCGATATATTTTTCCCGATTGTTCGGATCCCATTTGGACAGATGATAGGTTACATCCTCCTCCACGCCAAGCACCTTCAGACAATACTGTGCGTGAGCGATACAATCCTTAAACTCCTGCACCATCTGGTCCGGACGGACAATCAGATGTCCTTCGGAAATCGTAAACTGTCTTACACGGGTAAGACCATGCATCTCACCGGAATCCTCATTGCGGAACAGTGTAGAGGTTTCGCCCATACGAACCGGAAGGTCGCGGTACGAATGCTGCTCTGCTTTATATACATAATACTGGAACGGGCAGGTCATCGGACGAAGCGCCATGCACTCCTTATCCTCCGGATCTCCGAGAACAAACATGCCATCCAGATAGTGTTCCCAGTGACCGGAAATCTTATACAATTCTGATTTTGCCATGAGCGGAGTCTTGGTACGCACATAGCCCCATTCATTATCCTCAAGGTCTTCAATCCAGCGCTGCATCTTGATGATCATTTTTGCACCCTTCGGCATCAGAAGCGGAAGTCCCTGTCCAATGACATCAACGGTTGTGAAAAGTCCCATCTCGCGCCCGAGCTTATTATGGTCACGCTGCTTTGCATCCTCCAATTTTGCAAGATATTCCTTTAAATCATCCTTTTTGTTGAAGGCAGTCGCATAGATTCTCTGCAATCTTGCCTTGTTCGAATCACCTCTCCAATATGCCATGGAGGAAGAAATCAGCTTATATGCCTTGATTCCCTTTGTATTCATCAGATGCGGTCCTGCACACAAATCCACAAAACCACCCTGATCGTAGAAGGATATCTGGGCATCTTCCGGTAAATCTTCGATAAGCTCCACCTTATATGGCTCATCCTTCTCCTTCATATATGCAATCGCCTCTGCTCTCGGAAGGGTAAATCTGGTAATTTCATGTCCTTCCTTGATAATTTTTTTCATTTCTTCTTCGATTTTGTCCAAATCCTCTCTGGAAAATGCAGCATTGTCAAAATCATAATAGAAGCCATCGTCAATTGCCGGTCCGATTGCAACCTTCGCATCCGGATATAATCTCTTCACAGCCTCTGCCATGACATGCGATGCCGTATGGCGGATTACACGCAGTCCCTCTGGATCATTGGCAGTTACAATGTTAAGCTCGCAATCCTTGTCAATGACGGTTCTAAGGTCAACAATCTCTCCATCCACCTCTCCTGCACACGCAACGCGTGCTAATCCTTCACTGATATCAAGCGCGATGTCATATACGCTTTTTGCTTCACTGTACTCTTTTACCGAGCCGTCTTTTAATGTAATCTTCATAATCATTATCTCCTTTTTCAGTTTCTTGATAACAAAAAGTCCCCGATACTAACTACTTAGCATCAGGGACGATTGATTCGTGGTTCCACCCAGATTCGCCTTATCTCAAACAAAAACAACTGTTCTTCCATGAGATAAAGCCTCATTCAACGATAACGGAGTCACCGGGCCTGATTAGGGCCACTCAAAGCCGGTCTTCAACAGCCCTGCTGCCGGATATTCACAGCACATCGGAGGTTTCTGCAACCATTCCGAAGATATCCTTCTCTGATTCACCCAGACTGTCTACTCTTCTTCTCAACGTGTTATATATTATTATATGCATCCTGCGAACAAAATCAACACCGTTTTTAACTATTCGCAATCATTATCTGCCGCAGCACTTCTTGTATTTCTTGCCGGAACCGCAAGGACATGGATCATTTCTTCCAATCTTCTTGCCGGTAACAACAGTGCCGGATTTCTTCTGCTCTAAGAAAAGCTTATGCTTTGTCTCGCTGTCAAAAATCTCGTCCCACATCGGAAGCTCATACAGCCAGTCTGCCTTCGCATCCACCATGTTCTTGTATAATTTTTCCTTGTCAAAAGCAAGGCTTACCCTGGTATCCTCTTCCATCTCTTCGATTGGATTCGGGGTAATCAGACTGTCGTTGATTCCATCTAAGAATCCTGCCATTTCAAGCAATGACAGATTATATTTCTCTGCAAGTTCCTTAACCGTTCCCTCTACCACTTCATCCGGATTGGTAAGAAGCTGCTCATATACACCCTTCTCTAACAAAAAATATCTCTGCCAGAATTTCTGCAATTCTGCCTGTCCCATTTTCTCGTTATAAGCAATTTTATGCCATTCCTGTAATAATGCCATTCTATATGTCCACCTTTCTTTTGTATATAAAACATACAATTAGACATAGTATATCACAACCATTCCTCAAACGCAAATTAAGATTGACGGAAATTTCTTCATCATTTATGATAGAACAAAACAAAAAGATAAGGAGCGCTTATGAAAAAAATCAAACAAATTCTTGCAATAATTACTATCGTAATTCTGCTGTCTCTGTATGTTATCACACTCATCTGTGCAATTACAGACCAGACCGATACCATGAAGTTTTTCTTTGCCTCAGTCATTGCTACTTTTTTAGTTCCGGTACTTATCTGGGCATATACTTTTATCTACCGGTTAATCAAGGAACACACGACATCAAAAATGTCTCCTTCCGACAGCAAACAGCCTGCCGAAGACTCCGATTCCCCAGAGCAGTCCGACAGGCCATAATACCATTTTATCAATTCTCCCTTTTTACCATAACACCCCCGAATGAATTTGCACATTCTATTGCAGGCACTGCTTGAAGGTCTGCAATGAGAATAGCAAATTCATTCTTGGAATCCACATGTAAAAAGGGACTATTTATCTCTCTATCCGGAATTTACCGATAATCGAATACATACGGTCAACCTGCTCATAGAGTTCATTACTCATAGCCACACATTCCTCTGAGGTTGCAGATGTATTCGTGGTAAAGTCCTCCATCTCAGAGAAGTTCTGTGACATCTGATTCATCACATCGCTTTCCTGACGGATTGTCTGTGCAATATCCTGCACATGTGTATTGACATTCTGTGTCTTCTCTACCACCGATTCCATGCTTTCCGAAGCAAGTTTTACCAGCATATTGCCTTCTGCCACTGCCTCTGTTGCCTCCTGAATCAGGCGCGTTGTATTGGAAGCCGCTTCTGCCGTACGATTTGCAAGTTCTCTTACAGAATCTGCAACTACCGAAAAGCCTCTGCCGGACTCTCCCGCACGGGCAGCCTCGATGGAAGCATTCAGTGCAAGCATATTGGTCTGCGCTGCAATATCGTTAATAATCTCGATAATCTCTGCAATGCTGCCGGATTTTTCTTCAATCTTCTTCATTGCCCTTAACAAATCCTCGAGCTGGCTATATACACCATCAATATCCGCCTTTACCGAATCCGACAATTCCATGGACAACTGTGCCTTTTCAAAGCTCTCGTCAAAGCGCTGCTGTACAGATTCTACCTGTGTGTCCACATCATCCACCAGCTTGGTGACATCCATCACATCATCCGCCAGGCTTGTCGCGCCTCCTGCAACATTCTGTGCGCTTCCGTGTACAGCATTGGCAGCCTCGTTGATCACCTGCATGGTTCCGCATAAGGATTCTGCGATACTGTTGATAGAACTCTTAAGTGAGGTAAAATCGCCCACATAATCCATATCTACCGATACAGTCAAATCACCATCTGCCATCGCCTTCAGCTTATCCGCTACATCCGAAATATAGGTACGGATTGCTTCATTAGAGCGTTCGATGGCAATACACAATTCTCCGATTTCATCCTCGTTGCGATATTGTGCCTCATACTGCAGGACACCATTTGTCATGTTCTCTGCGACTAAATTCAGTTCTTTTAAAGGAGCAAACATCGGAACCAAAAGCTTCCGGATGGATGCATTGCAAAGCACGAAGGCCGCAACCAGAAGCAATACCACACACACATAGAACCAGATGATTCCGCCGTAATAATTGGCAATGGTATCAACCGCAATAACCGTAATTCCGATATCCGCAAGGGACATTGCCGTATAAATTCTTCCCGGTCCCTTATAATCAGAACCATTCTTTTTTGCGATTCCTTCACACATCAGAAGGCTCTTCGGTATCTTAGCTTCTTCGTAACTCGTCAGAATTTCATTTCCCTGCTCATCTGCCTTCGGAAGATATGCGCTGTTTTTATGTGTCAGCACTGTTCCGTTCCTGTCCAACAAAGCAGCATAGGTCTTGGTCCCGCTGTAAATATTGTTTGCAAGCTCAATCAGCTCGTCAATAAAAATATCTGCGGCAAAAACACCGATGGCACTTCCATTACGGTACAGAGGCTTTGCAATGGTAATGACAATCCTTCCGGAATCCACATCCACATAAGCCTCCGATACGCTCACATCATCTTTTGCAAGGGTATCGATATACCATGCTCTGGTTGTCGGGTCATATTCTCCCGGAGCAGGCTCCCAGCCGCCTCCAAAAAAGCAGGTTCCGTCATTCAGGCCAATGTAATAGTCATACACCGTCTCGTTCTGTTCCAGACAGTTGGCAAGATACTGCTGTAGCTCCATCGTATCATCCTTGGTCATATCATAATATTCGATGGTGCTTACAATAATCTCGATATCCCGAATCTGACCATTAAACCATCCTTCCACCACGTCCTGCAGTTCTGCCACTTCCATCTCGCGCATATCATTCGTCTTCGACATGACAACTCCGGTTGTAATTCCTCCGAGCACCAGTACGAAAATGGCTATAATCAGTAGAATGGTAAGAACAACAAACTTTGTGATTCTCGTCTTAATATCCTGCTTCGTATTCCCCCCGTTTGTCTTTTGTCTCCCCATAACAAAGCTCCCTTCTATCTTCTATCTTTTAAATATTCCAAAATGAATTCGCATATTCTATTGCAGACGCTGCTTGAAGGTCTGCAATAAAATAGCAAAATTCATTCTTATGAACATAAATGTAAAAAGTGAGTTTTTAATTGAAATATAAGACAGATTAAGAAAGAGCAGATTTACGATAGATGATATCATCCCTTCCCGGTCCGTTCGATACCATGGTAATCGGGTAACCAATCTGTTCCTCTACAAACTCAATATACTTGCGGCAGTTCTCCGGAAGCTCCTCATAATTCCTGATTCCGGTAATATCAGACTTCCAGCCTGGCAATGTCTTATATACAGGCTTTGCCTTTTCCAGCTTGCTTGTCACAGGGAAATCTGTGGTAACTTCACCATCAATTTCATATCCCACACAGACCGGAATCTCATCCAGATATCCAAGGACATCCAGCACGGTAAAGGCCACGTCCGTGGTTCCCTGAAGCCGGCATCCATACTTTGAAGCAACACAGTCAAACCATCCCATACGTCTTGGGCGTCCTGTTGTTGCGCCAAACTCTCCGCCATCACCACCGCGAACACGAAGTTCATCCGCTTCCTCGCCAAATATCTCACTGACAAAAGCGCCTGCTCCTACTGCGGAAGAGTATGCCTTGCATACGGTAATAATCTGTTTAATCTCATACGGCGGGATACCTGCTCCAATTGCTCCATAAGCGGCAAGCGTAGAGGAAGAAGTAACCATCGGATAAATTCCGTGATCCGGGTCCTTCAGGGTTCCAAGCTGTCCCTCCAGCAAAATGGTCTTGCCCTCTTTGATTGCCTGATCCAGATAAGCTGACACATCGCAGACATATGGAGCTACCATATCGCGGTATTCATGCAGTGTAGCAAGAAGCTCATCCGGGTTGATTAACGGCTTATGATACAAATGCTCCAAAAGGACATTCTTCTGCTCAGCAATGCGCACCACCTTCTCTGCAAGCAGTTCATCATCAAACAATTCACTCACCTGAAAACCAATCTTGGCATATTTATCGGAATAAAACGGTGCAATTCCGGACTTGGTAGAGCCAAAGGACTTGCCTCCCAGACGCTCCTCCTCGTACTGGTCAAATAAAATATGATATGGCATTACAATCTGTGCACGATCCGATACGAGGATCTTAGGCATCGGAACATTTCTGTCTGTAATGGATTTAATCTCGTTGAAAAGTACCGGAATATTGAGCGCAACTCCGTTGCCGATAATGCTTGTCGTGTGGTCATAAAACACACCGGACGGAAGTGTATGTAATGCGAACTTACCATAGTGATTCTTAATGGTATGGCCTGCATTGGCTCCTCCCTGAAACCGGACTATAATGTCCGCCTGCTGTGCAAGCATATCTGTAATCTTGCCTTTTCCCTCGTCGCCCCAATTGGCGCCCACTACTGCTTTAACCATGTATAGTAACCTCCTGATTTCTTATGTGATTCTGTGAAAACAGTATCATTCTATTCTTTTGACACGTATATGATTATATAGGATTTCTGTCCATAAGTAAACTTAATCTTATGCGTCTTTTGCACTTTTTTATAACTTTCTTTTAGCAAAGTATCTCTGAATGAATTTTGCTATTCTGATTGCAGACACTGCTTAAAGGTCTGCAATCAGAATGCAAAATTCATTCTTGAAAACATAAATATAAAAAGAAGTTTTATAGCAATCAAAACGCAAAAACAGCAGCCATTGTATCAACAGCTGCCATCTTCACTCTATTCTGCATCAATGTATTTGGAGCAGGCAATCGCAATCGCACCCGGTCCAATATGACAGGAGATGGACAAAGACAGTGGTCTCATAACAATCTCATGTCCCGGAAAAGCCTCTTCTACTTCCTTTTTGAAGATTTCTGCTTCCTCCAGATCCTTGGTATATGCCATCTCCAGATGTATCTTCTTCCCCTCTGCATCATGGAAACGATTTGCAAAATCGCCCTTCATCGTCTCTATCATAATGCTCTTTGCCTGCTTGACGGTACGCGCTTTTGCAAAAGCATCCAGCTTCTCACCCTGAATCTGAAGTACCGGCTTGAGCTTTAAAATGGTTCCCAAAGCTGCTGCCGCCGGAGTAATTCTGCCACCTTTTTTCAGATAATACAGGGTATCTAACATAATATAGATGGACGATTCAAACTTTGCCGCCTCCAAAATCTCCTTCACTTCCGAAGCATTCTTCCCCTCATTCACAAGCTGTCTGGCATCTAAAACAGACTGGCGCTGTGTAACGGAAATACGCTGGTTATTGACCACCTGCACTTTCCCGTCATAATCCTCCGCAAGCATGATTGCAGTCTCACAAGAGCTGCTCAACCCCGAAGACATCGGGATATATACAATCTCATCATACTTCTTCAGCAATTCATCCCATTTGTCTGTAACATCACCAACCAACGGCATAGATGTCTTAATTTCACAATCCGACTGAAGTCTTTCATAGAATTCTTCCTGAGACAGATCGATATCCTCATAATAAATCTCATCATCGATATAAAAAGGCATCGGAAGAACCGTAATCCCCCATTCCTGCGCTTCTTTTTGCGTAATACCGCTGTTACTGTCAGTCATAACTGCAACTTTACTCATCTTATCCTCCATAGCATTATAAATTGTCATCGCCAATATCAACGCTTTGATATTCAAAACATTAATACATTGTAGTATAGCACATCAGTCCAAAAAAAGAAAGAAAAATATTGGGAACACAGCGCTGCCGGGAAATCGCAAAAAAAGCCCACATATCATACCGATATGCGAGCTTTTTGCTATTTAGGGTTCTTTTACATCATACCCATTCCTGCGCCGCCTGCTGGCATTGCCGGAGTATCTTCCTTGATGTTGGCTACTGCTGACTCTGTTGTCAACAGGGTAGATGCTACGGATGTTGCATTCTGCAGTGCGCTTCTTGTAACCTTAACCGGATCAAGAATTCCGCTGGCTACCATGTCTACATACTCCTCTGTTGCTGCGTTAAATCCAACGCCTGCCTCAGACTCTTTTACCTTGTTGATGATAACTGCACCCTCAAGTCCTGCGTTGGCTGCAATGTAGTACAATGGTGCGCTCAAAGCCTTGAGAATAACCTTAGCACCGGTCTTCTCATCACCCTCTAAGGTATCTGCTAAAGCTTCTACCTTCTTGGCTGCATGGATATATGCAGAGCCGCCGCCTGCAATGATACCTTCTTCTACAGCTGCTCTTGTTGCATTCAAAGCATCCTCCATACGAAGCTTTGCTTCCTTCATCTCTGTCTCTGTTGCTGCACCTACACGGATTACGGCAACACCGCCAGCCATCTTTGCGAGACGCTCCTGTAATTTCTCTTTGTCAAATTCAGAGGTAGTCTCCTCAATCTGTGCACGAATCTGTCCGATTCTGCTCTGGATTGCGCTCTTGTCTCCTGCGCCGTCAACGATTACGGTGTTCTCCTTCTGTACCTTAACAGACTTTGCACGACCGAGCATAGAGATATCGGTATCCTTGAGTTCCAGTCCCAGATCAGAGCTGATTACCTGACCGCCTGTAAGGATTGCAATATCCTCAAGCATTGCTTTTCTTCTGTCGCCGTATCCCGGAGCCTTGACAGCTACAACATTGAAGGTTCCGCGGAGCTTGTTGACAATCAATGTGGTAAGGGCTTCACCCTCTACATCCTCTGCGATGATGAGCAGTCTTGAGCCGGACTGTACAATCTGCTCTAACAGTGGCAGGATATCCTGAATATTGGAAATCTTCTTGTCTGTGATTAAGATGTATGGATTATCAAGAACTGCTTCCATCTTATCCATATCGGTGCACATATATGCGGAAAGATATCCGCGGTCAAACTGCATACCTTCTACTAAGTCAAGCTCTGTCTGCATGGTCTTGGACTCTTCAATGGTGATTACACCATCATTGGTAACCTTCTCCATTGCATCTGCAACCAGATTACCTACGCCCTCATCACCGGCGGAAATAGCTGCTACCTTGGCAATCTGCTCCTTGCCGTTGACCTTCTGGCTCATCTCTTTTAATGCCTCAACAGCAACATCTGTTGCCTTCTTCATACCGCGACGCAGTACAATTGGATTGGCACCTGCCTCTAAGTTCTTCATTCCTTCCTGAACCATTGCCTGTGTAAGAACCGTTGCGGTTGTTGTACCATCACCTGCCACATCGTTGGTCTTGGTTGCAACTTCCTTTACAAGCTGTGCTCCCATATTTTCAAATGCATCTTCCAGTTCGATTTCCTTTGCGATTGTAACACCATCGTTTGTAATAAGCGGTGCGCCGAAAGACTTATCCAGTACTACATTTCTTCCTTTTGGTCCAAGGGTTACACGAACGGTATTTGCCAGCTTATCTACACCTGCGCCTAATGCAGCTCTTGCTTCTGAGCCATACTTAATTTCTTTTGCCATGATTCTCATTCTCCTTTATATATTACAATATCAATTTATTCTTATTCTACTACTGCAAGAATATCATTCTGTCTGACAATGATATACTCTTCTCCGTCAAGCTTTACTTCGGTGCCTGCGTACTTGGAATAAATGACCTTCTGGCCTTCCTTCACCTGCATAACAACTTCCTTGCCGTCAACCATTCCGCCCGGTCCTACTGCAACAACTTCCGCCTGCTGCGGCTTCTCCTGTGCTGCTCCTGTTAAAATAATACCTGATTTGGTAGTTTCTTCTGCTGCCAGCTGCTTTAATACAACTCTGTCTGTTAATGGAACTAACTTCATATCAATTGCCTCCTTTTGATTGTTGTTAGCACTCATTTCTTTCGAGTGCTAACCGATGGTCATATAATAATTTTTTCCTTTTCCAAGCGCAAACGGATTCACGCCCATATATCTCCAATTTTTCTCATATATACTCTTGTTTTCTCTTGTTTTCTTTCTTTTTCTTCTATTTGTCTATTTTATACTTTTTTCATAATTTTGTTGTAACAGTTCAGTCATAACCATTCGTATGAGCGAATCATGCTATACGCAAAAATCTCCGGAACAGCTTTCACCATTCCGGAGATTTTCATAATCACTATATTCATTTTGACGAAAATATACTATTCAAATTCAATCCCAAACTGTGAGAGATCCATCAAGGTATAAATTCTTCCCGCATGGGCAAATGCTTTGTTCTTGATGAGTCCGCAGCTCTGCACCTTATCTTCCGGTACCTGAATGTTCTCAATCTCATCCGCATACAGCCCCATCATATTGCCGCCGCTCTGAAAACAAAGCAGCTTGGTCTTAAGCTCCTCCGGCATCGGCATCCCCCATATCCCGTATGGATCAATCACCGTCAGCATCAATCCCTCATTACACAGGATTCCTGCTACACAATCCGGTGCATTCGGCACCTTCGTAAACGGCATGTCTTCTTCAATATGAAAAATGTACTTTACATGCTTTTTCGGAATCGCAAATAAAGGCGTCTTCTCTTCATTGATGCTGAAGGTGACATACACATCCTCATCTTCCGTATATTCTGCATTGTCCACTGTATCCATAAAAAACCCTCCCAGCTGTCTTGTCTTCTGTCAGTACTTCCCCAACTACTACTTTCTTCTATGTTACTCTATCCCAATCACAAAAGTCAAGGAATTTTAGTAAACAGTTCAGCCATAACCAATTGGATGGACGAATCATGCTTGCATGAATGCGCACATTCAATTGGTTATGAGCGGAGCGCCCGATTATGAGCAATCCGCTTGTGTAAGCAAGCTTTGAAGCCCGAAGGGCGAGATTGCGAATGGCGCGGGCTGAACTGTTACAAATTTCAGTTCCTCCTATATCAGCCCATAGTGCTGCATGGCACGATAGAGCCCGTCCTTGTGGATATCCTCCGTCACATATTCGGACACCGCTTTTGCCTCCCCGGATGCGTTGCCCATCGCGATGCCATGACCGACAAATTTTAACATATCCAAATCATTGACACTATCTCCCACCGCATAGGTATCCTCTTTTTCCACTCCGAGATAACTGCAGAGCCACGCTATCCCCGTTGCCTTCGAGGTTCCCTTCGGAACGAACTCCACCACGTTCTTCTCATGCTCCAAAATCTCGAACTCTCCTCCAAGCTCCGCCTTCACGCGCGCATAGTCCGTATGCGGAAGAATATCTGCGGAAAATTTGTTGATATGTATGGCTTCCTCAAAGCCTCGAAGCGGCAGCGCGCTCTCGCCCATATCCTGAAACAGATACAGCACATACGGGTCCTCTTCAAAGCCTTTTTCCGAAATCCAGTGGTGCTTCGGTCCCTCAAGCACGACCGGCATATGGCATTCCTCCAAAAGTGCTATCACCCGGCGCACGGTATCGTTGTCCAAAATCCGCTCATACAGAATGGTTCCATCCATCTCCACATGATTGCCGCAGGCAGCCACGATTCCGTCAAAGCCCATTCCCAGAAGGTCCTTAGAACAGATATTTCCTCTTGCCCTTCCGCTGCACAAAAAGGTCTTGTGCCCGTTCTCCTTTAAGCGCCGGATGGCAAGTCTGGTGCTGTCCGGAATCTGCATTTTTTCATCCCACAACGTTCCATCAATATCAAAAAAGATTAATTTTGGCATGATTATTTCCTCCGCAAAAATACTGTCCCTATTGTCCCACAGATTTGATTTTTCTTCAAGCCGTCAAATCAAAGCAACAAAAAAACAGGTTCCGGCTCCCACACCAAAACCTGTTTTTATGCTACTGGACAGACAGATAGGAATATCCCATCAGGCTCTCGTCCACTTCATGTGCCACTTCTCTTCCTTCGCGGATTGCCCATACAACCAGAGACTGTCCTCTGTGCATATCGCCCGCAGTAAAGACGTTTTTGACATTGGTTGCATAACATCCCTCTTCGGTACTGACATTGCTTCTTGCATTCAAATCCACTGCAAATGCTTTCGCAATATAGTCCTCCGTACCGAGGAAGCCTGCCGCAATCAGTACCAGCTCTGCCGGAATCTTCTTCTCGGAGCCTTCCACCGGAACCATATTGAAACGTCCGGTTGCCTCATCCTTCTTCGACTCAAGACTGACAATCGTAATACCGTTCAGATTACCATTCTTATCCTTGTGGAATTCCTTGACAGTCGTCTGATAGATACGCGGATCATTGCCAAATACCGCAATCGCTTCCTCCTGACCATAATCGGTCTTTAAGACCTTCGGCCATTCCGGCCACGGATTATTTGCCGCACGCTCCGTCGGCGGACACGGCATCATCTCAAGCTGTGTAACCGATTTTGCCCCCTGCCGGATTGCAGTACCGACACAGTCATTGCCGGTATCACCGCCACCGATGATTACGACATTTTTACCCTTGGCATTGACATATTTTCCATCCTTCAGTCCGGAATTCAAGAGGCTTTTGGTCGTCTGTGTCAGATAATCTACCGCAAAGTAAATGCCCTTGGCGTCTCTTCCTGCCGCCTTGATATCGCGCGGCTTTTTGGCGCCGCAGCACAGAATCACGCGGTCGTACTGCTTCATAAGCTCGGAGGCTTTGATGTCCACTCCGACATTGCAGCCGGTGATAAAGGAAATTCCTTCCTCCTTCATCACGGCAATCTTGCGGTCAATGACTTGTTTTTCCAACTTCATATTCGGAATACCGTACATCAGAAGTCCTCCCACACGGTCTTCCCTCTCATATACCGTTACCGAGTGTCCTCTCTGATTCAACTGGTCTGCCGCTGCAAGTCCTGCCGGGCCCGAACCGATTACGGCTACCTTTTTGCCGGTGCGTACCTTCGGAACCTTAGGTGCTGCATATCCCATCTCATATGCGGTTTCTATGACACCGTGCTCATTGTCGCGAACCGTTACCGGCTCTCCCCAATGCCCACAGGTACATGCCTTCTCACACAATGCCGGACATACCCTGGAGGTAAATTCCGGAAAATTGTTCGTCTTGTGGAGCCGGTTATATGCCTGTTCCCAGTTCCCGCTATAAATTAAATCGTTCCACTCCGGCACCAGATTGTGAAGCGGACAGCCTGAAGTCATTCCTGCAATCGTGGCTCCCGACTGGCAGAACGGAACGCCGCAGTCCATACAGCGCGCCGCCTGCTTTCTCTGGTTCTCCTTCGAAAGGAAGACATGGAACTCATTATAATTTTTGATACGCTCCTTCGGTTCCACCGAGCGCGCATCTGTTCTGTCATAATCTAAAAATCCTGTTGGTTTTCCCATCTTCTGCTTCCCTCCTTATGCCTTGATGCTTGCATAAAATGCTTCAATCTGTGCCTGCTCCGCATTCAGTCCTTTTTCTTCCATCTGAACAATTGCCATCTGCATCTTGTTGTAATCATACGGAATGACCTTCTTGAACTTCGGCAGATAATCGCTGAAATGGTCTAAAATCTCCTTGCCCTTTTCTGAATTGGTCAGAGTTACATGCTCTTTGATCATCTCTTTCAGTTCAAGCACATCATATTTATTCGATACTTCCTGTGTAAATACCATGGACTTGTTGGTTCTCATATACAGGTCGTTGTCCTCATCCAGTACATACGCGATACCGCCGCTCATACCTGCGGCAAAGTTCTTTCCGGTCTTGCCGAGGACAACCACGCGTCCGCCGGTCATGTACTCACAGCCATGATCTCCCACGCCCTCTACAACGGCTGTTGCACCGGAGTTGCGGACACAGAAGCGTTCTCCTGCCACACCATTGATAAATGCTTTACCGCTTGTTGCCCCGTAAAGAGCCACATTTCCAATGATGATATTTTCGTCCTTCTTGTACCTGACACCTGCCGGTGGATAAACAATCAGCTTGCCGCCGGAAAGTCCCTTACCGAAATAGTCATTCGAATCTCCGATAAGTTCAAGCGTAAGTCCCTTCGGAATGAATGCTCCAAAACTCTGTCCGCCTGCGCCGGTACACTTGATGATGTAAGTATCCTCTTCCAGAGTATCATCATACCGCTTCGTAATCTCGGAGCCGAAAATAGTTCCCAGAGAACGGTTGACATTCGTAACTTCAGTCTCAATAACTCTCTTCTGCTTCTTATCGAGCGCGGAATCAAGCTGCTTCAAAATCACCTTAAGGTCCTTGGTCTTCTCAAGTTCAAAATCATAGACCTGCTTCGGGTCAAAGATGACCTTCTGCTTGCCGCCATCAAACGGATTGTGCAGGATGTTGCTCAAATCAATCTTGGCAGCGCGTCCGGACAAATCCTCTCTCGCCTTTAACAGATCACTTCTTCCGACTAATTCATCCACGCTCCGGACTCCGAGCTTTGCCATGTACTCTCTCAATTCCTCTGCAACAAAACGCATGAAATTCTCAACATATTCCGGCTTGCCCGCAAAGCGCTTGCGAAGCTCCGGATTCTGGGTGGCAATACCTGCCGGACAGGTATCCAGATTACATACCCGCATCATCACACAGCCCATGGTTACCAGTGGAGCGGTTGCAAAGCCAAATTCCTCTGCGCCAAGACATGCTGCGATTGCAACGTCACGTCCGCTCATCAGCTTGCCGTCGGTCTCGATGCGGACCTTATTGCGCAGTCCGTTCATAATCAGGGTCTGATGTGTCTCTGCAAGTCCAAGTTCCCACGGCAGACCTGCATTGTGGATGGAACTGCTCGGTGCAGCACCGGTTCCTCCATCGTATCCGGAAATCAGTACCACCTGTGCACCGGCTTTGGCAACACCGGCCGCAACCGTTCCTACGCCGGCTTCCGAAACCAGCTTTACCGAAATGCGCGCATCGCGGTTCGCATTCTTCAAATCGAAAATCAACTGCTCCAAATCCTCAATGGAATAGATATCGTGGTGCGGTGGCGGCGAAATCAGCGATACGCCCGGTGTTGACAATCTGGTCTTGGCAATCCACGGATATACCTTCTTGCCCGGCAGATGTCCGCCTTCTCCCGGCTTTGCGCCCTGCGCCATCTTAATCTGAATCTCCTGTGCGCTGGTCAGATAACGGCTGGTCACACCAAACCGTCCGGAAGCAACCTGCTTGATTGCGGAACAGCGGTTCAAGCCGTCCGGTCCGACGGTAAGGCGGTCCTTATCCTCGCCACCCTCACCGGTGTTGGATTTGCCGTGCAGATGATTCATTGCAATCGCAAGTGTCTCATGTGCTTCCTTCGAAATGGAACCATAAGACATTGCACCTGTCTTAAATCTGGTCACAATCGAATCTACGCTCTCCACTTCTTCCAGTTTGACGCCCTTTTTCGGATAATCAAAATCCAGAAGTCCTCGAATATTTGTAACCTTCTGTTCCTCATCCACCAGGGCAGTGTACTGTTTGAACAATTCATAGTCACCGCGCTGTGTAGACTGCTGCAGCAGATGAATGGTCGCCGGATTGTACAGATGTCCGTCTGCGCCGCTTCTCATCTTATGGCGTCCCTTGCTGTCAAGGGTGAGGTCCGTTCCAAGTCCCAGCGGATCGTAAGCTGCGGAATGCAGGGTGTTCACATCATCCTCAATATCCTTGATGGTAATTCCGCCGATACGGCTTACCGTGTTTGTAAAATACTTGTCAATAACGCTCTTGTCGATTCCGATTGCCTCGAAAATCTTGGAACCCTGATAAGACTGAATGGTCGAAATACCCATCTTGGCTGCAATCTTGATGATTCCCGAGATGATTGCATGGTTATAATCGTCCACGGCTGCATAGTAATCCTTATCCAACATATGCTCATCCACAAGCTGTTTTACGGTATCCAGTGCAAGATACGGATTGATTGCAGTAGCACCGAATCCCAGCAGGGTGGCAAAATGATGTACCTCCCTCGGCTCTCCCGATTCAAGAATTAAGGACAGCGAGGTTCTCTTTTTCGTCTTAACCAGATACTGCTGCAGCGCGGAAACCGCAAGGAGGGAAGGGATTGCGACATGATTGTCATCCACACCTCTGTCGGAAAGAATCAGTATGTTCGCTCCGTCACGGAATGCACGGTCTGCTTCTATATAAAGGCGGTCGATTGCCTTCTCAAGACTGGTATTCTTGTAGTAGACAATGGAAATCGTCTCTACTTTAAAGCCATCCACCTTCATGCTCCGGATTTTCATCAGGTCGGTATTGGTAAGAATCGGATTGTTAATGCGGAGTACCTTACAGTTATCCGGCTTCTCCTCCAGCAGATTGCCCGCAGAACCGATATATACGGTCGTCGAGGTAACAATCTCCTCACGGATGGAATCAATTGGTGGATTGGTAACCTGTGCAAATAACTGTTTGAAGTAATTGAACAGCGGCTCCCGGTTGCCGGACAATGCAGCAAGCGGAGTATCCGTTCCCATCGCTGCGGTTCCCTCGATACCGTTTTTTGCCATCGGAAGAATGGAATCCTTCAGGGATTCATAGGTATATCCAAAGGCCCTCTGCATTCTCTGACGCTCTTCCTTGGTGTACTCCGGAACACGCTCGTTCGGAATCTTCAGATCCTTGAGCATAACGATATTGCGGTCAAGCCACTCACCATATGGCTGCTTGCCTGCGTAGCGCTCCTTCAGCTCATCATCATCGATGACGCGTCCGTTGATCGTATCAACCAGAAGCATCTTGCCCGGGCGAAGACGGTCCTTGGTCACAATTTTGGTCGGATCGATATCAAGCACACCGACCTCTGAAGACAGAATCAGGTAATCATCATCTGTAATATAGTAACGGGACGGGCGAAGACCGTTGCGGTCAAGCACTGCTCCCATAAGGTCACCGTCTGTGAAAAGAATGGAAGCCGGTCCGTCCCAAGGCTCCATCATGGTCGCATAATACTGGTAAAAATCCTTCTTTTTCTGCGACATGATATGATTGTTCGCCCACGGCTCCGGAATCATAATCATAACTGCAAGCGGCAGCTCCATTCCGCTCATCACCAAAAACTCCAATGTATTGTCAAGCATTGCCGAATCCGAGCCCTCGGTATTGATAACCGGAAGTACCTTCTGGAACTCTCCTGCCAGCTTGCTGCTTGACATCTTCTCCTCACGCGCCAGCATCTTGTCTGCATTACCGCGAATGGTATTAATCTCACCATTATGTACAATAAAGCGGTTTGGATGTGCACGCTCCCAGCTTGGATTCGTGTTGGTTGAGAATCTTGAATGAACCGTTGCAATCGCGGACTCGTAATCCTCGTCCTGCAAATCGGAGAAAAACTGTCTCAACTGCTCAACCAGAAACATTCCCTTATATACAATCGTGCGGCTGGACAATGATACTACATAGCTTCCCTCATTCGACTGCTCAAAAACTCTTCTTGCCACATACAGTCTGCGGTCAAACTCAAGTCCCTTCTCCACATCCTCCGGTCTTCTGATAAAAGCCTGCATAATGCGCGGCATACATGCTCTCGCCTTCTCGCTGAGCTTATCCGGATGGGTTGGCACTTCTCTCCAGCCGAGGAACTCCATGCCTTCCTTCTCCACAATAACCTCAAACATCTTCTTCGCCTGATTTGCTTTCAGTTCACTCTGTGGGAAAAAGAACTGTCCTACACCGTAATCTCTCTCTTCTCCTAATTCAATTCCAAGAGGGGCAACTGCCTTCTTGAAAAACTTATGTGAAATCTGAAGCAGGATACCTACACCGTCACCGGTCTTGCCATCTGCATCCTTGCCGGCTCTGTGCTTTAGATTCTCTACGATTTTAAGTGCATTCTCAACAGTCTGATGTGTCTTGATTCCTTTGATATTCACAACAGCACCGATTCCGCAGTTATCATGCTCGAAACGCGGATCATATAAGCCCTGTGCTACTGCTGTACTTTCATTCCACTGTTCTCTCATTGCCTTCTTCCTTTCCGAAATGTTTTTCTAAAAATGATTTTACGCCACCCCGGAAAGGATGTAAACTGTATTTTTCTTCCAATTTGTCAGATAATTTGTCTATTTATTATTTGTTTATCTTTTGTCAGATAATATAGTTCTTTTTTCGTTTCAACTTTCAGTTACAGCAAACAATTTTATAATTGTGGATTTTCAAAAACCTTATTTTATTAAGTGTTTTTTAGACATGATTTTTCGTCATTAAGAAATTGTGTCTGAATTGTGTACCACTTTTTACCAAACAAAACATCCAGTCAACCGGATGCTATCAGAATCTTCCTATGTACCCCCATTACTCATACAAATTTAAAAAGGGAATGCATCCGCCGCAGCGAGAAACACTCCCTCTTAATGGTTGATTTTTCCGTTGTCTGCCAACCTCCAACACCTATGTCCGGAGAGCATATTCAAATCTTTCGAAAAAATTCATAAGTTTAACTAATTACGGCTGAACTGTCAGATAAAAATCATCCCCCGGCATGCTTCCTCCGACAAATTCCGGATTCTGGTCATACAGCACCTGCAAGAATCCCTCCAGCGCATCCCGCATATCCGCACCATCCATATAATTCAAATGGCAGCCTGGAAGAGCTTTCTCGGCAATTACTGCTTTTCCAACGATTCCATACTGCTCGATGAGCGCTGCTGCCTCCTTCGGATTCTGCGCGGTATATTCCATGGATGCCTCATATTCCTGCAGGAATGTAGCAACCTCTGCCGGATGCTCCTCGGCAAATTCTGTGCGGACCACAATCACGCCGGTGACGATATTACAGCCACTGTCCAGCTTATCCCACTCATCATTTAAATCAATGGCAACCCGCAAATCTCCGACCTGTGCACACGCTGCGGTCACAAACGGCTGCGGCAGTACGGCAATTGCTTCCTCGTTAGCATTGACATAGGCAAGTGCTTCCGTGGTATCGGAGCACCACTGAATCGAGATATCCGAATCCGGATTGATTCCATTCTCACTCAGCAGATAGCGGAATGTGTACTCCGGCACAGCGCCCTGTCCGGTCGCATATACCGTCCTTCCTGCCAAGTCTGCAAGTTCTGTAACATCCTCCCCGCGCTCTACTACACTGAGCACGCCCAGATTATTAACTGCCAGTACCTCGATGCCGCCCTCTGTCTTATTATACAGATTTGCCGCAAGATTTGACGGCACCGCGGCTATATCCAGTTCTCCTTTTAGAAGAGGCGCGGATAATGCGGTCGCCTCTGTTGCGAGCGGAGCAAATTCATAGGTATTGACGGTTGCGTTCTGCGCGGCATCCTCCATCAGCTTAACCATTCCCATAGAGGTCGGCCCACTCATCGCCCCGACACGGATTGTCACCGCCGATGTCGTGGTATCATCCCCGCCTTCCAATTCCGTCGTCTGTACAGAATCTGCATTCTGCGTATCATTGCTTTGTGTATCGTTGTTCTCTGTCTTAGGATTCGTTGTCTCTGACAACTCCTCCCTCTGCGCACCGCATCCGGACAGCATAGTTCCGGCAACGGCCGCAGCAAGACACAACACCGCTATTTTTTTCTTCATATTGGTTTCCTCCTTGTCTGCTATCCCCATTTTGCCAAAACCAGCCGTATATGTCAAACTGCAATTCGGATTCCACCTTTTTTCAAAATCAATTCAGAGAGTTCTTCTACCCCTTCAAAGCCCTGCCCGCTCAGTTCATTTGCAGCCTCTCGCAATGCATCAGGAAACCTTTTTACCATCCCATCAAATCTTTTCATCGCCATTTTGCTGCCCAGGCCCACATTGATTGCTTCCTTTTCAAAAGATTCCCTGGTAATATCATTGATATCGTATATTCCGTCAACACTAAGTGCCATTTTTTCTGTGCTGCTTTCATAAATCACAGTACTTACAATATCATAGGCAGGTGCCAGACGAATCCGTTTTAAGTCCTCACTGTACAGCAGGGAGAGATTCTTGATATGATTATCCGTATTGCCAATCAGATAATTAAACACACAAATATCCCATAGCTTCATCTGATCGGCTATGGGATCTGCTGAATAATTTTGTAAAACCTCAAATATTTTACGCATATATCCACTATGATTTTTTTCGTATTTTTCAGAAGCCGAAATTCCTAATGCCTGTGAAAAATCTTCCTGATGCAATCGGTATGGAATCGGCATGCCGTCAAGAACTCTGCAATTGGCATCCATCTTTCGATCATACCGCCTTGTTGCAAACAGCACATCCTCATCCTGTGAACTTCCCAACCGAATAATAAAACTATCCGGAATTTCAATTCCGAGCTTGCCGGCAGTAAGCAGACATAACTGTTCATTGGCAACAATTCTTTTTAATCTGACATGGCTCTGCTTCACGATGTGTGTGCTTGGTGCCTCGCCAATCGGCAAAAACCAGTCTTTTCCATCATAATAGAGCCCCACTTTTCCGGATGCTCCGGTCAATGACAGATGCGATTTTGTTACAAACTCTGCCGACTCTGCCGCTCCCTCTTTTGCCAGCCGCCGTACCTCATCACTGGTTAGCTTTCTATATTCCGCCACAATTTCCAAGGCACTGTCATCCACAACTTTGATTGCTCCCAAACACTCCTGCCCCAATCCGGCAAGAATCGACAGGTAATCATTCTCTTCTGCATGCATCCATTCAGCAACACATCTTCTGGTAAATCCCTCGGGCAACAGCCCTTCAAAAAAATTTCTAGTGGTCTTGGCATCAAAAGTTCTTTTCTCTAAAGGAAGACTGATTGATATCGGTCTGTGAGCAGGATGATTTACATAACTTTCCGCGTATGTAAAGCATGCATCGTCCGAATTATTCCCCACAATGTTGCCTACATAAACATTGTCTCCATTTAATTCAATTTGAATTGATAAATTCCGCATGCCCTATCCTCTTTTTTCCACTAATACATCCATTCCCAAAATATGAAGCAATTGTATTACCTTGCCAATCTCAGCCGTTGGCTTGCCTCTCTCTACATCGGAAATAAAAGTAACACTAAGACCGGTAAATTCCGCCAAAAATGCCTGAGTATAATTCAATTCTTTTCTTCTGTCACGAATTATTTGTCCCAATGTCTTCGAATCAACCACTTTCATATAGACTCCGTTATGCCGTTCGGCATATTTCTACTTTTTTAATTATTTTTATGCCGTTCGGCATATTTTTGTAAAAATATTATATTCTTAGGCGTACGGCTATGTCAATGCTAAAATTCATCAGAATGCAGCTCATCTAATCAACCTGCCCGCTCGATCACCGACTTTGGAATGCAGCCGTGCTTGATTGGCTTCCAGCTCACCTTGCAGGTGAAGGCGGCGATTGCAATCGGGAAATAGGTGTAGATATACAGCGGAAACACAAGGACATATGCAATTTTCTTCCATGCTGCGACGTGGATATGCCTCCATTCCGTCACGAGGGTATAGATTCCCAGAACAAACATTACCGCAAATGTCCGGAACAAAAAGATTCCCATTGCCTCGGCCGTACATACTGCACTCTGTTTGATCAGCACTTCCGCAAACAGCATGACAATTCCCAGTACAGAGGCAATCGCCGTAAGAAAAAATGCCGGAAAATATCCCATAAGCATATCAAAGCAGGACAGCGAATGCTCTTTTACACATTTGCCAAGAAGCTGCCGCCCGTATTTGTGAAACACCTGATAGTAGCCTTTTACCCAGCGAAGACGCTGATTCCACGAATCACGGAAAGTAACCGGCTGTTCGTCAAAGAACTCTGCCTTTTCGCAGTATCCGATTTTGATATCCTTTACTATACAATCTGCAGAAAATTCGATATCTTCTGTCAGAAGAAAGAATTTCCAGCCGTCGTTCTGCTGTATCACACTGCTTGCAATCATATATCCAGTTCCGGATACCATGCAGCAGCTTCCTACATGGTACCGTCCCTTGTTCAAAAACTGTGCCTCGTGCAAAAACCACAGCCCATAGCCGAAGGTAATCCAGTTCGTTCCGAAATTTGAGCTGTTGCGGTAGCTTGTGACCACCTGATATCCCTGAGAGAATGTCTTGTTCATCTCTTCGATGTAATTCTCCTGCAGGATATTATCCGCATCGAAAATAAAATATGCGTCATATTGTGCAAGGAGATTTTCCTGCTTGAGCTGGTCCAACAGATATTCCAGTGCATAGCCCTTGCCCACCTGCACATGATTCTGGCGCGTATAGACATATGCCCCCTTACTGTGTGCAATCTCCGCCGTATCATCCGTGCAGTTGTCCGCCACCACATAGATGTCAATGTCTCCGTCCTGATACGTCTGCTTCTGAATGCTCTCAATCAGTCTCCCGATGACCTGTTCTTCATTTCTGGCAGCCACTAAAACTGCATACCGGTGATTTACAACCGGCCGGCTGTTCTTTTTCATAGGGATGTATTTTGCCACCAGATATATAAGCTGGTAGGAAAAACACACCACAAACAGTACCGCAATACTCCAATTAATAATGTTCGTTGCCAGATGTAACATTCGTGTTCCTCCAATCGTGTATCTATCGCATCTCATTTGTACTGCGCACAACGCAGACTTCTCTCTCTATCATGCTACACACTGTGCGTTCCTTTTGCAATCAAGTTTTCCTTAGAAATTTCTTAAGATTTCCTTAATCTGCTTTCAGCGCATCTATGGTATTTTCTTTGGAAATTCTGTTCATTGCATACAACATGGTTGCAAATACTACGATAAATACACTCCCGACAGCGATGGCAACACTGTACCATGGGACAAAAAACTTCATCCATACTCCGCTTGCCGTTGCCCTCCAGATCAAATAGGTAAGCAGAATCGACACCGGAAGTCCGTACATCAGCCCTTTGATTCCATACAACAGGCACTCATAGTTCATCATCCGGTGCATGCCCTTCGGCGACATGCCAACCGAGCGAAGCATCGCAAA